>NZ_NPEF01000249.1 GCF_002811955.1 Leptospira ellisii
ATTCCCAATTGCAGACGCTGATCCGCCACGCTACCGTTCTCGGAGAAACGAAATGCGAATGCGAAAAATTGGAACGGGCGTCCGGCGCGGAATCGGAGGAAGTCTCCATCTGTCTGCGCAAACTGGAAGAAGCGGAAAAAACCTATAAGGTCAATATCCGTTTGTATCGGGAACTGGCGGACCGGGGAGAGGTTTTGGTGCAGAATTCCTATAAAAAAAAATGCCCTCTTTAAAAACGCGAAAACCGATTCGTCTCGATTTTGGATTGTCTCGATTTTAGGTCGGGTCAAAACCGATTCATGAATCCGTTTCGCATTTTCGGAAATTCCTCCGAAAACCCGGACTACGAACAAAACCCCTCCGTTTTCACGAGCGGTCCCCTGCCCGATCTTTCCGGCGTTTACGAAATTTCCGTTCGAACCTCCTCGGGGGAAATTTCCGTGCGGATCGAGATCGAACAGAAGGAAGACGAAATTTTCGTCTCCGCTTTTTTTCCGGAAGTACCGGGATCGCCTTCCCGCCCTCCTAAAAAGCTGTTCGGTAAAATGACGGATCGGAACCGACATCACGTTCTTCTAAAATTCGAAAACGGAAAGTCGGAACGATACGTGTTTACGGAAGGACGTTTTTCGGGACACGGGTTTCTGCTCGATTCCGTTTAAACGATGTTCGGCGAAAATCGAAACATCACGCCGGAGATAATCGACCTTTTAGCGTTCTTTCCTTCGTTCGTATTTTTGATTCCTTTTTTCGATCGTTTCGTTTTTTCGTTGAAGTCCGCGAAGTATCGGCGAGAATTTTGCCTCCTATGGTGCACTACGAATTCAACCCCTCGTCCGTAAAATCCCCGAAAGGATCCGGGAACGTTCCGATCCTTTTCATCCACGGCGCTTGGCACGGAGCCTGGTGTTGGAAGGAGAATTTCGTTCCCTATTTTCAAAAAGCGGGATTCGACGTATATTCCCTGGATCTTAGAGGTCATGGAAAAAGTCCTAATCAGGGTTCGTTCCGGTGGAATTCGATCCGAAATTACGCGGACGACGTGCGCGAGGTCCTCGGACAACTCCCCGATTCCACCGTTTTAGTCGGACATTCCATGGGAGGTTTGGTGGTTCAAAAGATATTGGAAACCTCCCCCGTACCGAAGGCGGTCCTTTTGGCGAGCGTTCCGCCGCACGGAGTTTTTAGGATCACGTTGGAATTGCTCTTAAAACATCCGATCCGCTTTTTACGCGTGCTCGGAACCCTTTCCCTTTTTCCGATCGTGGAGGATCCGAAACTCACTCAGGAACTTTTTTTCTCCAAATCGTTAAGCGACGACAAGACATTCTATTACGCTTCTCTAATACAGAACGAATCCTTTCTCGCGTTTTTGGATATGTTGCTTTTCCGTCTTCCGAAAACGGATCGGATAAAAACCCCCCTTCTCGTGCTCGGCGGCGAAAAGGACAGATTTTTTCCCCCTTGGGAAGTGAAACGTACTGCGAAAATCTACGGAGCGGAATCGGAGATTTTTCCGAATATGGGTCACAACCTAATGTTGGACGCGGGATGGGAAAACGTTGCGGACCGTATCCTCCGTTATTTCAGTCCTTCCGCGTCGGAGAAAAAGAAAACGACGGCGTCAAAACGAAACGATGCCCGAAAATCCGCAGGGAAAAAAGCCGCGAAGAAGTCCGGATCCGCAAAAACCGCCTCGTCGCCGAAAAAAAAATCGGCCCAAAAGGGAAAGACGGCCTCAAAGCGGAAATAGAAAAACGATTACGCCGTTTCCCTGTTTTGAATCGATCGACGAATAGCTTCCGAAAAGACGACTAACGCGTCGGAGATTTTTTTGCGCATCTCCTCGTCCGTCCATTCCTCGCGTTCGTCGATCTTCCGCCTGGAAAGCGGAATCGGAAAGGAACACTCCTCCGCTACGGCCACGTTCATGGCGCGTAACGTGACCAGTAGCGATTGAAGAGCCTTTTCTCCGCCTAGATACGAAGGGGAAGAACCGAGGGCCATCACCGGTTTGTCCACGTATTCCCCCGAACCGACGACCCAATCCAGGGAATTTTTCAGAACACCCGGCAAGTTATGCGCGTATTCCGGAGTGCAGATAAGAACCCCGTCCGCGTTTTTGAGGGCTTCACGGTAGATTCGAACCGAATCCGGCGGAGGATCCCCGTCCCGATCCGGACTAAAATGAGGCAAATCATCTAACCCCGAATAGGCGATCACCTCCATTTCGGGCGGCGCGGTTTTGGCGATCGCGCGTAAGAGAGCCGAGGCGTTGGATTCGGATCGAATGCTTCCGGATATGGAAAGAATTTTCATACGTAAACATTAGAATGGGATCGGAAGAATTCGGTAAAAAAAAAACGGGGATTTTATACGAGAATGATCCGGAAAGTCGTTCCCAAATTCAATCGACTCTCCACTTCGATCTTCCCTCCCATCGCCTCGACCTGGTTTTTGGTGATGAACAGACCGATTCCCTTCGCGTCCCGATTGTTATGGAAGGTCTTATACATGCCGAACAATTTCTCTCCGTATCGATTCATGTCGATCCCGAGTCCGTTGTCCTCGATACTCAGGATCAAACGGTTCTTTTCGTAGGTCGCGCTGAGGGTGATTTCGGGAATCCGGTCCGGATGCCTGTATTTGAC
Source organism: Leptospira ellisii (assembly GCF_002811955.1). Classification (GTDB taxonomy): domain Bacteria; phylum Spirochaetota; class Leptospiria; order Leptospirales; family Leptospiraceae; genus Leptospira; species Leptospira ellisii. The sequence continues at coordinate 2,652 of NZ_NPEF01000249.1, forward strand.
GGCGTTGGTCAGAAAATTAAGAAGAATACTCTCCATATAAGCAGCGTTGTAAAAGATCCGAATACGGTCCGGAACCAGATTGTTGATCTTCACCTTATATCTTTGGATTTCGCCGGAAATGGAACGAAGCGCGCGTTCGATATAATCCCGGAGACCGATTTCCGTGTTTTGAAGATTTTTGTTGGTCTGGATCGAAATGACTTCGTTCAGATTGAGAACGGTTTCCATAAGACTGTCCGAGGCTTTGGTGATATAGCCGATCACCTCCTCTTTTTCGGTTTCGCTCTGGGATTCCTCCAGAATCTTCAACAACATAGTTATGTTACCCGCGTGGGAACGGAGGTTATGCGAAACTATATGAGCAAAATTCAATAAACGTTCGTTCTGCTCCTTTACGATGTCCAACGTCCTCTGCAAAGCCAGTTCCTTCTGTTTTTGCTCTTGGATGTTCTGAAACGTCCCCGAGATCCGAATGCACTTTCCGTCGGATCTGTATTCCGGTTTTCCGATCGAACGGGTCCAGAGGAAGTTTCCTTTGGCGGTTACGATCTCGATCTCCAGATCGAACGGCTTTCCGGTTTTGACGGAATCCTCAAGCGCGTCGGCCGCCTTTTTTCTTTCCTTTTCGCTCTTAAAAAAACGCGCCCCTTGTTCCGCAGTGGGAATATAATCCTCCGCAACCTCGAAGATATCTTTCGTCACCTTGCTCCAAACGCGTGTGTTGGTCGCGAGATCCAATTCCCAGGCGCCGATTTGCGCCGCTTCATTGGTTCGATTGAGGATCTCCTCCAATTTTCCTCTTTCAAATTCCTTTCGTTTTAACGCGGTGATGTCGGCCGTATACATCAGAATACCGCCGACCTTATTCTGGGAAACATACCAAGGGCGAACTTCCCAGATAATCCACTGAATCGTTCCGTCCTTTCGCACGAACGCTTCCTCTTCTCTCCTCAACACCTTTCCTTGCAAGCATTCCTTGTGAATCGATTTCCATTCCTCTTCGATCTCTGGAAAAACGTCGTAGTGGGAGCGGCCGACGAGTTCCTCGTGCTCCAGATGATAATCGATGAGCCATTGTCTGGAAGCGGCCAAGTAACGCATATCCGTGTCGAACATGGCGATGGCGGAAGGAGCCTTTTCGATAAAAACTCGGTTGAGTTCGTAACTTTCCTTGAGGGCGATCTCGGAATTTTTGTGCTCGGTGATGTCCCAATTCGTACCGAGCATACGAAACGGTTTGCCCGACGCGGATCTTTGGATGATCGCAATCGCCTTGATATGATGGATCTCTCCGCCGGGCCAAACCACGCGGAACTGAGTGTCGAATTCGCCGGCGCCGTCCAAGGCCGCTCGCAATTCGCCCTTACATCTTTCCAGATCCCCGGGGTGCAATCCGGATTCCCAATCCTCGTAACGACCGGAAAAATTCTTCGGCTCTATTCCGTACAATTCGAACATCGCGTCGTCCCATACGAGACGGTTTTTAAGAATATCGAAATCCCAAATTCCCACCTTGGCGATTCTCGTAGCCAAGGCCAAACGATCCACAGCGTGTTGCAGATCCGCCTGCGTCCGCTTGGATTCGGTTACGTCGAAATATGTGCCGAGCATCAGAGTCGGTTCTCCGTGCGGATTACGCTCCACCACCTTACAAGTACACTTGAACCAAACGATCTCTCCGTTTTTGTGCAGAAAACGCACGTCCACTTCGTAGGGACGTTGTGTGTCCTTACAGAGAAGGTAATCCTCGAATTCTCCCCGACAAGATTGAAGATCCTCCGGGTGAATGTGTTCTTCCCACGCGAGAAGGGAATCCTCCAACTCCTCGTTCGTATAACCGAGCATGGACTTCCACGCCGGACTCAGATAACTCCGATTTTCCGGAAGGTTTTTTTCCCAATAGCCGGCGTGCGCCTGTTCGAGGATCGTTTGAAGAATATGGATCATGAAACGAAGATGAAAGTATTCTGAAACGAACGAAGGAAAGAACGCTAAAAGGTCGATTATCTCCGGCGTGATGTTTCGATTTTCGCCGAACATCGTTTAAACGGAATCGAGCAGAAACCCGTGTCCCGAAAAACGTCCTTCCGTAAACACGTATCGTTCCGACTTTCCGTTTTCGAATTTTAGAAGAACGTGATGTCGGTTCCGATCCGTCATTTTACCGAACAGCTTTTTAGGAGGGCGGGAAGGCGATCCCGGTACTTCCGGAAAAAAAGCGGAGACGAAAATTTCGTCTTCCTTCTGTTCGATCTCGATCCGCACGGAAATTTCCCCCGAGGAGGTTCGAACGGAAATTTCGTAAACGCCGGAAAGATCGGGCAGGGGACCGCTCGTGAAAACGGAGGGGTTTTGTTCGTAGTCCGGGTTTTCGGAGGAATTTCCGAAAATGCGAAACGGATTCATGAATCGGTTTTGACCCGACCTAAAATCGAGACAATCCAAAATCGAGACGAATCGGTTTTCGCGTTTTTAAAGAGGGCATTTTTTTTTATAGGAATTCTGCACCAAAACCTCTCCCCGGTCCGCCAGTTCCCGATACAAACGGATATTGACCTTATAGGTTTTTTCCGCTTCTTCCAGTTTGCGCAGACAGATGGAGACTTCCTCCGATTCCGCGCCGGACGCCCGTTCCAATTTTTCGCATTCGCATTTCGTTTCTCCGAGAACGGTAGCGTGGCGGATCAGCGTCTGCAATTGGGAAT
>NZ_NPEF01000025.1:2500-25651 GCF_002811955.1 Leptospira ellisii
TCTCCGGGATACGCTTCCCGACCCGGAGGACGGCGAAGCAGAAGGGACATCTGACGATACGCAACCGCTTGTTTGGAAAGATCGTCGTAAACCACGAGGGTCGCCTTCTTTTCGTTATACATAAAATATTCCGCCATACTACATCCGGAATACGGAGCGATGTATTGCAGAGGAGCCGGATCGGCCGCAGTCGCGGAAACCACGATCGTGTATTCGAGCGCGCCCTTGTTGCGAAGCATTTCCACGGTGGAAGCCACGGTGGAGGCCTTTTGACCGATCGCGACGTAAACGCAGATCACTCCAGTTCCTTTTTGGTTGAGAATCGTATCGAGTGCGATGGAAGTTTTTCCGGTTCCCCGATCGCCGATGATAAGCTCTCTTTGTCCGCGTCCTACGGGAATCATCGCGTCGATCGCTTTGATACCGGTTTGCATCGGTTCACCGACGGGTTGTCTCATCGCAATTCCCGGTGCCGGAGATTCCACCGGTCGGGTCAATTTCGTGTTGAGAGGTCCCTTTCCGTCCAGTGGTTCGCCTAACGGGTTCACTACGCGTCCGAGAAGTTCGGGACCAACGGGAACTTCGAGAATTCGGTTCGTTCTTTTAACGGTGAATCCTTCCTGAATATCGAGATAATTTCCGTAAACGACCACACCCACGGAGTTGTCTTCGAGGTTGAACGCTTGGCCGAAGATTCCGTTTTGGAATTCCACCATTTCTCCGGACATCACGTTTTTGAGTCCGAATACCCGGGCGATTCCGTCTCCGATCTCGAGGACCGTTCCAACTTCTTCCACGCCCAGATCTTTCTTATAATTTAAAATTTCCTGCTTGAGAACGGACGTAATTTCGTCTGTCTTAATTTTCATAGATGGCTCCAACCGGTAATTTCTTTTCCAGCATGGACTTCTTGATTTCCACCAGCTGGGAAGCGATTGATTTTTCGATTTTTAAGTCGTTGAATTGTACGACGAATCCACCCAAAAGGGACTTGTCTTCCGAAATTTCCAGAATGAATTCCGACTTGAATTTTTCGGAAAGAATGGATCCGAGTTTTGCCGCTTGAGCGGGTTCTAAAGAAGGATAACTTTTCACTTTCGCGCGCACCCTTCCCTTTTTCTTATCCAACTCCACGGTGAATTGTTTTTGAATTTCGGGAAGATGAATGATTCTTCCCCGATTCAAAAGTACTCCAAGAAAGTTTAGGGTAATGTCCGAAATTTTTCCCCGGAGATTTTTTCCCAGAACGTTCTCTTTCTCTTCGAGAGTTACCGTCGGAGAAAGAAAAAAATTTCTGATCTTTTCTTCTTGGAAAAGGAGCTGAACTAAATCGCCGAGTTCTTGTTCCACTTCTTCCGGAGCGTTCGATGCCCCTAAAAGTGCGGAAGCGTATGTTTTGGAAACACCGGAATCGTTCATTGGTTTATGCGCTCAGTTTTCCCAGTTTATTTAGTTCGGTTTCGATAAAAGTTTTGTAATCTTCGCTCTTCAGCTGTTTTTCCAGAACCTTACCGGCGACGGTGATCGTCATTTCGACGAGTTGCGTCTGCAGCTGTCCCAGAGCTTTCGCTTTGGCGAGTTCGATCTCTTTTACTGCCTGATCTTTCTGAGCCTTGACTTCCGAGTTCGTTTCCTCGAGAAGTTTGTTCTTCAATTTCAAAGCATCGGATTTGGCTTCCGCGACGATCGCGTTCGCTTCATCCTTCGCAGAGTTCAACCTAGCTTCGTAATCCTTCAGGAGAGCTTCCGCTTCCGAACGGAGTTCTGAGGTCTTTTTGATGTCGTTCTGAACCGTTTCCGCCCTTTCGTCGAGCGCCTTCAGAATCACATCCCAGGCAAACTTTTTCAGAACTAAGACTACGACCAGAAAGGTGACCAGAGTCCAGACTACCAGACCCGGGTTCACATCTAGGAGGCTTAATCCCTTAGCAGCTAAGAGTACCAAGTTTTACTTTCCTTTTTCTTCGGTTGCCGCAGCAGCAGAAACTTTCGTCTGATGAGCGACTACAGCTTTTACGCCTTCGTTCAAAGTTCCCGCAGCTTGGAAAGCGATCACGAGAGCGAACAGAGCCGCGCCTTCGATCAAAGCCGCAGCGATGATCATTGCGGTTTGAATTTTACCGCCCGCTTCCGGTTGTCTTGAGATTCCTTCCGTAGCGGATCCGCCGATTCTACCGATTCCGAGTGCTGCTCCGAGAATTGCGACCCCCGCAGCGATTCCTACTCCGATATATCCTAATCCAAATTCCATATTGCTAATTGCCTCCTGTGTTTGCTGCAATATTCTACAATCAGTGCCTGTGCATGCTCAATCCCACGAATAAGGAAGTGAGCAGAACGAAAATATACGCCTGAAGGAAAGCCACGAAGATTTCCAAGACGTAGATCAATCCGGAGCCGATCACGGATACGGGAACGATTCCCCAGGATTGAAATTGAAAGATGAATCCCATCAATGCGAGAATGATGACGTGTCCGGCGGTCATGTTCGCCAAAAGTCGCACCGTGAGTGCGAAGGTTTTTGCCAAAGGAGAAACGATGAACTCCAAAGGCCACATGATCAGATACAACGGGAGGGGAACCCCGTTCGGAACGGAATGCCAAATGAACTTGGGTCCTTGGTAGATAAAACCGGCCGTGTAAATCAGGAACATCGTAAGAAGCGCGAGCGTCATCGTTACGGAGATATCTCCGGTCACGGTAATTCCGCTCCAGACCTTGGCGATCCAAGGAAGGTTGTGATGATCGACGTGCATCACTCCGGTCGCTTCTCCCGCCACGGCGACGAGTTCGCCCACGGAGGGCACAAGTCCCATCAAGTTACAAAATAGAATAAAGAAAAACAAAGTGAAGATATAATGATAATACCCGTGACCATGTCCGTGCATGCTTTCGTCCACGATATCCTTGCGAAGAAAGTTCACGAAAACTTCCACAGTGTTGGCGAAACGAGACTGAACCTTGAGAGGATCTTTCGCTATGATTTTAGCCGCGGGAATAAAAATGAGAAAGAGAAGCAGCGCCACGATCCACATCATCGTAACCCGTTTCGTGATGTGCATGTCGAAACCGCCCGTGAAGTGGAACCGTTTTCCGGTCTCGTGATCGGTAAAGATCGTCTCTTTGGAAGAATCGAAACCGGATTCCCCTTCGAAAACCTTCACACCCCCGATGTTAAACGGAAACTCCGCGTTATCCATCAAGTGGTGAACGATGACCTCGTTTAGATCGAAGGCTTCGTGCGAACCTTCTTCCGACGCGAAAACTTGGAACGGAAGAATTACGACTAAGAGCGCAAAGAAGATGAACTTTTTTGTCATAGAAGAAGTCTGGTTTAGATACATTTTTTCGAGTCAATTGCAGGTCGCCGAACTACGACCGGCTTGCACAGAATTGGCGGATATTCCGGGTTTCTTTTGTTTTTATGCGATTCCGGAAGATTCAGCTCGCGAATACAACTATTAGAAAGTGGCTGAAATGGGCAATCAAAAAACCAATTATAAAATCAGAACTATCGTTCTGTGAAACCGCGCTCCAAAGTGCGATTCCGTTTATAAAGAACGAAAGGGTTATGATACCCATCTGAAAATTTACTCCGTTTTGGGGAAATTTCCGTACGACCAGGATCTTGAGTAGATAAAACGGTACGATCAGTAAAAGTCCGCTGATGCCGCCCGGAAAGAAATTTCTTTCGGGATAATAAGCGGAAGCGATTCCGGCGAGTGCTATGATCAAGACCGCCAGTCCGGAAAGATATTTTTTTCCATTCACGTTGGGAGTTCCTACGTCGTTTCCTTTTTCGCGCTCCGCTCTCGGTCCGCATTTGCGATTTCTTACGACGAATTGCAGGAAACTTCGGAAACGCGAATCGGAAAATTCAATTTTGGGAATTGTAGTCGGGATTTTGAAAGTTGACGGGAGTTTTTTGTGAGAGTTCCCACAGACAAATTCCGCAGAAATCCAATTGATAAAACTTGTTCGTGTGAGAGTTCCCACACGGCGGACCCAAGGGAGGGATCTGCAAAACGGAAACGGTCTTCGGATACGTTTTGAGGAGTTCCTACGTTCTCTTCTTCCAAACCGGACAATTGATTTTATCGGAAAATAAAAATCCCAGAGAAAGTATGAGTTCCCACATCCCGATCCAGTTTCAGAAGGGCAAAAAGCCGGACTTAAAAAAGAGAATTTTATCGCGCCGGAACCTGGCTCGGACGGGGGTTCCCGCGCGGAAGATCGATCGCCGGCGGAATCAAAGAAGGATCCAACGCCGGACCACCCCAAAGAAGAGTACGAATGAAATCGGGATCGCTCCGAAAACCGCGAAAATCCTGATCCTTTTCAAAGTCCACGGTAGGCTTCCCTAAAAAGATCGCGATCTTCATATACTGAAGCATTTCCTTTTTATTTCCGTATAACGCGTGTAAGCAGGAAAGATTAAACGCCAGACGAGCGTCGCTGATCGGATTCGGAATCATACGTTCGATCAAAGTTAAAAATCGGGAATCTTTGGATTGTGTAGTATAAGCGATCAAATCCGCGGTAAAATATTCCCGCGCGGAATAGGAATTTCCGGACTTGGTTCCTTCCACGATCGCATCTCCGATTCCCAGATATTTCGTGGAAGCGTCGAATAGTTCCGCAACGGAAGCCGCTTTCTCCCAATTCTGTTTGGCTACGTAAGAATTGAACTTACGCGCACTTTCCACAAGAATCAGATTGCGCATATATTCCTGGATTTCCTCGGATGAGTTCCGATTCGATTCCAAGTTGGAATGAAAATTCCTTTCGGCTGCGATGCGTTTTTCGGAACCGATTTCTCCCGAGCGTTCCAAGTTCAGAACGGATTGTCTCCATTGTTCTACGGCCCGTTCCCTAGTTTGTAAGAGGGAACACTGAAAGAAGAATAAAATTCCGATCAGCATCGGCGGAAACATTCGTAGCGTTTGGGTTTTCATAGGAGAATCGCATCCTTTACTACAAGTTTCATTCCGATATTTTCCCTTTTTTTTGCTTCGGAAATCGATTCTATGAAATTATAACTCCTCATGAACGTATGTTCAAAGGAGTTCCTACAAAACAAAAAAAGGGACTTTTCCTTTTAAAACACGGACTTTGTTTGGATTGAGGAGTTCCCACAATTCCGAATAGAACGAACGCGGACGGCGACACGGTCGGCTCCCCTTCCGCTGATAAAACGCGTGAGTTCCCACAAACGGAAAGAGGAACGATTACCGTTTTACGGTCGTTCGGTAGATGATATAATAAATTCCGTAGGAAAATCCGAGAAGACAGGAAACCAGGAGTCCAAACGGAGAAGAACGGAATTTTTCATCCACGAAATTCCCCAGATAAACGGAACCGACTACGATGACCGCGAATTCGATTCCCAAACCGGCGTATTCCCAAGGAGAAACTTCCTTCGGTTTCGGTTTTGCGTCCTTTTGAAATCCGGAAGAATCCTCCGGTTCGATGCGTTTCTCCGACATAAACTTATCGTAAAACGGTTCCGATGCGATTCCAGCGAATTTCCATTCTCCAGATCCGGTAACGAAGCGTGCGTTCCAGCCAACCCAACCTCGATTCCTCACGGATAAAACCGATTTCGGTCGGATGACAGTTTTTTACGAGTTCCTCGCCTTGATACTTTTCGGCCAAGTCCGGCCCCTTTTCAGCCAGCTCTTTTCCGCTTTTGTATTCGCAGACGTTGTCCTTCCAGTTGATGGAAAAATAGATGATCAGAGCTTTGCCGAGAATGTCCTCTCGTTTGACAAAACCCCAAGCACGGGAATCGTGCGAATCGTCCCGATTGTCTCCCACGACCATGTATTGATTTTCGGGAATTTCGCATCCGATCGAAAAGTTACATTCGTATCCATCCATACGTTTGCGGTCCTCTTCGTAACCTTCCAAAACGGAATGTTCGAATCCGGGTTTCTTTTCCCGAAACAAGGTACGCGTCGGAGCATAGACGTTGTCCAAGTCGGAAAGAAGATCGCCTTCTTCCGCCTCGACGGGAGAATAATTCTGAAACACGGCGGATCCCTTCTCCTTATACTCGATGACGGAGTAATTGACGGGACCCTTTTTGGTGGAAATATATTTGGTCGCGATTCGAATCGTATCTCCCGGCAAACCCACGACACGTTTTACGTATCGTTTGGCGAAAAATCCGTCCCTGCTATCGCCCAAACTGAGAGCCCGGAGAGGCGGTGCAAAGGTGACGATATCTCCCCGCTTGGGATCGTCAATGCGGAACAATTCCGCCTCGGTAAACGGCATCCGGATCGAATAACGCATCTTGTTTACGAAAAGAAAATCCCCGATTTTTAAGGTGGGGATCATCGAGCCGGAAGGGATATTATTCGCGTCCAAAACCGAAGATTTAAAGGCAAATACCAGAACTACGATCAAAAGAAAGGATAAAGTAGAGCCGACGGGAGATTCCTCTCGAAAAGAAATGTCCTTCGTTTTTACCTCGGGTTCCACGTTCATAGGGAAAGCAAAAAGAATCTTCGATTCCCTGTCAATCAGCCTTAAAAATTCTATCGGTTTTTCCAAATCCGTCGATACTTCTAGGGTGAAAGAGCAAATTGACCGTAAACTTATCGAACTCAGAAGGACCCTCGTTTCCCTGACCGACCAGTACCCCATTTGCGGATTGAAAGGCGGAACCGAAACCGAGGATATGGATGCGGATGAAATCAGGATTCTTCATTTGGCCGCTAAGGACATCGTTCCGGTTACGGTCAAAATCGGAGGTCCGGAAGCGAGAACCGACATCCGTATGCTCGTCAAAGAGGAAATCGAAGGGATCTGCGCCCCTATGATCGAATCCTCGTACGCTCTGAAGAATTTTATCCAAACCCTCAAAAGTATGCTCACTCCGGTGAATTACGGTAAAATTTCCAAATCCATCAATTTGGAAACGATCACCGGGTATAAAAATCTGATCGAAATCGCCGATTCCCGTCCCTTCGAGGATTTGGACCAAGTGACCGCGGCGCGATCCGATCTTTCCTCTTCCATGGGAATGATTCCCGACGACGAGGAAGTGATGCGGGTTACGAAGAATATCGTCTATCTTTCGAGAGAAAGGGGCAAACGCACTTCGGTCGGAGGAACGATCACGAAATCGAATTTCCGAAAAATCGCGGAATCGATTTCCCCCGATCTGATCAATTCCAGACACGTGGTCGTTAACGTGGCGGATTCCTTGAAAAAAAATCCGGAAGAAGTGGCGGAAGCGATGTTATTTTTCGAAATCGAACTCTACGATCTATTCTCCGTTTTAAAACCCGAAAAGGCGTTCTCCTATAAGAACAGGATGGAGACCAATCGGGAGAGAATCGGAGCCAGAAAAGTCCTCTATTCGATCCGCTGATCGTTCTAGAATGGCGAAAGACACAAGGGATTTAATCCTTAAAACATCCCTCAAACTTTTTTCCGAACAGGGATATCACGGAACCACGATGCGCCAGGTCGCGTCGAAAGCGGGTTTGTCGCTAGGGCTCGCGTATCGATATTTCGATTCCAAGGAATCCATTCTGGAAGGCATCATAGAATCGCATGACAGAATTCTAAAACGTTATATTCCGGACGAAGTCGTTGCCAACCCGGGAAGCCGGGAGGATCTCATCACCTTGGTCTCCGAAAGTATCATCACTCTGGTTAAAGAGAACGAGGATTATCTGCGTCTTTATTGGAATCTGATGCTTCAACCGAAAATCCACAGACTCAAACGAAGAAACATTCATTTGGTGAATATGATCTTTTTTGAAACTTCGAAAAAGACGATCCGAGTGATCAAACCGAACTACGGGGAATTCGAAATCAAAAACCTCGCGTCGACTACGATCGGTTATATGATCAACTACCTTACGAACAAAAAGGAATTCACCCTCGACGACTTCAAAAACTATCTCGTTTACACTCTGAAAAATACATAACGAGCGAGCGAACTCAGAAGCGGAGCGTCCTCATGTTCAACGGGATCGTGCGCGCGCGTTTATACGAACTTCAGAAAAAACAGCAGAACGCGCCGTTGACTCCGTTCCAAGAACGGAAATAGAGCGACCGAACTCAGCGCGGTCTTTTCCCAAAGGAGACTTCGACGTTATTCCGACAATCTCCCGTAAAAACCCGGGCGCCCCACCCTCGTTTGGGTGGTGGAGGCGGGTCTGGCGGGGAAACCTCCAACAAAATTTCCGTATCACAAAACCACAGTTTTTGCGATCGCAAAATTCGACCCAACCGTAGGAACTCCTACAAACCCGCCAGACTAAAAAACGATCGACCCGGACGGGAATATAGACCCGAGCCGGAATCCTCCACCGGTAAATTCCTTGCCAACGTTTCTTTCCCGCGTAGTTTCAACCTTCGGAGTATCGATTGAAGAGAATCCTATTCACAGAATTTTTTCCGGAAGGCAATCAGGAGAAAGCGGTGTCGCCGGCCTGTCGAACCTTCGCCGAAATCGGAGAAAAACCTCCCGGTGTTCCCGAATTGAAATGGCTCAGTTCCCAAGGGTTGGTATGGATCGATCTCGATTCCACCGAAGGGGAAGACCTGGACTTTCTCGCTCGCGAATGCGGCTTTCATCCTCTCGCCATCGAGGATTGTATCAACAAAAACCAAAGACCCAAACTCGACGAATACGGACCGTATATCTTCATCGTCCTTCACAGATTCGATTACGACTCCGAAAAAAAGATACTAAGAAGCAACGAGATCCACATCTTCTACAACGAAAAGTTCGTGGTGACGGTCCACCAAAAGGAGGAGCCTCTGATCGAACAACTCAGAGCACGTTGTATGACACAGGGAAATCCGCTTTCGCGCGGAACGGATCAGATACTCTATCTTTTGTTCGATCATACAGTAGATTCGAACTTTCCGATCCTCGATAAGATGAGCGAGGAGATCGTCAGAACCGAAACCCAGATCCTGGTCAACCAGGACGGACAACAGACGATCGCGGGAATCCTTTACCTAAAACGGAACCTCACGAGGATGAGAAGAGTATTATCCCCGCAGCGGGAGATCGTAAACATTCTCATCCGAAGGGACGGAAATTTTTTAAGTCCAAAAATCCAATTGTATTTTAGGGACGTTTACGATCACCTCAATCGATTGTATGAAACGATCGATATGGATCGGGATCTCTTGGGGAACACAATGGACGCGTATTTCTCCGTCATATCGCAGCGAACGAACGACGTGGTTAAACGGCTGACTCTGATCAGTTTGATTTTTATGCCACTGACGTTTTTGACCGGATTTTTCGGAATGAATTTCACGGCCATTCCCTATAACAGCGTGCCCTTTCTATTGATCACGATCGCGATGGCTTCTCTGATTCCTCCGGGAATGATCTACTGGTTCCGCAAAAAACACTGGTTTAGGGACTAAAAAAATCAGATACCCCCGTCCCTAAAACGGCCCTTCAGATTGGAAACGTATTCCCTGCCTACGGGTAAAACGGTCTCGTCCTCGTCGTTCAAAAAAACCTCGTAGCCGCCCCCCGCGTTGGATTTCATACCAGAAATATATTCCAAATTTAGAATATACTTTTTGTGAATCCTGACGAACCGATCCGAAGGAAGCTCCGCTTCCATATCTCCGAGAAGTTTAGGCGTTTCGTGATCCTTTTCGGTGCTATGAAGGACGCATTTTTTTCCGTTCGCGGTCAGATACAACAGTTTGGAAAGGGATATACGATGAAGGATTCCCGCCTCCCGGAAAAACAAAAAGGCCTCGCCGTTTTTTCCCTTTTTACGGACGGAAAGAAATTCCTCGACCCTCGTCATCGTCTCCCGGAAACGTTCCCGGGAATACGGTTTTAAAAGATAATCCAAAGCGCCCGCCTCGAAGGCGCGTAACGCGTGATCGCGGTATGCAGTGGTGAAGACCAAGGCGGGAGCCGGTTTGCCCTTCTCCTCCAAAACCTGGATCCCAGTTTTTTCGGGCAGATTCACGTCCAAAAAGACGAGGTCGAAACTTTTCCGATCCAGGATCTCCAAGGCCTGCCTACCGTTCCCGGCGACGGCCTCGATCTTGAAACTCGGCCAATCCCCGAGATATTTACGCAGGAGTTCCCGGGCGGGGACTTCGTCTTCTATGATTAAAACCGAATATGTTAAATCCATCATATAGAATATTCCAATAAGACCGTGGTTCCCCCGGATTCTCCCTCTTCCAACTTCAACATCGCGTCCCGAAAATTATAATCCAATCGCGCCTGGATGTTACGAAGGGTGCTCCTGATCGCCTGCATCCCGAAACCGGCGCCGTTGATGCCCGAGTATTCCCTTCTCATCGTGGAGATGGTGCCGTTGTCCTCGACACAGATCCTTATCTTTCGGTTCACGATCTCGGCGCTCACCTTGATCTTCCTCAGGACGTTTTCCGAACCCACGGAATGTTTAAAACTGTTCTCCACCAAAGGTTGAATGGATAGCGGAGGAATCGAAATTCCCGAAAAATCCCCCCTGCTTTCCATCTTCAATTCCATAAAGTCGGCGAAACGGATCTTCTGAAGTTCGAGATAATTCTTCGTAAACTCCCATTCTTCGCGGAACGAAACGAGACGTTCGGAATGGCGTTCCGTCAAAAAACGGTAAGAATCCGACAGGAGCAACAACGCGCGGTCCGCACCGGAAGGATCCGTCTCCAGAAGCGCGTGAATCGTATTCAAAGTATTGAATAGATAATGCGGATCCATCCGAGATTGTAAAGCCGCATAATGAAGATCCTTAAGCGCGGTTTCGGATTCCTTCTTCTTTTCGATCAGGATCTGCATCGACTTCTCCAAAACGGAGATGAAAAGGGCGAGGATCAGGGAACTGAGCAGAATGTTATACGAACCGCCGTGCTGCCGCTCGGGCGAATCGCCCGTAAGCGCGATCGCATGCAGGATTCCGCCCGCGGCCACTCCGACGATCGCCGCGAAAATCGAAGCCAAAAAAAGAATGAAACCGGACTTTATAAAACTGTGTTTTTGTCCCGAGGAATTGAGCGACTCCACGGTCATCTCCACGATTCCGCAAACGGAATGAGTCGTGATCTGCGTGGCGAGAAAGACCTTCCAGAAAGGCGAATTGGAATTGTGCGCGATCAACAACGCATTCATGGTTCCGATCACTGTGTTGATGGAGAACCAGAAGAATAGTTTAAACCAGCGGATGCGGCGACCGGAATTCATGACTTATTACCTGCTTATAATGTCTATTGGAGTCCGCATTTTAAAATCCGTCATTCATGATTTGTAGCTTTAATTCCCCAAAAACGGACGTTTGTTTCCCGAGAGCGCCCTTTTTCCGGAAAAGAATTGCCTGGATTCTTTTTTTTTAAGAGGAAAGAAGCGAGAGGAAATTCGCAGAAAAAATTGACGGAAATAACTTTTTCCCCGCTAGTAACGGTTAGGGGAAACATGAAAACTATCAATATATTATTCATTGTGTTACTGTCCTTATTTCTGGCGCAAACCATGAACGCTGAACCGATCGTTACGACTAAAAAAGACGAGCCCGACGGCTACTTCGGCCTAGACATACGGGGAGTGATTTCTCCGTCTTACGGCGAAAAGTTGAATAACGATTCGACGGGGACCGCCAATACCGGTGCCAATCCCTATCTGAATCCGAACGACCGCGTGGGGTTTTCCACCCCCTGGACCCTGTTGATGATCTCCAAAACCTTCCAAGAGACCGGGATCCAAACCGAACTCTGGGGTGAATTGGTCCGTAACGTCCAGCTAACAGCGGATACGCGAGTGGATGGGGGTGCGAAACAAAATCCTTACGTGGTCAGCATTCGCCGCGCCAGTATTAAAAAAACGTGGGAGACTTCGTTGGGAAATTACACGCTCAACTTCGGAATGCAGGAACTTCCGCACACGTATACTCAATGGAGCAACTACTGGAGATGGAGATACATCGACCGTGGACCTCTGGAGGCGCTCGGATTTTCCCCTCAACCCGCGGATATAGGGCTCAGCGCGACCGGAAAATGGTCGATCGTGAGCGCTCAGCTGATGGTCAGCAACGGAGAAGGTTATAAGGAATCGCAAAACACCAATTCGGCGGGAATGGACGTGTCTTCCCGATTCTCCGTCGAACCGGAGTTAGGTGAAAAAGCGAAGGGCGGTTTTCATCTTTTCTACAGAAGCGAAAACGCTTTCGGCGCCAAAAAAAACGAATGTTTCGAAGGGAAAGTTAACTGTCTTCCCAACGACCTGAATCCGAACACAAGTCTTTATAAAAGCAATCGTTCCCTCCAATCCGATACGGTCGGCTCGGAGCTGAACCTCATCTGGAACGGGACTGTGAAATGGAATTTCGGATTGGGCGCCTTCTTTAAAAGACAGTACGGATCCGAATTACGCGACCGATTTCAACCCGTCTCCGCTCCGCTCGCTTACGGAAAGGACCGGTTCGGAAGGGGCGCCTACGCCTGGCTTTCGGTGGGAATCGGAAATTTCAGCCTGCTCGGCAGAATCGAACGGGGCACCGGAAACAACGGGATCGTCGGAACCTCGGAAATCAGGCAGAACGAATGGATTCCCGGAATGGGAGTTCCCGTTACGAACGAAATCCTCCCCACTCCGATCCGGAATACCGTTCCGGAAACGGCTAACGGCGGTTATTCGAGTAAAAGTTCGTTCAGAAGGATAAGCGTCTTTTTGGAATGGATCGTGATTCCGCAATTCAAAATGGCCCTCGGTTACGTGGAAAATAAAAACTACGATTCTAACGGCGTGGCTCAGAACGTATATATAGACCAGAACGGAAACGAAAGGTCGGAAAGGGATTATATGAACCAGTTTAACACGGGCGGACCGGGCATAGTCTCCTTCTCCTCGCTGGATAGACAGGTCATTTTAAAGACTACAATAGAGTTTTAAATTAGGAGATTGTTATGAACCAAAAGATAAAGATAGTGTCGATTCTCGTTTCCCTTGCGATGACGGGAAGCTCGATCGTACTCCTGAGTCAGGAATCGAAGACCGGAGACGCGAAGGTAGGATTTTTATTAGGAAAAGCTCATGTTCAAAAGGCGGGAAAAACCTCCTGGGAAAACTTAAAAGCGAACGATTTCGTGGACGAAGGCGACACCATCTCCACCGGCAACGGTTCGAGACTGACCGTTCTGTATAAGGGTTCCGAATTCAAAATACAGCAGAACAGTAAAGTCAAACTCGCGAGCCTTCACGGAGAGTCCAAAGACGGAAAGGTGGAGGTAAACCAAGGATTCGCATGGTTTAAGATCGTGGGATTAAAGGGAAGACAATTCAACGTCGCGACGGCCACTTCGACCGCAGGAGTGCGCGGCACTTCCTTCTCCGTCCTTTTCGATCCTAAAACCAAGGACGCCTCCTTCTGCACTTGCGAAGGAAAGGTCGCCGTATCCGATTCCGAAGGCAAGGAAGTGCTTCAGGAAAAAGGAAAAGGAACCCTGATTTCGGGAAAGGAACCCGAAATGAAGAAAGTGGAATACGAGGGAGTCATCAAAAAATTGAAATCCCTTTCCGGATTCGAAGCGAGATTAAAGAAGAACGTCTCGCTCAAGAACTGTCTTTCCTGCCACACGCCCGAAGGCTGGACTCCTCCGGACGACGTTCTCAAAGACGAAACCTACGGTAAGCAATAATTTCTTAACTTCGGTACACATTCTTAAGCCCGGTTTGCGCCGGGCTTTTTTCCGCGTTCATCGTTCCACACCCCCTTTTTTTAACCGAAAAAACATCCGACTTTCCGCCCTTATCCTCGCTCGATCGCGATGAGACGGATCTTAGAATACTTGACACGAAGCGGTTCCGAAGTTATCAAAGTTTCCTCATTCAAAAAAAGGAGTTTTTATGCAGCCGGAAATTCACGCCAACTATCTGGCCATACTTGTGGGTGTGGTCGCAAACTTCGTCATCGGATTTATCTGGTACGGTCCTCTCTTCGGGAAAACCTGGGCAAAGGAGGTGGGCCATAAGGAGGATTCACAACCTGATAGCAAAAAAATGCTCGTGTCTATGGGTTTGATGGTGATCGGTTCCTTTTTAACCGCTTACGTCCTTACGTATACGACCAACATATGGAGAGCCTCCGTATGGCACGTGGGAGAAGATCGTCCGGCTTGGGTTTACGGTTTTTTTTCGGGATTCTACACGTGGATCGGCTTTTACGTCCCGCTTCTCCTAAATACCGTGGCCTTTGAAAGTAGAACTTGGAAACTGTTCGGCATCAACGCCGCTTACAACTTCGTCTCCCTTCAAGTCGTGGCGATGATCCTTTCCTATTGGAGATAATAACACAGCACAATCGACCCGTCGACCTTTTGCGGATGCGTCGACGGAAATTTCCGTTTTTGTTACATTCGTATTTTAGAATTTACGAAACTACCGATTCGATGCGGCGACGTTTTCCGACAAAGTGAACCCGGAGGCCGCCGGGTCTTTCAAACGGATCAACAAACCGACGTCCGTTCCGTTTGCGCTTTTTATATCGTATTTTAAGATACCACCCGAAGAATCGGAGGTTTGCGTTAACGAAAAAGTTTCCTTTTTTAAGTTCTGCAACACTACGATCTTAAACGGTTTTAAATCTTCGAATAAAATTCGTCCGACCTGTACAACCGAACCTTTCCAATAATAAAAAAGATTATTCTTCGAATCCGCGAAGTAAGTATTTTCGACCAATTGAGTGCCGCGTTTGGAAAACTGAGCCACGTGCGTCACGTAATCTGTCCGATTCAGATTTTGCACATAGCCTACATAACCGACATATCCTGGCCGACTCAAAGAGTTATCTCGGATTTTTTTTACGATTCGCACCGTATCCGACTTAAGATCGGAATTCGTTTTCCAAGTCATTAAAATCGAAGTTTTTCTGTATTTAGGCAAAGTGCACTTTCCACCGATGTCTTCGGAGGTGGTCCATATGGAATCTAATTCTTTCTGGAGTTCAGTTTCAGACGATATTTTCCAAACTTCGGTATTTAATATCCAATTGATGGCTTGGTCGTCCGCGAAATCCTCCATCACCGTCGAATCCTGAACGTCGTTATCGCGATTTAAGATGTGGGCGTATTCATGCCAAACGATCAAACGCAATGCGTTATCGCTTAATGATGATAACTTCCTATGATATTCCAAACGGCTGGTCCCGCTCGTGAAATCCATCCGAGCGACACAAACGTCGTCGTTTGCGGAAAGCGGAATTCGATCCTTAAGCATATCTTCGGAAAATTTCGCCCCCGCGGAATCGTTATATCGATACACTTCCCCGATCATTCGGTAAATTCGATTTTCAATATCGACTTTAGGATTTTGAGCTGAGTTTTTCTGAACTTCGATTTCGTTTCCTAAGACTAATACCGAGAAAAAAAAGGGAATTACAGTGATCGAAATCCGCAAATACGTCTTTTTCAACCGCATGGTTTACATCCTCCGGCGACACATCCGCACACGCAGGAAGGATGGCATTGAGTTACGTGCGTAAATACGATTTCGTGGAACAAAACAGATACCAATAAGAATACGAAAAATAGAATCATCGATTTCAATTTCATAAACGTTTCCTTTGTTTCAGATAATTATCAAAATCGGAGATGGTGGTTTGAACATATCGTGGAATTTCTTCCGGATCCGCAAAGGCCAAATAATTGATTCCGCGGATCTTAAAATCGGACGCGACATTCCGGTTTTCCTTTATTTTTACGCTATTTTTCAAGGCGGCCTTAAAATTATCGGCGAGGACGCCTGGAAAAAGTCGAAGCGCCGTACATCTGCTCTGAATATCGGGATCGGCGTTTTGATTTTGGCAAAAATTTATGTATTCCATTGCAAACTCAGAATGATAATGACGATGAAAGATAAGAATCGCCTGAATGATTTCTTCGTCCTCCTGCTCCATCAGAGGATTCTGGTTGATGGAGAAAGTAAATGATTCTATCTTTTTCTTATATTCTGAAAATTTTAAATTAATTTCGGAATTTTTCGATTCCCTACTCAATCCAAATATCTCCTGCAAATCCGAATCCAAAATATAATACTGACGATTTATAGTTTCAATCGGCTTGTAATTGTACTCCAACCATTTTTGAGTGGCGGCTTCGACTTCTCTTACCCTTTCCAGATACAATTCGCCCAATCCTCCGAGGACCGTCAAAATGAGCCCGAGAAAAACCTTATCGATAAATAGATTTTTCAGCTCCAAACGCTTTTCTAATTCGATCTTTTCCTTTTCCGAAAACTCCGAACGCAAATCGCCCATGAAGACCCTCTATAGATTGAATTTAGCAGAGTTTACACTTTAAAAAGCATTTATCAATAAAATATTTCCAATTTTGACAAATTTAAAACGAAAAAGACCCGAAATAGCAAGTAAATATCAGCACGCCGAAATATCCCGTTGACTGATTTCAAACGCCTAACGCTTATATATGAGACATAATAATCCGAGAAATGTGTCCTTCCTTCGGCCGAAGAACACATTCGTATTTTAGAATTTACGAAACTACCGATCGCCGATGCACACTTACGGACAAGTGATCAAAACGCCCGGATCGGCTTCGGCGGGTCCTCCCACCGTCAAACGAAGTCCTCCGAACACATACGGATACGCTTCGGTATCGGCGATCGGCAACGTATAAAGATTAGAATGTGTCGTTTTGGTTATGATGCCGCAAGGGGTTCCGTTCGTGGAATGTGTGAGCGCAGGCAAAGTGATGCTGGCCGGAAGAGGAACTTCCTTGAGCACGTTATTGACCAGCGGAACGATCAAGGAAGGCACAAGAGGATCGACTACGGAAAGAATTCCCTTAGGATCCAATCCGAAAGGATTCGGCGCCCCCGCTCCGGACGATCCTTCCAGAATATCCAACGTATACGAAAGCGACGGACCGTTGGATATCTTGATCTGCAACGCGTTCAAGTTCGCATAAGCGGGGTTATTCGTAGGATTGGAGAAGGTTACGAAATCGAAATCGGCGATGCCTTTCAAACTCGCCCTTGCGGTGCTGATCAGATAGGTGGAATTGTCCGCTCTTTTTCCCAGGATCGAAAGTTGAATATCGGTGAAGTTCACCTCTAACTTCGGTTTGGCGGTTCCGATGACCGGCTTTAACGTACCGTTCGGAGCTTGGATCGGACTCACTTGTATGATTATATCGTCGGTTCCGTTGATCGCGGGCACGATGGAATTCGTCATGGGATCGATTCCTATCAAAGAGGACCTGCCGGGCGCGAGAATGTTTACGATCGGAGAGACCTTGATCAGGGATTCGGTCAGCTGAAAGAGAGGATCACTTCCCGCATACTGTTTGATCGTATCGATAAAATTCTTGTCGATACTGAGATCCAACGCACGGTTTTTCCAAAGATGATACGCGGCTTGCGTGATCGAATCCACGGTTAAGGAAAGCAAAAGCCCGGGATTGGCGCTGCTCTTGGAGAATTGAAAGGTATTACTCATCGCTCCCGTGGGTTTGGTGACGACGAAACCGTTCGTGATCTGATGGGTGCGCGGAGAACCGATCGGATTCGCCGCAGAAATTCCCAAATCGATCGAACCCACGAGTCCCTTGTTCGTTCCGGTGACGCGCACCTGGGAATCGGCTCCTAATTGTATCTTGACGTTCAAAGCGAAATTCGCCAAAGGCGCGGGCAGATACGAAGGAAGAGCGATGTTAACTCCCGGATTTTTCAAGGATCCGATGATCGAATTCAAAACGGAGGGAGCCACGTCTTCAATAAAATTCCGAAGCATGGAACGGGTGATCAAAGGTGTCAGAGTGGGAACCATCCCGTTAGCGGCGCCTTCCGTGGTTCCGGACAACCAATCCGCGATTCCGCTCGTGGTGGCTTCCAGATAAACCGAATTCACCCGTCCGGTTCTGTCCTTAACGGACAAATTGCTCGACCATTCCGTAGTATTAAAATTCGCTAAATTAGTGATCGGAGTAAAAATGTTAAGCGAAGCGTCCCCGTTTCCGTCGACGGTCAGACTGGCCTTTCCGGTGGTGGAACGGTCCGCCGGAGGGGAATCGTTATAGTTCAGATACGCCGTAGTGGAAAATATGAATCGGTTTCCCGATCCGATCACGAGAAATAATGAGCCCCTGCTTTTCGCGACCATCAGCATATCGACCGCTAGAGTTTTACCTTTAAAGTTGAATCCTAGTTCGCCCGTCGCGTTAGCCGTCATCGTAACGCCTATGTTTTTAAGACCCGGAAATCCCGCGACGTTCGGATAGACGTTGATTCCGACGATGTAGACGTCTATGTCGAAATCGGTGCAATCCGTCACGAAAATAACGGTGGCGCACCCCTCTTCCGTGAATCCCCCGGGGTTGTCGCCCGCGCCTCCGCAGTAACCGTCTCCAAAACCGCTGGCCGCATCACCGTAGTTACGGATATACTGCGGCATGGAGAAGGAGCCGATTCCGTTGTAGTCGATGCAAAATCCGCTTCTCCTCGCATTGGTTTTCGGAGAATCCGCAAACTGATTAAACGTCTTCGCGTTCACCTTAAAATTTCCGGCGGTGAAACGTTCCAACACTTTCGACAAGAACGGCATCGCCTGAGCCTGATCCAGGATGATGGATCCCCCGTTTACGATCGGATTGTTAGGCGAAGTGTTTACATTACCGTAATTGAATGTGGCAAACCTCTTAAAGGTTTTTCCGGTCGTAGTCGTGATTTCGTAGAAGTAAACGTTCCCTCCTATAAACGGCGGAATGGCGGAAGCGGTGAGATTGGTGGTGATCGCTGCGGCCATATCGCAGGAAGAGGAACAGATATCGATACCGCTCGTATTCGGTTCGCCCATATGTTTGAGAACGATGGACTGGATCGAATTGGTTCCGGTTACTGGTTGGTTGAACGTGGAAGTTAGGATCAAAACGGGAGTCGTCGCCTTATTAAAAGTGATGTCGTTCGTTCCGCCCAAAGTATTGGTCGTGTTGATTTTGTTCGTCATCAGATAATCCGGTTCGGTGGTGAAACCCTGCGAATAATTCGTCAGATCCTGACCGTCCACCGTCTTGGAGGCGTTCGTGAGAGAAAACGTATATAGTTCATTCGTTTTGAATTCCCGATACGGATCGAAAACCAAACGCGAACTGGAAGCCCAATAGAAAGTCCCTCCCTTGCCCGGTCCGGGAAGCGTTCCGGCGCTCGGCGCCAACAGAAAGTCCGCTTCCACCGAAGTTCTGTTCATCGGCTGCGAGAATCGGATCTCGACGCTTTTATAACGATCGACGTCGGTCGTGGAGGAGATATACAAAATCGCCTCGGGAGCGGCTTGACCGAAATCCGCGGGAAGACTCACCGGCGTGTCCGTCTCGGTGTAAGGAGCGACCACGTTAGCCGAAACCGAAGTCTCCGTGGCGATTCCGAAAAGGGAAAGAACGCTGTTCAAAGGAGAACCGTCCTTTTTATCGGAGGAACAGGCCCCGAAAAAAATCGAAGATATCAGAATTCCCGCAAAGACTTTATATCTATTGTTCATCTTTCTTATCCTATTTTTTCCCATTTATTGCACCGAAAACAGAAAGTTCATATCGTCCCAAAGAGTCGAAGTCGGCTGGTCCGTGTTCCAATTGTCGTACATATAAAAACCCACCGGCGAGAATTTTCGCCCCGACTGATAAACGTCCGCGATCTGCTGAACCAAGGTTCCCGCGGAAAACAGAAAGGAATGATTGTTCTCGCCCTTGTTTTGGATGATGTCGGATCTCAGAAAATTCCTCACGTCGGCGAAAAGATCCTTAACGCTGAACGCCGGATTCATGAACATTCGGTTTTCCAAATAGGAAACGAACCCTCCGTCCGAAGTGGCCAGATAATATCCGGTTCCGTACAACGATCTTCCGTAAGGCGCCATAGCCTCCAAAACGGGAGGAAGACTTTGCGTGAGAATGTTCGTGATCGTATAGGATCTCGTGTTGTCCGGATTGTAAAAAAAGGAGGCGGCGAGATTCAGAAGTTGTTTTACTTCGTAGGGACTCGGCGAAAGATCCAAAAGCAGGTCGAATAAAAAATCCAAACTGGCCACGACGGACCAACCCGAACTTCTGGAAAGATAATCGCGGAAAAGTTCCACGACGTCGTCCACCCCGCTCCAACGCGGATCGAATATGTTCGTTCCGTTTAACGTAGGATAGGCGGCAACCTCGTCCCTCCATTCCGCGAATTTCGTTTCTATGTTGAATTGGGAAGCCGCAGGATTTTCGGCCGAGATCTTAACTTCGCCTAACACGAGTTTGATTCCATTGAATATTTTAGTCTTTACGTTCGCGTTGCCTGGTTCGCCGAGCCGGCTGAAAAATTTCACCAATCCGGTGAGAAGTTCCGTTTTACCGATCAGATTCAGCGCTCCGTCCTGATACCGTCTCGTGTTTTCAGAAAGGACGCTGATCAAAGTCCTGTATTCCTGGGCGCCGGAAGCGGTCATAGGATAATATTCCATGGTAGACGCGATCGGATTCCGAAATCCGTCCGCCATACCCACGATTCTCACCTGCGTGAAGTTAGGCGGAGCCGGGTTGGAGGGATTGGTCGCCGTCGTATCGGGGCCGAAAAACACGAGCGGTCTCGAAAACAATTCCGCCAGATTTGTCAAAAGAACGTAAGGGTTTTTGAATCCCGCGGTTTGTTGACCCGAAACCTGATCGTCCATCGCCTTGGCCAACGCGACGACAAGAGGGGTCAAGGTGTTTCGTTTGTCCCAATTGGCGTTCACCTGTTCGGGAACGACCTTGGAGGACGTGCTGAAACCGAGCCGCTCCAAAACGGGAACGTTAAGCGAAATTACGGGAGGCAGCATTCCGTAAATGAGATCGGGACTGGGGACGATCAAGGACCACAACGCCGGATAAACGAACGTGACCTGGAACGCCTGCTGACCGTCGGCTCCGAATCCCCAGCCTTCCAAAAGCATAACCGAATCCCCCGGGGTATTCGAAAGATACGAGAGATCCGCGCCCGCAGCGTTGTACGCCTTTACGTAATTCGTATTGTCGACGGTCCAACGACCGTTGTCCTGGGAACAGGAATTGGGATTGCAGTTCGGTTTCAGATTGAGCATTCCCACCAAACCGTTTCCGATCGCGGTGATAAACAGGGCCTCTTCGAAAGCGACCGTCGCGGAAAGTTTCGCGCGGACGGGAAGAACCGCTACGAAACGTTTTTCATACAAAAGCCATTGCAGGTTTTTGTAAAACGCCTCTTCGTCGCTGTCCACGGCGCGTTGCGCGTCCGTTTTGGGAATTTCGGTGATCGTATAATACGTGTTAGGTACGTTCGCGGCATTCTGTACATTACCCCGTAAACCGACGTATTTCGTATTATTGGGCGCCGGAAGATTGAGTTGTATCTCGTATCTTCTGGTTTGCCACGTAGGTAGATACAACGTTTCGGAAAGATCGTTGTTCCGCGTGATCGTTCCGTCAGGGGAAAGAAAATTCCCGGCCCCGTCCCTGCGGTTCTTGTTGTAATAGGGGCCGTAGCCGCCGTAGGTCGCCCGTTTGACCCAGTGAAGCGCCCAAGGGAGGGTTTTGTTGTAAACCCTGTCGAAGTCGGCAGCATTCGGATCGGAAACGGAGGCGGTGATTCCCCTCGCGTTATCCTCCAAAAGCGAAAGCACCCTAGTATTCAGATCGAACGCGTGCGTTTCCATCAGGGAAGTCTGCGGATTCAAACGATAAACCTTACCGCTGCTCTTACTTAAATTCGTAATATTCTTAAAATTGAATGAATCCGATGAACCCATCACGGATTTGAGAGAATGAATCGCGTCGCCCACGGTCAATTCACCTCCCGTGGTTCCGACGATCCAATCGTTGGCGGTGTTCGCCGTATCCCAGGTGAAACCGTAGTTGTTCGCGACCGTTAAAACGACGAACAACGTTTCCAGAGCGGACATGGAACGGCTCGTACCGTCGTAAGCGCGATCCTTTCCGTTCACGTCGATCCGGATCAGTTCCTTCAGCGAGCCCCCGACGTTTTTGGGAGTTCCCGCAAAACCGAGAAGGTAAAGATTCTCCGCGGTCTTCTCCAAAAGATTGGTCGGAACGGCGGTCAAAGTTCCCGTATCCAAAAGACTGCGGGCGATCAAAAAGGATTCCATCAGAAAGGACTTCAATTCGGCGGGATGTTGAACGTCGCTATAATCGGCGTTATGCTGCGCGCCTCCCGCGGTGAAATATTTATCCAGATTGAAGACGAGCTCCTTCATCGCGGTGTTCGGAGTTTTAAAATCGGTGAAACCGGCGCGTTTGAACATCATCTCGCCCAAGTCGTAGATGATGGAGATGAAACCGTCCTTCAGAGAACGGTCCGCGATCAGAACCGGATCGAAAAAACCGTTCAAAATGTTTTCCACTCCGGTCCTCACGTTCGCGTTCGCGACGAGCCCCTTATAACCCACGTCCTCGATCTCCGTGAGAAGCTCGCGCGTATCCGCGCTTCTCAGATCGGACGCGAAATCGGCGATCGATTGGGCGACCTGGTCCTTGGTTTTGGAGATGTATTCCTGACGAAGCGCGTTAGCCGAAATTGGAACCAGATTCCGAACCACCCGTTTAGGATAAGCGCGTATCTTTTCGAAAAGCGGTTGAACGGCGTTATAGGCGCCGGGATTCGTATTTTCCATCTTGTCGATCAAAGCTGCGGAATCCAAACTCAGCGTCTGCATAGGAACACGGCTGACGAGCAAAGCGGACTGGGACGCGCGTAGGGTTCCGAGATTGTCCTCCCGGGTCGCCTTCGCCAGATTATCGCCCAACGCTTTATTGAAATCCACCGGATCCAAACTGGTGAAAAAACTTTTTAGAACGGGATAACCGTTCAGAATCGTGAACAGAGAAAGGCCGTCGTAGGAATCTATGTTGTCGAAAAAAACCTTCGTGTCGTATTTCGGCGAGGAAGGTTTACATCCGAAGGAAAGGAAGAAGAGAATATACGAAATCCATAAAATACAAAGACTTCCTACCGATTTTCGCAAAATTCGGTGGATATGGATCGATTTTCGCAGATTGGTTAATTTCAAATTCATCCCTAAATCCCCTTCGTCGGTTTCCCTGGAGGAGAGCCCTGTAACGATCGTTACGAGGCTTTGTATATTTACTAAATTGTATTTATTTTATAAATATATGCAAATA
>NZ_NPEF01000250.1 GCF_002811955.1 Leptospira ellisii
GTTCGTGCCCGGTCTGCTCGCTTCCATCGCTTTGATCGTCGGATTTACGACGCAATATTACGGAAAAGGAAAGGATAGAGACCATTCTCCAAAACGATCCCGAGCTCAAGAGCCGCTACGGGAATCTTTGGAAAAAAATGATTCAAAATGACTGAACAAAACGCCGACGAATGGATCGGAAAAATTCCGGAACCGTTTCGGGAAGAGATCGGAATTTTAACCCGAACGATTTCGAAACACGGAGGGGAATGTTATGTGGTCGGAGGAGCCGTACGCGATCTCGTATTGGGTAAAACCCCGGACGAATTCGACCTGACCACTTCCCTGCTTCCACAAACGGTACTCGGACTTTTTAAACGAACCGTTCCTACGGGAATCAAACACGGAACCGTGACCGTTCTTTTTCAGGACCGCGCCTACGAGGTGACTACCTTCCGTAAGGACGTGGATTACGTGGACGGAAGAAGACCCGAAGCGGTTGAATTCGGAGTGTCCCTGAGCGAGGATCTAAAACGGAGGGACTTTACGATGAACGCCTTGGCCCTCGACATAGAAAAAGGGAAACTCGTGGACGAGCACGGCGGTCGGGAAGACATCGAACGCAAACTCATCCGCACCATAGGAGATCCGATCGGAAGATTTACGGAGGATGGATTGAGACCGATCCGAGGTATCCGTTTTGTAGGTTCTTTGGGATTCACCTTGGAATGGAAAACCGAAGAGGCCATTCGCGTCTGCAGAAGCGTAACGGCGAAGGTCTCCAAGGAACGCGTTCAGGACGAACTCAATAAAATTCTAAAGTGCGCGGACCCGAGTCCCTCCTTGCTTCTGTTTCGAAAATTCGAAATTTTGGAATTGTTCACGGACGTTTCTCCGACCTCGAATCCGGACGAAACGGTTTTGTCTCGAATCCGGGAAATTCCGACGGATCCGCCCGGTCTGCGTTTGTCGTTTTTACACGAATGGTTGTTCGGAACGTTCGCGGTGGACGAAAATTCCAAACGATTCTTTAAGGATTTGCGATATTCGAATCAAAACACGAAGGACGCTTTGTTCTTTTCGGGAATGTTGAATTCCGTCCGGGAAAAGACTCGAACAAACGCCCCTTTTACGGACGGAGAAATTCGACGACTGATATTACATCCGATCTGCGTGCATGCGGGAAGGGAGAATCTGACCCGCTTGACTTCCCACCTGTTCGAACTCGCGTCGGTTCGATTTCCCGAAATCGTTTCGCTCTTGTCTTCGGAACGCCTGCAGGAACTCGCTTCCCGTCCGGAACCGCTTTTGGTCTCAGAACTCGCCGTTCGCGGGGAAGATATCCTCCGGAATTTTCCTTCCCTTCCCCCCAAAGAAATCGGAGCCGTTTTACAAACGTTGTTACGACGCGTTTTGGAAAACCCAGAACAAAATCAAAAGGAAATCCTCCTAACTTATATATCCGTCTGAACTTCCGGAAACGGATCGAACCAGACCGGTTCAATTCGGAAAAAATGAGACCAAACGATCGAGTTCGGTTTAATTTTGCCCCTTTTTTAAGCATCTGTCCCAATAAAAGGCATCGTTAGTCAGCTTGACTCCATTCCCTAAGCATTCTAACCCATAAGATTTAGTAAAATCCGCCTCTTTTTTAAGTAAATTTCAAAATTTAGGCATTGGCATACATCTTGCATAAGATGGGCATAGGAGATTTAGGAGAATGATGAGATTAAAAATAGCAAGCCTCGTCGCTTCTGTTCTCTGTCTCGTGGGTGCTTCGCAAACCTTTGCCCAGGCTGCGAAAAAAACCACGACAGAAGCGACAGCAGCGCCCGCGCCGGCTCCGAAGGCAGCCGAGCCTGAAGACAAGAAATGGTATGATCAGGTTGAATTTTCCGGGTTCGTAGACGTGTATTACATGTACAACCTCAACCCGTTACAAGGAAATGATATCGATACCACTCGTGCGTTCGAAACGAACAACAAGAACTTTGCCGTAAACGCTGCCGCGCTGACGATCCAAAAGGCTGCAGAAAAAAGTTCTCCTTGGGGGTTTCGTGTGGATTTCCAAAACGGTCAAAACAACGCGTTTCAGGAAGCTCCTTACGCTCAGTTCAACGGAATCTACAATTACAACTTGTTAAAACAAGCATATGTAAGTTTGTATTTCCCCGTTTTAAAAGGGATGACGTTGGACGTCGGTAAGATGGCGACCCACATCGGATACGAGGTCATCGAATCGATGGGCAATCCGAACTACTCGATAGGCGCGATCTTCCAAAATACGATCCCCTTTATTCACACCGGTGCTCGCTTAACTACGCAGTTTACCGATAAATGGGCTGGAACCCTTTATCTCTACAACAGCGGTGGTGGTACCGGTTATGTGAATCCTTCCACTTCCTATGACGGAAGCGATCCAGCTAACCCGCAAGTCGTGGGCGGTCTGAACAACAGCCCCGCTTCCAAGAACTACTTCGTGGAAGGTGCGACCGAAAGAAAAGCGGTGGGAACGCAGATCATCGAAGACAAATTGGCCGTAACCTGGAACACTCTGTATTCCAGCGACTTTGCGTCGGCTCGTGTCGATCCTACCAAAGCAGCCGTTGCGAGCGAACTCGGAGTCACCGATTACAACGCCGAAGCCGGTCGTGCAAAATACAACAAAGACTACTGGTTCATGAACCACGCGATCGTGTCCATCAGCCCGACCGATAGAGTCACCATCGACCTCGACTACACTTGGAGTGAAAAGAGCGGCGGTCTGGCAAACGGCGGTTTGGATCAAAGACGTTACAACTCCGTCGACGGAGACGAACAGTTCAACTTCACGACTTTGGTTTCCGGTTTGAACAACAAACGCGACGTGAAATCCACCTACAAGGCCTACGGAATTTGGGCTAAGTTCAAATTGGGCGAAACTTGGGGAATCAACGTTCGTGCGGAATACATCGACGACAAACACAACAACGGCGCGCTCACCACGTTCAACCCTTTTATGGGACCGAACCAGTATCTGGGCTCCTACAAAAAAGCGGAAGACGAGGCGAAAGCTCAATTCCTCTTGGACGCTCTGAACACCGATCCGAACATCGCCGCGTTGGGTTTGACCACCGCGCAAATCAAGGAAGCGTTTATCGACAAGGATAACTACAAGGATTATAGCGGAACCGCTAACTACGGTCAGTACAAAACCTTCACCGTTACTCCTGTGTGGAACTTTACCGAAAACCTCCTGATCAAATTGGATCTTCGTAGAGACTGGGCTTCCGGTAAACAATTCGTAGACCAAAGCGGTCAAAAACAAGATCACCAATACGGTGCTACGTTAGGGGTTGTTGCGAAGTTCTAAGAACCTCGTTCAACGCCGAAAAGACAAAAAAGGCGCTCTATGTTCAGGGCGCCTTTTTTAGACAAAGAGAAAGCAGTATGAAACTTACCGACCTAATCCTGGGAAAAAGAAGCGGAAGCGAAACGACGTCCTCATTTCGTTACACATCCGAATCGAAAACCTTCTCCGACTCCAAATCCAAATTCGGAGAATCCGGACTCCCCTCTTCCGAAGATAGATTGACCGAACAACAACGTTTGTATATCTCCGAATACTATCTCGCCATCCGCTAAAACGATTCGCATCCTGCGACTCGCCTAAACAGTATTGTATTGCGGCGAATTTTCGTTTTTGCGTTCCGTCTCCGAAACTCGTTTAACGACTACGGACTATAGAAGAAATCATAGATGAAAAAACTCTCGAAGTCTCACGCTCACTGCAAACAAATCACGGCCCCCGATTAGAGGCCGCCGATTTCGGTTAACGTTTTTTACGAGTCGTTTTTTTCTTAGTGGACTTGGAATTCGTTTTCCTACCGGGAAAGTCATCCTCTTCCTGCGAAGATTCGACCTGATATTCTTCCAAAGGAAGGGTATCGATGTAGGAAAACGGCGGATAAGAGTCATCACTCCCCTTATTCGACTGTGAGCGGGCGCGTCCGTATTCCCGTTCTCCGACGAGAATCAGATAAAGGGAAGGTAACACGGTCAAAACCAAAAGAAGGGCAGAGAACAATCCTCCCACGATCACTGTCGCCAAAGGACGCTGCACGTCGGATCCGACCCCCGACGCCAAAGTGGCGGGGATCAATCCGAGCAAAGCCAATAACATCGTCATCAACATCGGACGCAACTGGATGACGGCCGCCTTTTTGACCGCTTCCTTTACGCTGATTTCATCGTCCTCGTGAAGAAGATGATTGGTCCTGGATACGAAAAGAACGCCGGCCATCGTGGCGATTCCGAAAAGCGAGATAAATCCCACACCGCCCGATACGTTGAAGTAATATCCCCGCAATAAAAGGGCGTAAATTCCGCCGACTAAGGACAGTGGAATACAAGCGAGGGCAACATAAACATACTTTAAGTTTTTATAAAGTAAGTACAATACCCCGAAGATGATAACGATGGTGAGGGGTATTACCATCGCCAAACGGGTCCCCACGCGCGCCAGGTTTTCGTATTGCCCTCCGTAACGGACTTCGTATCCATCCGGAAGTTTCACCTTTTCCTGTACTTTCTTTCGTAATTCCGAAACGAAACCGCCTTGGTCCCGTCCTCTGATATTGGTACGAACCGTCACGGTTCTTCTTCCTTCCTGACGAAAGATCATGGTAGGTCCGTCTTCCAAAGTGATCTTAGCCAGCTCGGAAAGAGGAATTCGTTCTCCTTTCGGAGAGATGATCGGCATGTTTTCGATCGCGCGCTGCGAACTCCTGTAATCCTTGGAAAAACGCACTACGATTCCGAAACGCGCAGGGGTTTTCGGGGGAATATCGGAAGGACCTTCGTACAACGTGTCGATTCTCTGCATCCCGATCGCGGCTTCCACCATCTGTTGGATATCGCTGACGTTGATTCCGTAACGCGCGGCCGCTTCCCGATCGATTCGAACCGTCAACTGCGGACTATCGGCCTCCTGTTCGATACCGAATTCGCTCGCTCCTTTCATATCCTTTACGATCTCTAAAATTTCGTTGGAGATCTGGCGCATCACCTTGAGATCGTTTCCCGAAACGAAGACCGCCAAGTCAGCGATGGTTCCCATGATCGCCTCCGAAAGGTTGTCCATGATCGGCTGCGAAAAGCTGACCCTGGCTCCGGGAAGTCCCGCCTCCAAGTCGTTCCGCATTCGGATCAATAACTCCTGTTTGGTGATCTTCTCCTTCCAGTCGTTGTAGTCCTTTAAACCCACGAGGACTTCCAATCGGTTCGGAGGAAGAGGATCGGTTCCGT
>NZ_NPEF01000251.1 GCF_002811955.1 Leptospira ellisii
TTGATCCAAACCGCTCCGTCCTCCGAATTCGGGGATACCACGGTCTGAAACCTGCCGTTCCGTTCGGCGGGATCGGAACGTTTCGATTCCGAGTAGGATCGGAATCCGTCTGCACCCATTGAATCATAGAAGAAACCTCCGGTTACGGGTTAGACCCGGACTTAAAAATTCGTATTCAAAAAAGTTACAAAATAAAAGGAAAAATTTATCGTTTGGGGAAGGTGAGAATTTCCTTCGTGATCGAATCCAGATTGGTGGAACCCAACTCGTCCTCCAAAACCCGTTCCGCTTTTTCGTAGACTTTCGTCAGAATGGGTTGGATGGAATGGCCGCAGATGCATTTTTTGTTGGGGGTTTTGGAATGCATCTGAAAGATCTTTTCGTCGATGGCCTCGTATATTTCCCTGAGGCTGATTTCTCCGGAAGGTTTGGCGAGGATGTAACCGCCGTTCGGTCCCATCTGATTCCGGACGATTCCCTTGTTTTTCAAAAGGGATAGGATTTTACGGATTACGACCGGGTTCGTGTTGACGCTTTCGGCCAATTCCTCCGAGGTCCTCGTCTTTCCTTCGCTTAACGAAAGCAGGGAAAGAATGTGGATCGCTACTGTGAAACGGCTTGTCATATTCTGTAAAACTTCCGGTTACAGAATACGCGACTTGAGAATCCTTGTCAAGTCAAAGAGGGAACGAAAACCGGCTTGCAGGCTTTTCCACTTCGGGAAAGATTGCGGTCCATGTTCCAGAGTTACATCCTCCGTTTTTTGGATCCGAAACTCGAAGCCGAGTTCAGGATCTTTCTTCGGGATCATATCGCCACGTTCGTCCGAATCGGCGCGCTTTCCGCAATGATCGGTTACGTGGCCGTGTTCGTTTTGTTCTACGATATCCTTCTGATCCGGGATCAGAGGGTTCTTTGGATCATGGCGGGGAGCGGTCTTTTCGGAACGGCGCTTTTCGCGAGCACACTTCCGCGTTTCCGAAGATTGATGGTCCCGTTCTCCGTTTTTTCGAATCTTATGGGAGGTTCGGTCGCGGTTTACGTGGGCTTCGTTTTTATCCGGAGCCAACACGCGATTCTGCTCACGGTGCTGATCATCATCGCGTATTACGCGTTTTTGGTTTTGAGGATCCGCACCCTTCCCGCTTTTTTGTGCACTTCCTCGTATCTGACGGCGTATCAGCTTCTCCTTTTGAACGATCCGCTTCTCGGTTCGCAGGAGAAAATGATTTACAGTTTTCTAATATGGTTTTCGGAATTTTTCGCGGTGATCGCCGGTTACACCCTCGAACTGACCACGCGTAAACTTTTCCTTCAGGCCAAAACGATCGAGGAACAGACCAAGGATCTGGAACGAGAAAAGGAGAAGTCCGATCTTCTGCTCAGGAACATTCTTCCGGACGTCATCGCGGATCGCCTCAAAAACGAAAGTTCGCAGATTTCGGAATATTTTTCCGAATGTTCGATCCTGTTCGCGGATATCGTCGGCTTTACTCTGCTTGCCGCGCGTAAATCCCCGGACGAACTCGCCGGTCTGCTCGACCGTTTTTTTTCCCGGTTGGACGAACTCGCGGAAAAACGAGGCGTGGAAAAGATCAAAACCATCGGAGACGCATATATGGCCGCCGCCGGAATTCCGATCGCGTGTGATGATCACGCCGCGAGGATCGGAAATCTGGCCTTGGACATCATACGGGAAGTGAACACGAACGAGGAATTGATCCGTGAGAATCTGAACATCCGCATCGGCATCCATTCCGGGCCCGTGGTGGCCGGAGTGATCGGCAGAAAAAAATTCATCTACGATCTTTGGGGGGACGCGGTCAATCTCGCGTCGAGAATGGAATCGCACGGAATTCCTGGAAAGATCCACGTTACCGAGGAATTCCAAAAAGCCGCCTCCGACCTTTTTCGACTGGAGAGAAGAGGGGAAGTGGACATCAAAGGAAAGGGAATCGTGTCCACGTATTTTCTCGCCGGTTGAATTCGGCGGAAACTTATTTCTGAAGATCCGTCTGGATCGGAAGGTATTGGATGGAAGTGCTTCCTTGGCTGAACCATTCCGGCACGGCTCTTCGCCAAGAAACGAACTGAGGCGTTTCCAGATGTTTTTTACGGGCGGCTTCGCTTTTGTAGGCTTCGATGAACAGGAATCGCGCGGCGTCTCCGTCCCCCTGCAGAACGTCGAGTCTTAGGACCCCTTCTTCCGTTTCGAGGGATTCCTTCGCCATTTCCGCGCTCACTCGTTTGAATTCCTCGATCTTTTCTTCCAGAACTTTGTAAGACGACACGATTACGATCATTCGTTCAGGATTTCCGACCGCTTTCCCTTTGGGAAGAAAAATCCTCCTTGCTTTAAACGACTGTCGAACGAAGAATTCCCAGAATGAAATTGAACACTCGTATCACCGAAATGCTCGGAATCGATCTGCCGATCATCGGGGCGCCCATGTTTTTGGTCTCGTATCCGGATCTGGTAGTGGCCGTCTCCGAAGCCGGAGGAATCGGTTGTTTTCCTTCTCTCAATTATCGTTCTCCGGAACAACTCAAAGACGGTCTTCAGGAAATCCGTTCCAAAACGAAAAAACCGATCGGAGTCAATCTTATACTTCATAAGGCGCACAATCCAAATTGGTCCAAACAACTCGAAGTCGTTCTGGACGCGAAGGTGGAACTTTTGATCACGAGTTTGGGAAGCCCGAGAACCGTGGTCAGCGAAGCGAAAAGCGTGGGCGCGAAAGTTTTCTGCGACGTGACCACGTTAAAACACGCGAATATCGTAGCCAAGGCCGGAGCGGACGCGCTCATCGCCGTGGCGCAGGGAGCGGGAGGACACGCGGGGAATACGTCTCCGTTCAGTCTGTTTCCGTATCTCAAAAAGGAGGTGAATCTTCCGTTGGTGGCAGCGGGCGCGATTTCGGGTGGAGCGCAGATGGCCGCCGCACTTTCCTTGGGAGCGGATGCGGTTTATGTGGGAACGCGTTTGATCGCGACTCCGGAGGCGATGGCGTCCGAAGCGTACAAGCAGATGATCATAGAATCCGGACCAGAAGAGATCGTTTATACCGAGAAAATTTCAGGAATTCCCGCGAACTGGCTGAAAAAATCCGTGGAAAAGGCGGGCGACTTATCGCACAGCGGGCAGTCGCAGAATCTGGATCAGGAATACAAACGTTGGAGGGACATTTGGTCCGCGGGACACGGGGTCGCTCAGATAGAGGGGCTGGTTCCCGCCAAAGAGATCATTCTGGGAATGGCAAAAGAATATTCTGATATTCTAAATCGTTTGCCGCGTTAAAAAACGGATCGCGTTCGACGATTGCGTTTCGACATACGAGCCGTCCGGTTCCGATCTCTCGGACTTTTCCGCGGGAGGTTTCGTATCTTCGGCGGAGGGATCCGAATCGATTCGGTCCAAAACGCGGATACGGTTGTTACGGAAATGTTCCGTTTTCTTTTCGAGCTACGTTTTCGAACGTAGAATCCGCCATTCTTTCGATTGAAAACGGAATTTTATCGTCCGTCGGGCGATCCGCATTCGACCGAATCGACGGAGCCGCGGTTTTTCAATCTGCGTTAAACCGTTGACGATTTCAAATCTATGTAAGAATTGTATAGGCAATGGCTTTAGCTAAGAAAAAAAACGCCTCCAATATCGCCAAAAAAAACGCGGCGAATAAAACCTCCCTTGTCATTCCGATCTACAACGAGTCCGGTCATTTGGAGGAATTTCTGGAACGGATCGACGCTCTCGTTCTGCCCACCGCGAAAGAGTTGATTTTTATAGACGATTGCTCTAAAGACGATTCACGTTCCATATTGCAGTCGTTTCGTTTCCGATCCGAACGTCAGATTCTGCTGCAGGAAAAAAACCAGGGCAAGGGCGCTGCGTTGCAAAGGGGAATAGAAGCCGCGACCGGAAATTTTTTGATCGTACAGGACGCGGACTTCGAATACGATATGGAAGAGATTCCGATGCTGCTTCAACCTTTGATTTCCGGAAAGGCGGACGTGGTTTTCGGTTCCCGTTTTAAAAAGGACGGAAGACAGGTCCATCGCACGTTTCATTATCTCATCAACCGTTTCCTCACCGTCGTTTCCAATTTTCTGAGCGGTTTGTATCTTACCGATATGGAAACCTGTTATAAGGCGTTTCGGACCGAGATCATCCAGAACGTAAATCTGGAATCGAAACGTTTCGGGTTCGAACCCGAGGTCACGGCCAAGATCGCAAGACTGAAGATCCGGGTGCAGGAATTTCCGATTTCGTATTATCCGAGAAATTATCTAGAAGGAAAAAAGATCACGTGGAAAGACGGGGTCGCGGCGTTGCGGCACATCGTGTATTACAATCTGATCCAATCCAAAAAAGGTTTTTTCAAAAAGGATCTTTCTCCGAAATACGTTCCCAAAGGCGGTCATTGGCTTTGATCGGAAACCGTTTCGATCGGGCGGAGGTTCGATTTCAGAACCGCCGTTTCAACGACCGTTTAATCGTGGTATAACGAAGGTTCGGCCCAACCCTTATGCAGAAATTATCGCAAAATCCGACCTTCCGGAAATCCGTTTCGATCCTGCTTCGTGCGGTCGCCGTTCTGATCATACTCCTGTTCGTTTGGAAACGCGCGCAATGGGACGGCGGGGTCGCGCCTCTCATTCAAACCGATGCGCAGATAAAAACGTATCAGACGGCGCAATACGCCGCCAACGGTTTGTCGGATCATCGTTGTTATTACGGCGGCGGAGTTTGGGATCGGACGTTTCAGTATTTTCCGTTCCATTATCCATGGGTGGTCTATACGGAGGAAACGCGGTCTGCGGAAACGTGTCGATTCCAATATCCATCCTTTTTTTCGCAGATGTTCGCGCCTTTATATCGTCTGACCGGGTATCGTTTTCTCAATCCGGCGATTCTGCTTTTTTATTTTTTAGCCGCGTTTCTGACGTATCGAATCGCCACGGCGCGTCTGGGTTTATCGAAGGACGTAGGCGTTACGGTTCTGATCCTGGCTCTTACCGGATATCCGCAAAACTCGGGATTCGAATATTCGGAAACCGTAATGTCCAACGTATGTTTTCTGTTTTTTTTGGATCGGACCCTGAAACTTCTCGGCGAGGATACGGACGAGGTCGCCTTGGCGTCGTTGGCGTGCGGAATCATAGGTTCGTTGGCGGTATTTTTGCGGAGGGATTCCGTTCTCGCGGCTTCGTTATCCCGATACGCGATCTCCCAATGGACTCCGTCGAACCAT
>NZ_NPEF01000252.1 GCF_002811955.1 Leptospira ellisii
TCCCGATTCCGACCGATCGTGATAGCGGTCACCGGTTCCAGCGGAAAAACCACGACTAAGGAACTTCTCGCTTCCTGTCTTAAAAACCTGGGCGAAGACGCATTGGTGGTGACGGAAAAAAATTATAACAACGAAATCGGGCTCCCGTTTACCGTTTTCAGAATCGACGACAGAACCCGAGTGTTGGTCTGCGAAATGGGAATGAACCACAAAGGGGAAATTTCCAGACTCTCCAGGATCGCCGAACCGGATTTCGCGGTCGTTACTACGATCGGCACCGCGCATATCGAATTTTTAGGAAGCCAGAAAAACATAGCCAAGGCGAAGGCGGAAATCGTGGAAGGCATGTCGCCGGAATCGTCTCTTTTTTATCCGAGTTCGGGAGAATATTCTAAAATTCTAAAAAAGAAAACCCGCAAATACCGCGTAAAACTCGAGATCGTAGACGCGGAACGTCTTTTTAATATCTCGGAAAAACGACCTTCCGGATTCGTTTTGGAATACGGGGGTAGGACGGTCGTTTGGAATCTACCCGGAGATAAACTTTTGGGGAACGTCGCGGTAGCGGCGGCTTGTTTGGAAAAAATAGGCGTTCCGAAGGATTGGATCGCCGACGGAATTTCGGAGTTTCGCTCCGGAAACAAACGTCTGGACTTTCAAAAAGGAAGATATTCGATCATCAACGACACATACAACGCGAATTACGAATCGATGATCTCCTCTCTGGAAGTAGCCGCACAACTTTCGGAGGGAAGGGACTTCTACGCTGTGTTAGGCGATATGAGGGAACTGGGAAAACATTCGACGTCCTTCCACAAAAAACTCGGAAAGATATGCGCCGGTTTCGCGAATCTGAAATGTCTGTTCACTTTCGGAGAAGATTCGAATTTGATCCGGAAGGAATTTTCGAAACATTCTGACGATTCCAGAACCTCTTTTCATTTTCCGGACACGGAAACCGGTTTGCAGGATTTGCTCCGCACATTCACGGAGAACGTACCGGAAGGTTCGATCGTATTGGCGAAAGCATCCCGCGGAATCAGATTGGAGCGTTTCGTAGAGGGGTTACCGGGTCCGAAGGTTTAGTACTTGCCATATCGAAACGCGTGACGACGATCTTATCAGGAGCAAGAATTTGAACGCAAAAGTCGCGATCATCATGGGAAGCCATTCCGATTGGGAAACCATGAAGGAAGCCGAAACGATTTTGAAAGAATTCGGCGTAACGGTCCATAAGGAAATCGTATCCGCGCACAGATCACCGGAACTGATGTTGGAATTCTCCAAATCCGCAAGGAACGCGGGATACTCCGTGATCATCGCCGGCGCTGGAGGCGCAGCGCATCTTCCCGGTATGGTCGCCTCCCTTACCACCTTACCCGTGTTAGGTGTTCCGGTGCAAAGTAAGGCGCTCAACGGGATGGACAGTCTTCTTTCCATCGTTCAGATGCCGGGGGGAGTGCCCGTAGGTACGATGGCGATCGGGACCGCAGGGGCCAAAAACGCGGGTTTACTCGCGGTTCGAATTCTTTCGCTTCAGAACGTTTCCCTCGCCGACCAATTGGAACGTTACCGCGAAAAAATTCGAGACGAAGCCCTGTCCAAAAATAAGGATCTGTCGTGATCGCTTCCAAAATGCTTCTACCGGGATCCAGACTCGGAGTGATGGGTTCCGGACAACTTGCGAGAATGTTCTGCATGGAAGCGGTTCAACACGGTTATGAAGTACACGTCTATTCCCCCGAAAAGAACTCTCCGGCTTCGGGCGCCGGGGCCGAGGAAACCGTCGCGGAATACGACGATGAAAACGCTCTCCTTTCCTTTTTGGAACGAATCGACGCTCTTACATTCGAATTCGAGAATATTCCGGAAATTGCACTTTCCACGGTGGAAAAATTCTCCGAAAAACACGGTTTGATCGTTTCTCCTTCTCCGAACTGCATCCGGATCGCCCAAAACCGCTGGAGGGAAAAAAACGAATTCGCCCGGGCCGGAATTCCGACCGTTAATTTTTATCCCGTTTTCGAGGAAAAGGACAAAGAGGAAATTTTGTCGCGGACCCAATTCCCCTGTATCCTAAAGACGAATACGATGGGTTACGACGGGAAAGGTCAGATCAAATGCAAAACCGGGGACGAACTTGCGGAAGCGCTCTCATCCTTAAAGAAACTCGATCATATCGTTGAGGAATTTTTTCCGTTTACCGAAGAGGCTTCGGTGATATTCGCACGTTTTCCGGACGGAAGAACGTCGTATTTTCATCCTTCAAAAAACGTCCATAAGAATCATATCCTGGATCTGACCTTTCACCCTGGAAATTTCTCCGAAGGCGTTCGAAATCGTCTGATCGAATACGCGCGAAAACTCGCCGAAACGATCGACTATGTGGGCGTTTTCGGAATCGAATTTTTTCTCAAGGGAGAGGAGATCCTTTGTAACGAATTCGCACCGAGACCGCATAACTCGGGACATTTCAGTCAAAATGCGGGAACTCTTTCACAGTTTTCTCTTCAGCTAAGAGCCCTTTGCGGTTTGCCCGTTCCGAATGCGGACGGACTTCCGACCGGGACGGTCGTGATGAAGAACATTCTCGGCGAGAATTACGAACCCGGTTCCGCGTTTTGGAATCGTGCGTTTCAGAACCCGCACTATCACCTTCATCTCTACGGTAAAACGGAAGCGAGGAGCGGTCGCAAAATGGGGCATTGGAATTACAACGGACCGGATCCGGAGCGCGCATTTTCGGATTGGGAATGACGAATGGAATTGGAGAAACTCATCGAACAGTGGTTAGCTGCCTGGACCTCGGAGGAGAATCGAAACCAATACAAAGTCCTTGCCGATTTTTACCATGAGAACGTCTTTTATTCGGATCCGTTTTTGACGGAAGGGGTAAAAGGTAAAACCTCCCTTTCCGCATATTTGCGTCCGCTTTTGAGAAGAAATCCGAATTGGATATGGACGGCCGAAGAGATTTTTCCGACTGCGAAAGGTTGCACGTTAAAGTGGAAAGCTCGGATCCCGATCGGCGAAACGACCCGGGAAATTTACGGCTGCGACATCGTGGAAATCGAAAGTTCTAAGCTGATACGTAACGAAGTATATTTCGACGTGTCCGTTTTTAAATCGGAAAAACCGGGTTAGACGTCGGAATACCGACATCGACCGGCACTGCGCGCGATCATAACAACCGTAGTAGCGTCCGCCGTGGATCGGGAGATTTTTAGGAGATCCTACGTTTGAATTCCGGTGTAGGATCTCCTAAAACGAAATAAAACTCAAACGTTCGGCTTACCGATCGAAAAATAACGGAACCCTTCCTTTTGCATAAGCTCCGGAGAATACTGATTTCTTCC
Organism: Leptospira ellisii; assembly: GCF_002811955.1. Taxonomy (GTDB): domain Bacteria; phylum Spirochaetota; class Leptospiria; order Leptospirales; family Leptospiraceae; genus Leptospira; species Leptospira ellisii. The sequence goes on from NZ_NPEF01000252.1 coordinate 3,357, forward strand.
GTCGAAAATTACGTTCGATTTCAAGAGTCCCTTGATCTTTCCGAAATCGGGTTCCCTAAATTCCCTCCACTCGGTCAAAAGCAGAAGCGCGTCCGCTCCCTGCAGCGCGGCGTATGCGTCAGGGGAATATTCCACCTTACCTTCGAAATAAACCTTCGAAGTTTCCTTGGAAACCGGATCAAACGCGCGTAACTTTACGTTTTTCTCATATAATTTCAAAAGCAGCGGAATGGACGGCGCCTCCCGCATGTCGTCCGTTCCCGGTTTGAAGGACAAACCCCAGACGGCGAACGTTTTTCCGGCGAGCCCGGATTCTCCGTAGAATTTTACGATTTTCTCATAGAGTCGGATCTTCTGCGTCTCGTTGACTTCTTCCACTTTGCGTATGATCTGCAACGGAGCGCCTTCGTCCTCCGAAGTTTTGATCAGCGCACGAACGTCCTTGGGAAAACAGGAACCGCCGTATCCGATTCCCGCGTAAAGAAACTGTCTTCCGATTCGCGAATCGGTTCCCATTCCCTTACGCACGTCCTCGTAATTCGCCCCGACCGCTTCGCAGAGGTTCGCGATCTCGTTAGCGAACGAGATTTTTGTCGCGAGAAAGGCGTTGCAAGCGTATTTAGTAAGTTCTGCGGAAACGACCCCCATTCTCAAAATCGGATTTCCGTTTAATACGAAAGGCGCGTATAATTGCGCAATCAGATCACCCGCTTTCTGCGTGTCGGAACCGATCACCACGCGTTCGGGACGCATAAAGTCGTCGATGGCCGCCCCTTCCTTTAAGAATTCCGGATTGGAAACGACGTCGAATTCGGTCTTCGTTTCATTTGCGATGATCGCTTTGACTTGAGCCGCAGTTCCGACCGGAACGGTGGATTTATCCACGATCACCTTGTATCCGTCGATGGATTTGCCGATTTCTTTGGCGACCGCAAAAACGGCGCTTAGGTCGGAGGAACCGTCCGGCAAAGTGGGAGTTCCCACTGCTATAAAAATGATGTCCGACTTTTCGACTCCTTCCTTTAAAGAAGTGGTGAATTCCAGTCGTTTTTCCTTCCAGTTATTGAGAACCAATTCGGAAAGACCCGGTTCATAGATGGGAATGATTCCTTTTTTTAAATTTGCGATTTTCGTTTCGTCCTTATCGACGCAGATTACGTGATTTCCGTATTCCGCAAAACAGGCTCCCGCGACCAAACCGACATAACCGCTTCCAATCACACAAACTTTCATATTGAAGACCAGAATTTCGGTCTTTCCGGACTTAGAAAGAAAAATAAATCAGGATCCGCCGTCTTTTTCCGAACGACTTTGTACGGGAATCCAAGCCGCACCCTCGAATTTCGGAAGACCGAGACGTTCGAGTTCGAAGGACAAAACCCCGTCCTTCCAAAGGTAGTTCCGACCTACGTGATTGTCTCCCTCGTGTAAGGCGATTCCGAGAGAATATTTTCCCGCGGAAAAATTGAGCGGAAGAGAAAAGGAAACGTTCACCCGCTCTCCTGCCCGGACGTTTTTGAGTGAATTTCCGAGATGAAAACTGTTGGTTCCGAAAGCGCGGATTCCGCGGGCGTCGTCGATATGAAAACCGGCCGTGAGATCGGGAATATCCGTTTTGAATCGGACGCTGATCTCGATTTCGACCGAAGCTCCGACCGGAAGAAGTTTCGGATTGATCTGCCCTTTGTGTTTCATCGAAACGGAAAGATTGTCCACCGCGGAATCGTTTTGGGTCGGAAGAACGGCTTCGCCCGAAGTTCCTGAATCCGCAATGATCTGCATATAATGTCGGAACCCCTCGACCGGATCCCCGTCGAAAACCAATCTCCCCTTTTCCAAGATCAATACACGGGTGCAGACGGTCTTCCGAAATTCGAGGG
>NZ_NPEF01000253.1 GCF_002811955.1 Leptospira ellisii
CCATGGACGGAGTTTCGAGTCGGGATCATATTCTGCAGTTTTTATTCGCCTGCGTACAGTTTATGATCCACGCGTCCAGGATCTGCGAGGATATCATTCTGTATTCCTCTCAGGAATTCGGAATTCTGCGTCTGCCGGATTCGCTGACGACGGGTTCTTCAATCATGCCTCAGAAAAAAAATCCGGATATCGCGGAACTCATCCGGGGAAAAGCCGGAAGGGTGATCGGAAATTTGAATAACGTTCTCGTTATGCCCAAAACCAGGAAAGCAGATATTGGGAAGCCCGAATCGGTTGCGCCACCTGCAAATGTGTATAACCGGGAATGATCACGTCCACGCTCCGCTCCGCCTTTTCGTAAAACGCGCGTCTCAGAGAAACTACGGAATCGAAAATTTCCCTGCCTTGATTGAGTATATAAAGCCGTACGTCCTGGGTGACCTGATCGTTCCGGGAACGGGCCGTGTGGAGTTTTTTTCCGGTTTCCCCGATGAGTTCGGTCAACCTGGATTCGATGTGCATGTGAATGTCTTCCAGTTCCGGTTTGAATTCGAGTTTTCCCTCCTCGATTTCACCGCGAATCTGTGCGAGCGCGCTTTCCAAGCGGGCGCATTCCTCTTGATTCAGAATTCCGATCGAGGTCAACATTCTCGCGTGTGCGATACTTCCCTGGATGTCTTCCTTATAGAGTTTATGATCGAAGGAAACCGATTCTCCTATTTTTTCCAGAACCGAAGAGGCTTTTTCCTGAAACCTTCCGCCCCAGAGTTTTTTTTCGTTTTGTGTCATTTCCATAAAACCGTTTATTTTTCCTTCTGATACTCTTCGTTTACGGAGGAGACCCATTCCCTGAGAACTTCCAAATCTTCTTCGGACAACTTCGCCTCCGGATGTAAAAACAGATAATCCCGCAACGGCATCTCTCCCTCTTCCAAGGTTTCCAAAACGGAATCCGCTTGGGAGGCGCGGTCCTTTCGATTCAAGGACCGCCACTGCGAAAAATTCAACTCGGACTTTCCCTCTTCCACGTGATGATACAGATAAACGTTCACCGGGAACAATTTAGTATACCAAGGCCAAGCCGTCAGATCGGAATGACAATCGTAACAGGATCTTCTCAATATTTTTTTGACTTCTTCGGGAGCTTCGATCTCGCCCGAGTTGTCGCCGGTAGGAACCGAAAACGGAAAAAATTGAAGCAGCACAAACACGGTTAAGACAAGGATCGCAAGTTTCTTTTTCATACGTCTTGATTGGATATTCCATTCGATTCCCTTTTTTTTAAAATAGAAAAAACGGATTGAACTCTGAAAAAAATTTACGATCCTGTTCCACTCGGGAGAATCCAGATTCCATGCCTGACTTATTTTCCAACCTACCCGTCACCCTTTGGATCGGAGGAGGCGTTTCGCTGATTCTTGCGGAATTTTTTATTCCGGGAACCTTCGTCGCTTTCTTGGGTACCGCGGGAATTCTTACGGGAATCTTGGTTTATTTTTTCGACTTCGCTTTGGGATGGCAACTCGGTATTTGGGCCATCCTTTCCACGGTTTTGATCTACGCGGGAAGTCAGACGATCCGGAAAATTTTTCCCGCCCAGTCAGAACGTAAAATTCCCGAAGAGGATCAGATCGGAAGATTGGTTCCCGTGATCAAGGACGTTCTCGTCGAACGCAAGGGAGGAAGGATTCTGTTTCAAGGAGTGGAATGGGACGCGATTTCGAAAAAGACGCGTATTCCCCAAGGGAACAAGGCCAGGATCCTCGGCAGAGACAATCTGACCTTCGTCGTGGAACCTTTGGATATTCCCGAAGAACCGATCTAATGCAAAAAATAAAAAGGAGAGTTTCATGTCCGCAGGATTTTTATTCACGTTATTTTTCATAGCGTTGATCTACCTGATTCGTAAGACGTTCATCATCGTTCCGCAGCAGTATTGTTATGTGGTGGAACGCGTAGGAGTGTTCAAAGGCGCGCTGGAGGCCGGATTCCATTTTCTTTGGCCGGTGATCGAGGTCGTCAAATACAGACAAAACCTGAAGGAGATCGCGATCGACATTCCGCCACAGATGTGTATCACCAAGGACAACGTATCCATCGCCGTGGACGGTATTCTGTATCTCCGCGTCGTGGACGCATACAAGGCCTCCTATGCGATCGAAAATTTCATGCTCGCCACGCAGCAGCTCGCACAAACCACTCTGCGTTCCGAAATCGGAAAACTGATCTTGGATCAAACGTTCGCGGAACGGGACGACATCAATTCCCACGTTGTGCGCGCTTTGGACGAAGCCACCGATCCCTGGGGAATCAAGGTGACCCGATACGAGATCAAAAACATTTCCCCTCCCAAGGAGATCCTCCACGAAATGGAGGAACAGGTGAAGGCTGAACGCGTGAAACGGGCCGAGATTACGATTTCCGAAGGGGAAAAAATCTCCCGGATCAACCGCTCCGTCGGAGAACGCGAGGAAGCGATCAACATTTCCGAAGGGGAAAAAATCAAAAAGATCAACGAGGCGGACGGAAAGGCGCTGGAAATCCAGTTGATCGCCGCGGCAAAAGCCAAAGGAATCCAGATGATTTCGGAATCGATCTCCAGAGAAGGAGGATCCGACGCGGTCAATCTGCAAATCACGGAGGATTATCTTACGGGACTCGGAGGAATTTTGAGCGATTCCAAAACCACGATCCTTCCGGCGGAACTCGCAAACATCGCGGGAGTGTTCGAAGGGCTTTCCAAAATCACCGGAAAACTTCCGGATTTGAAAACGGACAAAGAGGCTTAAAACATGGAATCGATTCAAAACATTTTCGTCACCGCGTTCTGGACCCTGTTCGGAATTTACTTCGCCTACAAACTCTACCGTTCGATCCGGATCGTTTCCGCGCAGGATTGTATCGTCGTGGAAAAGTTCGGAAAATACAGCAGAACCTTACACGCCGGTCTGCATCTTCTCTGGCCCTTCATCGAAAAGGACGCGTATTACCATACCTTAAAGGAACAGGCGACCGACGTTCCTCCGCAGACCTGTATCACGAAGGACAACGTAAAGGTGGAAATGGACGGAATCCTCTACCTCAAGGTTTTGGATCCGCACAAGGCGAGTTACGGAATCAACGATTATCAATTCGCGGCTTCCCAATTGGCGCAGACGACGATGCGTGCGATCATCGGAACCATGGACTTGGACGTGACGTTCGAAACGAGGGACGCCATCAACAGCAAAATTCTGGAGGTTCTGGATCAGGCCGCGGAACCATGGGGAATCAAGGTGAACCGATACGAGATCGTAAACATAACTCCTCCGAAATCGATCCTGGAAGCGATGGAAAAGGAGAAGAAGGCCCAGATCTCCAAAAAGGCGCAGATTTCCCTATCCGAAGGGGACCGTGACGCAAAGATCAACCGCTCCCTCGGATTTAAAGAGGAAGCGATCAATAAGTCGGAAGGGGAAAAACAAAGGCGGATCAATGAGGCCGAAGGCGCCGCCAAGGAGGTGGAAGCCATCGCCGTCGCCACCGCCAAGGGAATCGAACTTCTCGCGCAATCGATCAACACAAAGGGAGGAAAGGAAGCCGTCAAACTTAGGATCGGTCAAAAGTTCATCAAAGAATTCGAAAAGATATCCAACCAAAAGACGGACATCGTATTGCCGCTCAACTTGGCGAATTTCAAATCCATCCTAAAATCCGTGTTGGGGGCCTCCGATTCCAAAAATTAGAATCGAATTCTAATTTTCGAATATAAGAATTTGGTCAAGAACCTTCGATCGAGGTTCGAAAAACGGAAAAACCGGAGCGGAGACGCTCCGGTACCAATTTATAATCTTCTGATTTGTTCCACGATTTCGGTGATTTGAATCCCGTAAAAATCGTCCATGGCGACCAGCTTGCCTCTTCCCACCAAACGCCCGTTCGCGAGAATATCCAGATCGTCGCCCACGTTTTTGTCCAATTCGACCACGGTCCCCTCGTTGAGACCGTTGACGTCCTTGATGAACATATTCGTCCTGCCCAACTCCACGGTAAGGGCCAGGTTTACGTCCATCAAAAGATTCAAATTCGTGGATTGGGAAGGCGCCGATTGTCTGGAAGAAGGTCTGGGAGGAGCGGCGGCCGGTGTGGGAGAAGGCCCGAGGGCCGCGGAAATATCCGCAAACGAAGGGGAATCGGAAGATGAAGCCGCCCCGCCTCCGCCGCCGGATTCTCCGCCCAAAAGGGAGTCCAATTCTCCGCTGAGATTAAAATCGGATCCGCCTCCGGCTCCTGCGGGAGCTTCCCCGCCTCCGCCCGTCAAAAGAGCGTCTATATCTTCCTGTGAGAGCGAACCTTCACCCATTTTTCCAACTCCTAAACGAATCCGATAGTAAAGAAATCGACAGAATCCAAGATTCCTACAAGAGTATTTTCACGGTTTATCGAGGTAATACACGTTTGAATTCCGCTTCCCAACCAGAATCTCCCGAAGATCCCTCCCTCCACGAGGTGGACTTTACCAAGACGAAAAGTTTTCTTCATTCCGAATTGAGCGCTGCCGGTTTTTCCTCCGGAGATTTGCCGGAAGTAAGCTCGGAAAAAAAGGATCTCAAAATCGAGTTTTCGGTTTCTTCCATTTCCAAGAGCGCCTTGTTGGATTGTCTGCAGATCCTAAAAAATCATATCGAAAATCTGAGGATTCACACCTTCGAACCCGGATATTATTGTATCCAAGCCCTCAATGAGAATCTTTTCGAAACCAAAAACCTTCTGGATACGATCCGGTTTCGATTCTATTCCGGGAGAACGAAAAATCGAGTCGAAATCACCAAAAAGGGGGATTTTACCCGACAGGAATTGTTCGCGACCGTTTCCCTTTTCAAATTCCTCAAATCCGGAAACTCCGCCGAAATCGTAAAACCCGAGGAACTTTTGACTTCTCTGGGGGTGGAAGTATTTCAGCCCGCCGAAGCGCAAAAACAGGGAAAGGCGATGACCTTCGAACACGTCGCCGGTTACGACGGGGTCAAACAGCAGATTTTGGAATCCATCATCCATCCTCTGAAAAACCCCGATCTTCTTTCCGAAATCTCCAAACTCACCCGTAAGTTTCCGAGCGATACAAGACCCCGAGCCGTTCTTTTCGAAGGCGATCCGGGTTCGTTCATTCGCGGTTAGGTGAAGGGCATATGTCTCAAGGACCTTGCTCCTTTCCCCCACATCG
>NZ_NPEF01000254.1 GCF_002811955.1 Leptospira ellisii
GAAAATATAACTCTTCAAAGTATTCATTTTCAAGTTTAATTTTTTTGAAATTTCTTTATAGGACATATTCTCGAAATAATGAAGCGCGATCGGTTTTCGATACAGCTCCGGAAGGTTCTCTACAAGGTCGCGGATTTTTTCCGAACTTTCCTGTTTTAGAATTTTGTTTTCCTGTTCGGAGGACATTTCGCTCTTTTTTTCCTTTTCGTTTTCGGCCAGCAAAAGCGCGTCCAAGCCGGAAATTTCGGGGTGTTCCCTGCGGTATCTGCGGATGATTTCGTTTCTGGCAATGGTGAATAACCAGGTGGAGAATTGGGATCTTCCCTGAAAGGTGGATAAACTTTCGAACGCTTTTAGAAAAATATCCTGCGTAAAATCTTCGGCTTCCGTTTCGTTGCGGAACGCCTTGATCGCCTGGGAATAAACGAGTCCTTGATAACGATTCATCAATTGTTCGAACGAATTGAAGTCGCCGTGAAGGACTTTTTGAATACAATCCCAATCTTCGGGATTGCATACGATGGGAGAATTTTCCCTCATCGAAAATATTTATAGTAGCAGAGTAATCCTAAGCCGGTTCCGAGCGGGACAAGTCCGCCGAGCATCGCGAGCGATTTGCCTAATACGGAGATGAAACCTACCGATAACGCGATTCCTACGAAGGTGAGAATCAAACCTAAAAAGAAAGAATACGTTCTAAGATCGAAATGTTCTTTTTTATAAAGTCCGGCTTTGATGATTTCGATCCGCTGTCTATACCACCAATAAAAAACAAAAAACAACAGAGCACAGCCGAATACGATCCCGAAAATGGGGACTAAATACAACACCACTTTATAATCGGAACCCGAGCCGGAACTTTGTTCCTGAAGATGTTTCAGAATCAAATCCAGCGTCTGCAGTAATTTCGTTTTTTCTTCCGGAGTCATCTTGCGATTACAGTCTCTTTTTTATTGGCCGCTTTGGTTTTGAAATACGGGAATCTTTCTTCGATGCCTGGTCGGTTGATCAGGGATTGATACCATTCTTCTTCTTGAAAACTTTCCTTTAAGAACGAGTTTCTTATTTCCGATTGAAAGAAGTTTTTGAGTCGTTTCATAGTTTTACCTCCTTATAAGATTATGTCCGATTTAATTATCGGCGAAATGCGAATATTCCGTCGCATAATTTTATCCACAATTTTCAGACGGGAAACTAGCTGAAGAAAAAAATGTCTTTTTAATTTTTTTTGGAGAATTTGCGGAAAGGATCAAAAAAAGGAGGACCCGCCAAATTCGGTTCTATGGCGACCGGATTCCGTTCGAATCCAACATATTCGCGTAGAAGTTGTACGATCATCCTGCCCGTCGCTCCCCAAAGCAGTCCTTCCTCCAGATCGAAATAATAAATTTCTATCTCTTTGGCGCTCGTTCTTCGAATGCGAATCGAATAGAACGGCGCGGTTTCCAACCGATGCAAATCCAACAGGATAGAACGTTCTACTTCCGCCGGGTTGGTGTTGAATGCGAAATCGCCTCGGTAACGCGCGACGAACGGCGAGATGTGAAAGCCGGTGTTCGTAAAAAGACCGGAGTATTCTCCGAGAACTTCCAGTACGGAGCTGGATTCTCCCATCTCCTCTTCCCATTCCCGAAGAGCGGTTCGCAATAAATTTCGATCGGAAGAAGAATAGGTTCCTCCCGGGAACGAGATTTGTCCAGGATGCGCTTTGAGATTGGAATTCCGCTTTTGCAGAATCAGTCCTTGGGTTCCGTCCTTCTTTTCATAAATCGGACAAATCACCGAGGAGGGGCGGGAGGTTTCCTCTCCGAAAAAAGGAGGAGGAACTTCGGTGAATTCCACTTTCGGCGCGGTGAGTTTTTCCCTTAACGTTTGGAAGTCGAATTTCATCGCGAATCTATATGCAAAAGTTGGAATATTCTTATTCGAACTTTTTATTGATCGGTATCAATCCTTTGATGTTCGATTCGTACGGCACGTTTTCCAGCGCCGCGAGAATAGACGGACCGTAGTGTGTTACTTTCCATTCCGAAAACAGATTCATTTCCTTTAATTCTTCCAAGGTTTTCGGATTTTTTTGCGCCAATTCAGCGATCATTTTATTGGAAGGCATCATTTGATGACTCATCCTGCGAATGGACATGATCGTTTCCCTCCAGATGCGAAGCCTCTTGAAACGTTCGCCTTCCTCGTCGTTCAGATTTTCTCCCGGTTTTTTGAAAAGTTCTGATTTTTGAATGGGGGGACCGCTCGGATTGGCGTAGATTTGAAATAGGGTTTCCGCGTCTTTTTGGACTTGGATTTCTTGATTCAAACCGGTCTGCTCGCGCCAATTTTGGTGACCAGCAGCGTCCTCTTTTGTGTTTTCGCAATTTTGGCGGGAATCTATCTTGTCCATTATAGAAACCCATATACCAAAGAATGGAAAAACAAATTAGGCTTTTTTGAATGAATCCGAACAATTTTAGAATTTCGATCTTTTCCCTTTTACTTCTGATTTCCTTAACGGCGTCGAACAACGCTTTTGCGGACGCGTCGTCCGATTCTTCCCAAACCAAACCCGTAATGAGCGCCGAGGATTACCTGAAAGCGGATCTGGACCGCGTGTTTCCCGTCATTCAAAAGATGAAAAAGGAAGAAGCCGCGATTCTAATCACCCAAATCCGGGAAGAAGCGAAAAAAAACTGGAAGGACGCGGACAAATTCTACTTTCTGATTTCGCATCTGGAATCGATCAAAGCGATCGAAGAGGAGCACGCTCGCCTGAGAAGTTTAAACGAAGTCTATCTGATCGGTTCGTTATTGCTCGGAGGATTTTTGATCTTTTCGATTTTCAGACAACGGAACCTGATTCGAAAAATCAATTCACGGCTCGGGGAAGAAGAGTAAATTTTGTTTTCTCTCCGTCATTTAAGCGCTGAGATCGAATCGAATTTCTGTAGTTTGTAACTTTTTCGTATTCTGATTGTAACGGATTTCTGGAATATTAAGGTTTATAAACTTTATCCGGTCTAATTATAAAGGTTTTGTTTGAATCGGGCCTGCGTTTCGTTTCCGTTCGGGAAATGAAATCGCGGACGACCGGCGGCGATCGGTCCGGGAAATAAAACGGAAGATAGAATTCATGAAAAATCAATCGGGGAACCCTGGTCAAAAAGTTCTCGTTGTGGACGACGAAGAGGATATCGCCGAACTGATACGATTCCACCTCGAGGAAAACGGCTATCAAGTCGACACTTGCCAAAACGGATTGGAAGTGCTTCCCAAACTGGAAAAAAACACGCCCGATCTCGTCATTCTGGATCTGATGCTTCCCGGCATCGGAGGAATGGATCTTTGTAAAAAGATCAAAGAGAAATATTCGATTCCCATCATAATGGTAACCGCGAAATCGGGGGAAACCGAAGCCGTTTTGGGTTTGGAATTAGGCGCGGACGATTATGTGCGTAAGCCGTTCAGCACGCGCGAATTGATCGCGAGAGTCCGGTCCGTCCTTAGAAGATCCAAAGAAGGGGAAGAAGAGCAGCAATTCGAAGGTAACATCACCATCGGAAATATCTTTCTCAACCTGAAAGCGCACAAAGCCTTCATCAACAATTCGGAAGTAGATCTCACTTTAATCGAATACAAAATCCTGAATCTTTTTATGACCAACCCGGGTGTGGCCTTTACGAGGGATAAATTATTGGATCGGGTTTGGGGAAAAGATATTTACGTTACCGACAGGGCTGTCGACGTGAATATTAAGAGATTACGCGATAAACTCGGGGAAGAAAAGGAAAGACTCGAAACGATACGCGGAATCGGCTATAGATTCAATGAGGCGTAGCTTATTCTCAAAACTGCTCCTAAGCAACTGGTTACTCCTGCTTGTGCTTCTTGTCGCGGCGGGCGGAGTTCTTTTTGCAGAAAAATTCCTTCATCCCGACCTTAAAATCCTCCTTTTTTCGTTCTATATCCTGTTTGCGATGTTCGGCACGTTTTATATGTCCTACTCCATCGCCAAAAGCGTATCCGAACCTTTGGATCGGATCGAAAAAAAGACGGGGGATATCAACGCGGGGGACTTCGGCTCCGAGCTTACGTTACCCGACATACGGGAATTGGCGGACCTTGCCTCTTCCATCAATCTCATGTCCACCCGATTAAAAAGTCAGTTCGTGGATCTTACGATCGAAAAGGAAAAATTCGATTCCGTATTGCAGAATTTGAAGGAGGGAGTGTTCGCGATCGATCCCGAAAGCGCTTCCATTCTTTTCCAGAACAAAAGTATTCCCGGTTCCCTCATCGAACCCAATTCAAGATCGAGAAAGATGAGCGATGCAACGAGGGATCCCCGACTTCTCGAATTCGTTCTCGGCCATTTGAACGGCTTCGGCGATTCCAAAATGGAACTCGATCTCGGACAGAATTTCTACACGATCAAAATGTATCCGTTGCGCACCAACGGAAAAATCCTGATGTATATAGGCGTTATCCGAAACATCACCGAGGAAAAACAATCGCATATCATCCGGGAACAATTCGTACAAAACGCCTCGCACGAACTCAAAACCCCGATCACGTCCATCAAGGGATATACCGAAACCCTTCTCGATCGTTTGAAGCTTTCCCCCGATAGCCATGAAAAAAGATTTTTAGATGCGATTTCCAGAAACACGGATCGTATGGTCCGCATCGTGGAGGACATGCTCACGATCACCCGCATCGAAAATCAGTCTGCGATCGCCGGTGACGAGGAATTTTCCCTCAAGTCGCTCGTGGAAAATCTCACGTATACGGTCGAAGGCGTCATCTCCTCCAAAAATCAGAAATTCGTCGTGGATATGCCGGAATCTTTGATGATCTACGCAGACTGGGTTCTTCTCGAACATATGCTTTTGAATCTGATTTCGAACGCGTCTTCGTATTCTCCGGAAGGAAAAACGATCACTCTCAAAATCCTCGCGGTCAAACCCGATCAGGTTCAATTCCAAGTCATCGATCAAGGAATCGGAATTCAAGACGAGGACAAAGGAAGAATCTTCGAAAGATTTTTCCGCGTGGATAAAAATCGTTCCCGAAAGGAAGGCGGAACCGGTTTGGGTCTTTCCATCGTAAAACACATCGTTCGTCTGCATCAC
>NZ_NPEF01000255.1 GCF_002811955.1 Leptospira ellisii
AATCGAAACGGAACCCTTCGAAACTTCCGGAGGAGAATTCGAAACCGTAATACGCGTATCTTCCGTAGGGTCGAACGGGAGAAGGCCGACGTTAGTTTTTCCCGGGCGATCCTCAGTCCGGAGGCGGGCTACGTCCGCAAAAGGGAACATCTGTATTATCAGATTTTAATATCTCCTTTTTTGTCGTACGAGGAAAACGTAAACGGAACCAGGACGATCTCCAAGGGAGCCGACGGAGAACTTTTGGGGATCGGCGGATGGGATTCCGCTTTTTGGAAACTCGGTTTGGAGGCGGGGAGGGGATATCAACGCCTCGATCGAAACGGGTTTTTGTTCGCCGGTTTTCTCAACTACGGAGAAGTCTCCTTTTTGTGGAAGCCTCTCGGTCTTTCCTTTTCCGGGATAGCGGCGCAGACGAACGGATCCGTACTTTATACGGAGCGCGACAGGAACGAATCGCCCGCGAGAATAAGCGGCGGCTCGATCCGTTTCGGCGACGGACCGATAATTCAGAATTTTAGAATATTCTACTATTTGTATGCGGAATCCAGGCAGGAGGCGGTCAAAGGGGATCTTTTCCGGGAATCGCAGCCGTTTCGACCCTACGGAAGATACGCGTATTACGGTTTCGAATTCTCCTCCGGAAGTTTCGAAGGGTTCCGTTTCGATTCGGACGCGATCGCGGTGAGCGGTTCCCGGGAATACGGAACCGACGCGTTTCGAAGTTATCAGACCTCCCGTTCCACGTCCGCGGGATTCGCGGGCGGTAGGATCGTATGGGAAAGGGAGGAGGCGTCCTACTTTCTGGGGGGCTTGTTCTTCTCCAAAGACGAGGAACTCAGGACGGATCGGAATTCGGACGGTTATTCCGGGATCCGTACCGACCTTAGGGGATACGGCGGCAAAACGTCCTTCCTTTTGAGTCAAAGTCTTTTGTTGCAGGAGGGAACGGTATTCCCCCCGGACGGAACGTCTAAGAGACCCGATTTCGAAAACAAAGGAATGGGACTTGTTCAGGCGGGAGCGCGTAAAACCTGGGATTCCCGTTGGACCCTGCAGGGAATTCTTCTATCCTCCTCTTCGCCGCTCGGCAGGGGCTGGGAGGCGGTGGCGGTCGGAGGATACGAATCAGAATATTCGTATATTCTAATGAGCTTATCTTATGCGAAGGTAGATCCGCAGAAACAGGAACGTTTTCTCTTCGAGGAATGGAGAAAAAAGGCGGAGGATAAGGAATACGCGCGGATTTATCTTTCCGCGGGCGCCTATTTTTGAGAGAGCGCGGGCTGTTTTTTCAGCGTTTTGCTGAAACGAACCTCGTTCCCCACTTCGTTGTAGATCAGTTCGTCCACGTTCATACGGACGAGAAAGATTCCCCTCCCGGAAAGGTGACTCGCGTTCGGATCCGTGACCGGATCGGGAACCTTGGAGGGATCGAATCCAGAGCCGTGATCCCGTAAGGAGACCTTAACGACGCCGTTTTCGAAACCGATCTCCAAAAGAACGGATTCCTCCAGCGCGTCGCAGATCCGATCCACGTGATCGAAGTAATTTATGTCCGAGGAAAGAAGTTTGGATTTGTTCTCGTAGCTGATTCCTGCGGAACCGTGTTCTATGGAATTGCCGAGCAGTTCATAGAGCGCGAGTTTGATCGCGAGAATGTCGTCGGTGTGGATCCCCGGAATCAGAGTTACGGAACGCATCACGAGATTCACGTATTGGTTCAGATTTTTTAGGCTCGGTTTGATCGAGAATTGTTGTTTGGATTCCGTCAGTTGAAAGTGGTTTTTACCGATCAGCTCCTGGCTGGAAATAAATAAATTCTCGAATTTTTGTAGGGAATGACGGATCGCGTCCATACGGAAGGGTTTGATGAAAAAATCCACCGCGCCCAGACGAAGCGCCCGGATCGATACGTCTATGTCCTGGTTTCCCGTGATTACGATGAAAGGAGTGTTGACTCCCATGTCCCTGAGTTTGGAGACGAAATCGATCCCGCTCATTTTGGGAAGACGGACGTCGGTGACGATCAGATCGAAGGTTTCGTTTTTACATACGACGAGGGCTTCCTCCGCGGTTCCCGCCAACGTAAGATCGTGGAAGGAACCGAAGATCTCCCGAAACAAATCTCGGATCACTTCTTCGTCGTCTAAGAATAGGATTCGCATGGGAAAATTCCGGATTCAAACATTACATTTCCGGAATGGATTCGTCAAGAGATTAACGCTCTAAATTATCGAGTTTATCCAGATTATAATTGGCGAGAATCTTCTGGTTCAAACGTTTCAATTGATCGTTGGCGAAGGCCGCGATTCGATTTCCGGAAAAACGAAAAACGGCGTATTCATCCTGACTTTCCCGTAGAATCTCTTTGAGATCCGTCAAGGAACGAACGGGTCGGTCGTTTACCGTTTCGAGAATTTGGTCTTGAAAGTCGTGAAATCCCTGATTTTCGGGGTCGGGAAACACCCGGCTGACGAATACGATCCTGTTTTTTTCCGGATGCGCTTTTTTATCGTAGGATTCGTAGAGATAGAGCAGCTTTTTGTCCGAGTTCTCGCGGTATTTATCTCCGGATTCCTTGAGATAAGCGCCCGTAAGTTCCGTAAAAAACAACCCGCCGCTGATCAGATAGGAGGGGGCCTTGTTCCCCGATTTGGAGGGAATAAAGAAAAAATCCTCGGTATAGGGCTTTAGGAAATAAGAAATTTCCCTTCTTTTGCCCGCCCTAAAAACCCCCAATACGACGTTCGTCCCCGGTGAAACGAGGCGGCCTTCGGACATAAGAATTCTGGAATACACTTCCTGTTTGTCCGGGGGAGAGGAAAACCCCTTGCCGTTTACGCTGTAGATCGCGTCTCCGGGAAATAAGTTGTGAACCGGTCCCACCCCGGGCAAAACCTCCGAAACGACCACACCGTAGGAGGAATCCGGAAAATAGAATTTTTTTTCCGGAACCGTAAGGGCGTCTTCGAAGGAGAAACCCGGATGGACGATCGGATTTTCGGAGGGGTTTTTCAGAAAGGAGACGAGGTATTCCGCGGGAACGTTCCATCTGCCGTCGCTGTATCCGCAGATCATATTTTTAGAATATAAGAATTTTCTTTCGCCCGCTTCGTCCCGGTTCTGTCTGGACATTCTCAGGATCGCATTCGAGAATTCGGGATGGTTCCACTCCGGTTTCGGAAAAAAGGAGGAACATCCGGCTTGGCGTGAATTTCCGAAATGCGCGAAACCGTTTTTCGATGAGAATTTTCCCCGGTGCGAAAACAAAGTCAGACCGGTTTCCGGATCGTGTTTGAATACGTAAAGACGGACCCCGGGTTTTACGGAAGGGTTGAATTCCGAAAAAAGCGGAACCTCTCCGGGAGGCAACAGCGCCAAAAGAAAATCCGGATCGGCGACCGCTGCGGGAACCTTTTTTTCGTAGTGACTTCCCTTCTGCCAAGGGTTTTGGTGCGAATACTTTCGGAAGTGGACGAGGATCGTCTCCGATCGGATCGGGGAGGGTGCGGCGACGCAGATCAAAACCCCGCCTAACAGGATGGTTCTTAAGAAAAACGTAATATGAAACGGAAACAATCTCATTCGTCCGCCTCCGCGTCGAAACGTTTTTTGATGCGGACGTTGATCTTCTCTATCGTGTCCTGATCCAACACGACGGGAAGATTGACCCCCCTGAATTTCAGGCTGATCGTTCCTCCGTAGAATTTCTTCCACAACGATTTGAAATCCTCCAGATTGGAAGGGGTGCGGTCGTTGATCGATTCCAGGATCTTATAACGATACGCGGAATATTTGGAGTTGAGGGGATCGGGATAAATTCCGGAAAGGATGATGTCTCGTTCGGTGAAGCGGTACAATTCGTCCTGAATGTGATAACTGTAATGATAACGAAGCGAACTTTCCAAACGTTTGGAATCCCCTCCCGCCAACGCGCGGTTCACGGGTTGGAACAGAAATCCCGCGGCCAAAAAGCTCGAAGGAGTTCCCAGTTGTCTGTACAATTCCAGGGAAGGCACCCGCTTGAGCGCGCCTTCTACCTTATAGTTTTTTCCGTTTCTATAAAAGAAAACCTTCACCTTGTCTCCGATGAATTTGTTTTCTATCATTTCCCCGATAAAACCTCCGCCCGGTTCCAATACCCCGCCTTCGTCGTTCAGATACGCTTCGTCGATCTTATAAACGAAGTCTTCCGGTTTTAAAAGATCCGAAAAGGAGGAATCCGGATAAACTGTGTTGATCAGGATTCCGTTTAGGCCGTTGGGAATTTTGAGATATTCCTTTAAGGAGGAGGAATATCCGTTCTGAAAACTGAATCCGGGAAACGGAAATCCTTCGTAACTTCCGTCCTCCACGTCCTTTAGAAAATGATTGATCACTTCCGGGGGAATCAAATACGCCACGTTTCCCTGCGACTGACTGACTTGGAACGTGATTCCCGCCACCTTTCCGTTCTGGATCGCGGGCCCCCCCGAATAACCGGGGACGATATTCGCGTTTACCCGGATCGCCTTTCTGTAATCCAAACCGGTGTAGGAATATCGGATCCTCTCCACCCTCGAAACATTGCCGTTTTCTAATGTGATATTGTCGTCCCCGCCGGGATATCCCAGGATGAGAACGTTGCTGCCCAACGACGGGGACGATTCAGAGATTTCCAGCGGTTCCACTCCGTTGAAAAATTCTTCGTCCTCCACCTTGAGAACGGCCAGGTCGCAGTCGAAACCGACATACTGCACTTCGGCTTTGTAGAATTTGCTGGAATTGAAGTGTTTCACCTTGAGATATCCGGAGGCGGAAACCACGTGCGCGTTCGTCAGAATACGGTTTCCACCCACGATCATACCCGTTCCCGCGTCGCGGTTAAAGGATTTGTCCGGATATCCGGTCCCCTCTTCCTTTTCGGAGAAGGTGTCGTTTCGGATGATCACCACTCCGTCGAGGAGGGCCTTGAGGTCGGCGGAATTCCCGTTTTGAGCGGCGATTTCGGAGCCGAAAAACTGGCCCGACGCGATTAATATTAGAATATAATAAATTACTTTCTTATTCATTGTAG
>NZ_NPEF01000256.1 GCF_002811955.1 Leptospira ellisii
AAAGAATACTTTAGCCTAAATTCTCTACTGATTCTAACTACAAAAGTGGATCATTCTTTTTGATTTTATTTTTGAGAAGGAATAGGAGATCCTACAGGAAGAATCAAAAAGGAAGAATTTGCTCCCTTTCTGTCAAAAGGGATTTTGGAGGTTTTTGTCAAAATTCCATTTTTAAGAAATTCGACAAATTCCTCCAATTTTTTTTTTACCCTATCTTCGTAAGAGTTCCCGCACCTCACTTTCGGCAAAGAACGAAATATGCGGTTTTTTATATCGAATGTGAATATCTCGAATCCAAATCCTCTTCCACTTCTTCATCTTTATTTTTATAATTTGGAAGATTCATTTCACGAAATGCTTTTGGAGAACTTTTTGTTTCCTTTAAAAAAGCGCGGTGAAATGCGGAGGACGAACTAAAGCCGACCGCCATTCCGATCGAAAGAATGGAACGATCCGGTTCTTCCAACAACATCACCTTCGCCTCTTTGACCCTATGGTGATTGATAAAGGAATTGAAGTTCATTCCCACGTGTTCGTTCAAAAAAGCGGACAAATGATGCACCGAAAGTCCCATCTCCGACGCCAAAGAAGGAAGTCGAAGTTCTTCATCCAAATGGATCTTTTCGTTTTGCATCAACTCATTCAGTTTGCTTTCCACCTTTTCAAGATTCAAATCCTCCAAAAGGGAACGCTTTTCCAAATTTGCGTCACGTTGAGCCATTCCTTTTTCGGAATCCTCTTCGAATTCCTCGTCTCCCAACTGAAATTCATCCTGAGTTCTTTGAATTTCGTAAATAATAGGGACAAATTCGCTCAAAATGATCGGAGAAAGAATCAAAAAGTAGTGATTGATCGTATTGATCGGCTCTATGATCTTCACTCCTTCGAAATAACGGACCACTTCCGAAAGTTTGATTACGAGCAAAATACTGACAGAGGGAAGAATTCGGATAAGATTTCCTCTATTTTCCGGTTCGCGCATCGGAATCAAAACCTGGAACAACAAATAGGCAAAAAACAGGAAACTGCCCAGAGAAACCATCTCGGCGAGGTTCGGAATTTTGAATTCATCCAACAAATCCCAAACCACTACGATGGCGGCGGTGGCCGCAAAACTGCGCAAAAGCAGTTTTCTCAGGGCGGATAAATCCCCCGAAATCAACTGTGCATCTCCATTTTTCGCCGCGGTAGCCAAATGCATATAAAACAGAATGACCGTAACGGAAAAAAACGCGTACAGATACTGCGCGAGTTTTTTCGCCAACGAGTATTCCGTTATAAAAATCGTGGCTGTAAACGACCAAAACAGAAAAGCCATTAGGAAAAAAAGCGCTGGGGTGTAGACCTTTTGATTCCTATCCCTTTTGAAAAGCCTGAATGCGGCGATGATAAAGTAAAGCATAGCCGCTAGTGAGTAGTATTTAACCTCTTCCACATCCGAATCCTTTGTAAGTTGTTATTTGTGTATTTTTCCCAGATACTACGGTAACAAAGAATTTACGAGCGTTTGCTCATTTTTTTATTTTTTTGGATTTATAACTTGTGAGTTCCTGAAAAAAAATCCCGGTCTCGATTTTTAACGCAGGAAAAGGGAAAAATTTGTCTATTTCCCCGAACTTGTCGATTCCCCTGAACGTGTAAAAAGCTCCCAATCTCTTCCTCCTGAATTATAGAAATGCTCACAAAAGGACAACATCTCGAAGCGAGCCTTTCACACCAAAAACCGCCGTCCTTTGATAAAAAGAACGAAAACGAAGAACTCCCCTGGAGGGTGACCCCTAACATAATTGATTTGATGTATTCATCAATTTTCAGCGTCCGAAAAACATACTTTTCCCATATTGTTGGATAATTTTGAAAAACTTATGTTAGGGCCTGACTAACGTTTTCCACAGAATTCTACGCTCAAAACAGCGTGAGCTCTAACTTATAAACAGCAAATTCCCCATTTATATCTGGTGACGTATTTTAGATAAAAAAAGAGTAAATTCCTCTTAGATTGAATTCAAAAATCGCGGATTAAAAATGTTGTGGGGGATCTTTTATGATCAGAACAAACAAAAAACAACATGTGAAAATGCATAAAGAAATTCGCTTCTATTCTACAATAGTGGGGATTTGGCTCGTTGTTTTTATTTGCCTTTCCAACTGTTTAATGGGGGACGGGAAAAAAGGAATGAACTTCTTTTTCCTTCCGACTTCTACCGCTGGAATTGCTTATAACCCAGGGGATGACGGTTCCGGAAGCACTCCGGTTCCAACTCCTCCGCTCACAGGAAATTTAAATTATACTTCCGCTACTACATTCTATGTAAGTAGTACCGCAGGCGCCATTGGTTATTATGATATTTCTTGGTCTGCAGATATGAACGGTTTTTACGAGCTTCGTACGGGAACCTCCAGTTGCTCCGGAGGAACGGTTAAAGCCAGCGGTGCGGTCGCAAGCGCCACTACAACAACCAATCGAATCGACGCATCCGATTTACCCGGCGTGGGAAATTACACGGTTAAACTCTGCCTATTAAGCCCGGATACTACCACGGCTTGGGACGACGTTTCCGTTACAGCGGTGCGGGACGACGCTGCTCCTACAGTCACCCTCAGTGATCCAGGAGGAACCTACGGTACCTCGATGCCAAACATAGCCTTAACTTGTACGGACACCGGGGCATCCGGCTGTTTGAAAATGGCATATCGCAACGACGGAACCGATCCCGGTCTGACCGCGACGGGGACCGTTTCGAGCGGAACGGCTTATAGTTCCGCGTTTTCAGTGGCAAATAACGCTACAACCGACGTAAAAGTCGTGGCCGTGGATAAAGCGGGAAACGTAAGCGGAGTTACGACGAATCAATACATCGTAGCCGTCGGAAATCCTACGATTACGATCAATTCCGTATCGAAATTGGATTTGCGCGGAGTGGATAGCACGGATATCGAGTGGAAATCCGATATCACCGGAAATTATGAATTTCGTGTAGGCGGCACCAACTGTAACTCCGGAACGAATGGATCCGCCTTAACGCCTGCCATTTCCGGAAATTATGCGACGGCCAATTCGAATGTTACGACTACGGTTCCCGGCGGAAGCCTTACCACAGGCGCGAATACCGTTCGTATCTGTTTAACGACCGCAGGAAGTAATGTAGGCTTCAATTCAAGATCGCTCAACCGGGATGACACCGCTCCCGGGCTTTCTTCGATCACGATCGACGGCGGACCTTCCGCAAACACTTCTTCAAACGTGCTGATCAGCGTAAACGCCGACCATCTGGACTTCGTATTCAACGAGGATATGGATACGAGCCTCAAACCCCTTCCGAAACACTATGATAGCGCCACCGGCGGAAATCCGCTCGTTCCCTGGCCGACCATCTCCGGAACCTGGGTGGACGCGCAAACTTACCGAGTCGCCTTCAACGGAAAACTTCCGGAATGGCATTTGTTCTATCATCTTTTTGATATGACCGCCAATCCGAAATTTAAGGACAAGGCGGGGAACGTAGTCGGAACGGGCGCATTCGTCACGGCCGCCGGCGAAATCAAACTTCTCTACAGAACGGAAAGCGATCCGGCCGGAATCAAAATTACGGATACGAGACAAACCAGCTGTTACGACGCTGCGGGAAATACTCTCGGTTCTTGTGCCGGTACGGGACAAGATGCAGACAACAGCGTTCTTCCTTATGGTTTGATGGTTCCTACCGCGTTAGCCGGTTATCCCAACGACATTGTGACTCCGGATAACTGGACAGGGAAAACATGGAAGACCTGCGGTCCCGGATACGTTTGGTCGGGTGGAACCTGCGTAGTCAGTGCGACGCCGGTCCCGTATCAAACCTGGTATGACGCGATCCCTTATTGTCTTCAATTGAATTTGGATAATTCCGGTGCGGGTTTTGCGGGTAAAAAAACCTGGAGAGTTCCGACCCTGAAGGAACAGATGAGTCTGATGATCTACGAGGGAACCAATGGAAATGAAGGAATTCCCGCTGCGGGATTTCCGGGATTCGTCCGCAGCGATTACCAACGATATTGGACCATGACGAACGCTATGAGCGCGACCGACACCAACGTGGATTATGCCAGTCCAGGACAATTGGGCAATGCGATTCTTTCCAACGGGGTATCTTGGGGTGCCTGGGCCACTTCCGCGTTCGGGGGAGGAACACACATGAAACATAAGGTAAACTACGCAGGCTGGGCGAACTGGCCGGACAATTACATATTCCTGACCATGTGTGTTGCGGATTAAGGAGAAACGTATGAGAAAGTATATTAGAATTATCTTATTATCCACGGTGCTCCTTCTGCTGAAATCGGAAGGAATTTCCGCCGTGACTCCGTTCGACAACCACGTAGATCTCGGAAACGGAGTCATCGACGATCAAGTCAATCGCGTTCTTTGGAGAAAGTGTATCCGCGGAAGAGGAACCGCCGGTCTAAACTACACCGATTGCACCACGGTCAGCGGACCCAATAGAACGAGTGATTGGGCGACGGCTCTCGCACATTGTAACGGTCTGAATTTCGGAGACGGTCGGGTTTGGAGACTTCCTTCCGTGAAAGAATTATTTTCTCTCGTGGACTTACAAAGGGGAATCAATCCTCCCTATATCCAATCGACCCTGTTTCCGGATACGGACATAGGGCGATACTGGACTTCCACGTCCTCGTTCGCGAACGGCAACAGTCCCGCTTCCAATTCATCGGGAAGCAACGATCCGAAACAATATATCCAAGACTTAGGAACGAACAATGCGCAATACTTTACGATTCCTATGAATACGAGATATCGCTCTATGGCCTACATCGTGGATTTTCGTACGGGAGGAATCGTGGAAAAACGGAAATCGGATTCCGACGGATATGTTCGCTGCGTGAGCGGCCCTTACTAAGAAGAAATCGGCTTTTGTCCGCAAAAAACGTCGTGCAATCGACGGCGTATTTGCGGACAAAACGTCGGCAAGTCCCGCTTAAAACGATCCCGTCTTTCCTCTAATTTGTTTTAACAAAAATCATTCTAAAACGAACGAAGCGCT
>NZ_NPEF01000257.1 GCF_002811955.1 Leptospira ellisii
AATTTTTTTTTAAAATTTATTTCTCATGCTGAATTTCTTAGAACTTTCATTCTTATTCATTCACTTGAAGACAGATGAACGAGATATCATCGCTAGGATCTTTCTTTCCTCGGAAGT
Source organism: Leptospira ellisii (assembly GCF_002811955.1). GTDB lineage: Bacteria > Spirochaetota > Leptospiria > Leptospirales > Leptospiraceae > Leptospira > Leptospira ellisii. The sequence goes on from NZ_NPEF01000257.1 coordinate 118, forward strand.
CTTGAATCGTTTTTAATACAAGATCCGCAAGATCTTGCGGTTCTAAATGATGATGTTCCGTGATAAGTTGGATAAAATTTTCATCTCCGAAGATCTCTTCGTTATCGTTGAAGGTTTCGGTCACTCCATCGGTGAATAAAATAAGTTTATCTCCTGCATAAATCGGGATCGTTAGGTGTTTATATTCGGTAGGAAGCACCCCTAACACTCTTTGCGTCTCGTTTCTAAGTTCGATTTTACCGTTTTTTCGAATGCAAATCGGCGATGAGTGACCCGCGTTGATGTATCGAAACGTCTCTTCGGAGGAATTATATTCTCCGCAGATGAACGTCATGAACTCGCTTCCCCGATATCTTTCGATGAGAAACGAGTTGATGACTTTAAAAATGGAAGATAAGTCCGATTTTTTGCGGATTTGATTCTGAATGATGCCTCGGATCGCGCTGACGAGATATCCCGTTCCCAATCCGTGTCCCGAAACGTCCCCTAAAGCGAGCATCATCGTGTTGGGGCTTAATTTTTGCAGATCGAGATAATCTCCGGAGATTCCCACCGCCGGAATGGAAAAAAAACCGATCTTTACTCCTTTGATCGTTCCGCCTTCGGCTACGTGCAGGGTTTTATCGATGATCGAAGCCATATTAAGATCGCGGACGATCCTTTTTTTCTCCACTTCTTCGGCCAACAACGCGTAATTTTGAAGAAGCATGGAGGCCATTCTCGTACATTCTTTAAGAAAATGAAGTTCTCCGAGATTGAAGTTTCTGCGGCTTTTTTTCTCCCCCACTAAAAATACGCCGAGCACCTCTTTCCCCTTCGAATAATTGAAGATAGGATACGCGAGTTGAATTCCGGATCCTTGCAGAAATTTATACACGGATTCGCGGATTCCCAGGCCGTAGGCGAGGTGAGTCGTAACCGTAACTTCCGTGTTGGAGGCGAAATACTGCCAGATTTCGGAAGTGGAGGATATGCGGATAAAATTGATGTTCTTCAGATCCGTTCTCGGAAATTTATCGGCGGGGATGAGAACGAGAATTTTGGTGATCTCCAGACTTTCCGAAACCATTCTCATCAGATTGTTGATCGTCGCACGCATCGAGATGGGAGCGCTGATCATGGACGAAACGGTCTCCAATGCGGAATGCAATTTTTGATTCCTTTTGAAACTCCACGTATCGACCAAATTGGAAAGTCTTCGATTGACGGAGCCCAACGTGTAGACGGATATCGAAATAAAAAGGACGTTGAATTCCTGCAGATACCTATCCGCGGCCGCCGGGTTGAATTTGAAAAACGCCGATAAAAGAAACAGATATCCTCCCGCCAAAATCAGGATCAGATAGATCGAAGTTAAGGAGGAACTAAACGCGATCTGAACGGGAACGATCGAATACGTAAAAGTTCCGTAGATGATCAACGCGGGAAAGATCACGAACGCCGATACGATCAGGATTTTGGATACGGCGGGAGATATGATTTCGGAAAATTCTACCGAAACGAACGGAATGATGGAAATAGCGCTGAAGGCCGCGATCAGACTCAGCTTTTTCAAAAGACTTTGCAGGGGAAAAAGGTTCCGGACGGAGTCCGCGATCAGAAACAGGATGCAGATCAAAGAACAGAAAAGGATAAAGTAGACTCCGTTCGTGGCGAGTATTCCGAAAATCTGCGGATCCGCCTTTTGCGATTTTCCGACGAAACCCGCGATGAGGGAGAATATGATCTCCGGTGCGAACCATCGCGTAGGAAGCTCCTTGCCCCTCAATCGAAACGTAATATTCAAAATAACGAAAGCGCTGAAATAAAGAAAAAAGAAGAACAGGAAGTGGAAATCGTGGAATCCCACCAGAAAAAAATTAAACAGACTTAAGCAGGACAAGGATCCGAACAGAAGGACCATGTATAAGTCTCTTGTGTAGAAGAAAAACCAGATCGCGACGGAAAGATACAAGAGGGAAATCAATATATCCCGCGTGAAATCCGCGAGAACAGAATACGGGGATTTAGGCGTCAGGATCACCGGAATCGTTTCACTCACCCCCTTGTCGTAGACGTGGATTCCGTTTTCATACGACTGACCCGATTCGGCCATCTTCACCGCGATCTCCAGCTCCAAGAGATCCACTTTTTTTCCCAAGACGCCCGGATATTCCTCGTCGCTTTGTATGATCGTCCCGTTCGGATAATAATAAAACGGAGGCCGCAGACTTTCCGAAGCGGTCTGTAGAAGTCCTATCAACAACGCGATGCTGAATACGATGAGTGAAATGAAAAGAAGGAGGATATTTCTCACGATGGAAACCTCAAATCGTAAAACGAAACCATCGGTCGGTTTCTCCAAGTCAATACGAGAGGATCCCTTCCTATCTCCTCCTCCACTTCCCAGCCGATGGAAAGAAGGTTTTTCGCGAAGTTGGAATTACGATGGACTTTGAAATTTTTACCGGAACTTCGCAGCGCGATCGAACTGTCCGATCTTCGGATCACTCCGACAAGAAGGTCGTATTCCTCGTTCCACGAAGTCTCTTTTAGATACGATTCCACAAGATTTTTGATGTAATTGAGGCTTTGGACGGAGCGGGAGGTCCTGGCGGAATATAAAATTCCTAGTATATAGCAAAGTACTAATACGGATATCTGAGTAGTGATTCCGAGTTTTAGGATGACGAAATAGGTCTCTTCCCCGTCCGAATTCAAAAATTCGACCAATTCCCCCGGTTCTCTCGATAGGATTTCCGTGCGGATGTTCCCGATCATCGGCGGTTCGGCGGCTTCCAGAAACTTCCGTATTTTTCCCGCGGTTTCCAATTCCTTTCTGTACTTTTTATTTTCCGCGACTTGGGACGAAAGGATATGATTGTGGACGGCGATTCCGCATTTACCCGAAAGGAAACTCAGATCCTGTCTTACGGAATCCTTGGGAATGTTGGATACGGCCAAAAAACCGAAAAGGGTCTCCCGATACACGAACGGTAGGATGAAGTTCGCCCGTAAACTCACGAAGTCCTCGTTGATTTCGTGGTTCTGATCGGGTTCGCCGATGATGGCTCCATTCTTTTTATTTAATATATATTTCAGCAGTTTCGCTTCGGGATTGATTCCGTCGTGCGTGATCACTTTTCTCTGCTTTTTTTTGGCGTATGTGTAGAGTTCGAAAGTCTGTAGATCGTTGTTTAAAAGGGCGAGTTTTCCGTAGTTACTTTCGGTGAGGCGCACCAAATCGGGAAACACGTTTTTGATCAAACCTTCGTGGTCGAATCTGCGGTAGGCCATTCGGGAGGAGCGGGGATCATCGCTCAGATATTCCGAAATCAAGACCGACTTCAACACTCCGCTCAGTTTTTCCTGAAGAGGGAATATGATAAAAACGGCGAATATCAAAGCGGAAAGAAGGCTTACCTCCATATAATATTCGATCGCCGCGGGAATGAAGGACAGGATGACGAAATAAACCCCCAACGCGATCAGGATCGAAATCCCTTTCGCGAAAAGGTTGATGATCCCGGAGATAAGATAATAATCCGTTATCAACGAACGGAAGGATTCCCTAAATCCGGGTCTGGAATCTTCTCTTTCAGGTAGTATAGTAGGCATTCTCTTCTATGTATTTTTCGGTCAGATCACAACCCCAAAACTTCATGGAAGTCGCCCCGACATTCAACACTACATTCAAAGAAATTTCAGTATTATTTTTAAGGTATTCGGACAACTTTTTTAAGGTTTCGGGGGTTGCGCCTTTTACGGGAAGGTCTCCGAAATAAATTTCCAAACCTTCGAAGGGGATCGGTTCGTCGAAAACCTTGCCGACCGCCATCACCAATCTTCCCCAATTGGGGTCTCCTCCGTAAATCGCCGTTTTTACCAAAGGGGAATTGAGGATGGACTTCCCGATTTTTCTCGCCTGCGTTTCGTTTTTCGCGGAACTTACGGTGAGTTCTATCAATTTCGTGGCCCCTTCTCCGTCGATCGCGATCAGCTTGGTAAGATCGACGCTGATCTCCTCGAGCGCGCGCGAAAATTCCGCTTCGTCCGCTTCTCCCGCGAGTCCGTTACAAAGCAGAACCACCGTGTCGGAAGTGGAGGTGTCCGAATCGATCGAGAGACAGTTGAAACTTTTGTCCACCGAGGATTTTAAGACGGAGTATAAGTTGGTATTCTCCGGAAGGGAAGCGTCCGACAGTATATAACAAAGCATGGTCGCCATGTTCGGTTCGATCATTCCGGCGCCTTTCGCGATCCCGAAAATCGTCGCTTCCCCCGATTTCGTTTTAATTTTTCGGAAAGAAATTTTTTTCCGAGTGTCCGTCGTCATGATCGCTTCGGCCACTTCCTCCAGATTTCCCGGTTTTAAAAGTTCCTTGGCTTTTTTGCACGCGGGAAGAATGACCTCCATCTTCAACGGAACGCCGATGACCCCGGTGGAGGAAGGAAGGACTAACGTTTCCGAAATTCCGAGCGATTCTCCGATCGTTCTGCATATTTCCCTGGAGTTTTCGACCCCGCGTTCCCCGGTCGCTACGTTCGAATTTTTGGAATTGATGACGATCGCCTGTAAAACCCCGGATCGAACGTGTTCTTTTCCCACGATCACGGGAGCGCCCGGGTAATTGTTTTTGGTGAATACGGCGGCGGCCTTACACGGAACTTCGGAATAAATCACCCCGAAATCCTTCGTTTTATCTTTGATTCCGATGTTGATTCCGAAAGAAGAAAAACCTTTGGGCATGGTCATAGGATCCCTCAACGAGTCGATTGGATCTATGTTTAAAAAATTCTTTCTGCGGGAAAGAATAATTCAGCCCGTTTCCGGTTGGTAACGGATCGGAATCGTAGCCGAAAAAATCGTTCCCGAAAGGAAGGCGGAACCGGTTTGGGTCTTTCCATCGTAAAACACATCGTTCGTCTGCATCAC
>NZ_NPEF01000258.1 GCF_002811955.1 Leptospira ellisii
GAAATTTCTCCCTAAGATTGGCGTAACTTTCCCCCCAAGAGGATTCCGCAAATCCCTCCAGAAGGTTGAGCGCTTGTTGCTGGTTATTGGCCGGTTGTCTACGACCGGGCCCTTCGTCCGGTAATTGCGAGAATACCGCGCTCGGAGCCAGGAACAAAACGAGAAGAAGAAGGAGGAGAATTCTCATAACCAAAATATCGGCAGTTTTTTAGGAAAATCACTCAGATTCTTCCTCGTCGGATCCGTTTTTCGAACCCGAAAACTGAACCTCGCCGATTCTTACTTTGCCGTTCCAGCGTAGTATAAGCAGAACGGCGATGATCGCCACGTTTGGAAGAACGAATAGAAACGGAATTTCGTGGAATAGTCCGTACACGGCCAGGTTGGAGGCGATCACCGAAACGGAACAACCGCTTAAGATCGGAAGTTCCTGTTCGAAGAAACGGACCAGAAAATGATCGGGACTTGTGGAAGGTAGGTCCTTGAGAACCAAGTCCACCAAAACGCCGTAAGTCGTAAGAAGAGTGACCGGAAGTAAAAAGGAAAGAAAGAAATAATTTCCGAAAGCGTCCGCGTAGTGCGGGGCTCCGATCATTCCGCCGAGTAGGGTCCAAAGATATGAAACGAACGCGGAAATAAAAAACGCGATCGCTCCATACTGAAGACTTCCGTTCGACTCCAGCAGTTTGAGCAATTCCTCCGGAAGGATCCGGATCCAATCCACCAATTCCGATCGTTCGAAGGAATCCCTTCCCGATAGGAAAAGAAGTTTGAAGTAATAATTCACGAAAGCCAAAACTCCCGATACGAATCCGAAGAAGATGAGATAGAGCAGAAATTCCATAATCAGTGTCTGAAGTGCCTCATTCCTGTAAAGACCATGATCAACCCGTGTTCGTCGGCGGCCTGGATCACTTCCGGATCCCGCACCGAACCTCCGGGTTGAATGATCGCTTTGGCTCCCGCTTTTGCAAGCGCGTCGATTCCGTCCCGAAAGGGAAAAAAGGCGTCGCTTGCCACATACGATCCCACCACCGAAAGTCCCACGTTGAGCGCCTTGTTGGCTCCGAGTTGTACGGAATCGACCCGGGACATCTGTCCGGCTCCGATTCCCAACGTGGCGTTTTCTTCCGTATAAACGATCGCGTTTGATTTTATGAACCGGACGCAGGACCACGCGAACATCAGTCCTCGAATATCTTCGGCAGAGGGTTGTTTTTTGGTGACTACTTTTAGATCCGCCTCAGTGATCGTGGTGTAATCCCGATCCTGTATGAGCAATCCATGATGGATCGGTCTTAGATCCAATTCGTCCAAGGCTTCCTTAAAGTCCTCGATTTCGATCAAACGAATGTTCGGTTTTTTGGAAAAAATCTCCAACGCGTCCGGCGTGAATTTTTGGGCGATCACGCCCTCCACGAAATTTTCGGTGATCACGTTCGCCAATTCGCCGTTCACCTTTCCCTTGATTCCGATCACGCCGCCGAATGCGGAGATGGGATCCGTTCTTCTCGCAAGTCGAAAGGCCTCCAACGGATCATCGGCATACGCGATTCCGCAAGGATTGAGATGTTTGATGATACAGACCGTGTTCTCCGGCAGAAGACTGGAGATATGAAAGGCCGCGTCGAAATCCAACATATTGTTGAAGGAAAGTTCCTTTCCTTGCAAGGGAGAAAAGTCGCTTTTTACGAACAAGGGTTCGTAGAACGCCGCGGCTTGATGCGGATTCTCTCCGTATCGCAGTTTCTGTTTTTTTAAGAACGAAAGATTGAGAACGTCCGGGAAGGCGTCTCCGGCCTGTCTGTTGAACCAGGAAGAAATCGCAGTGTCATACATCGCGGTATGAGAGAACGCCTTTCTCATATATCCGGCGGCTACTTCCTCCGAAATTCCGTCCGAAGAGATAAGAGTTTGTACTTCGGGATAATCGTTCGGATCGGTGAGCACCAACGTGTGTTTGTAGTTTTTCGCCGCGCTTCGGATCATGGAAGGTCCGCCGATGTCTATGTTTTCGATCGCTTCTTCGAGTTTGACCCCGGGTTGGGAAACCGTTTTGAGAAAGGGATATAAGTTGACCACGACCAGATCGATTTTGGGAATTCCGAGTTCGTCCATTTTCTGTTTGTGCGCGGGATTGGAAATCACTCCCAAAAGTCCGCCGTGAACTTTAGGATGTAAGGTTTTGACGCGTCCGTCCAGAATTTCGGGAAATCCGGTGTAATCGTCTATGGCGATTGTTTTGATTCCGTTATCCTTGAGAAGTTTTAAGGTTCCGCCGGTGGATATGATTTCCACTCCGTTCTTATCCAAAAACCGCGCGAATTCCACCAGACCGGATTTATCGCTGACCGAAATGAGAGCTCTTTTGATTTGAATCATGTTTATCGAATGTTGACCTTTCCGTTTTCGATGAATAGCCGATCCTCGCAGAAATACTGAACCGCGAGCGGCAGGATTTTATGTTCCTCTTTGAGAATCTCCAGAGTCAAATCTCTTTCCGACATTCCTTCCTTGATTTTCACCGCTCCTTGAAGGATGATCGGACCGGAATCCACTCCCTCGTCCACGAAATGCGCCGTACAACCGGCGATTTTGACCCCGGCGTTCCAGGCTTGCTTTTGTGCGGCCAAACCGGGAAACGCGGGAAGCAAGGACGGATGGATATTGATGATCCGGTTCGGAAAGGCTCGGATGACTTCGGGTTTGAGGATTTTCATATAACCGGCGGTTACGATCAGATCCGGGGAGAATTCCAAAAGCAGGTCGAGAAGTCGTTCGTGATATCCGCTTTTTTCTAAGAAGGATCGAAAGTCCAAAATCCGCGTCGGAAGTTTGAATTCGGAGGCGATTTCCAGAGCCTTTGCCTCCGGGTTGTCCGTGACGAGCACCGTTCCTTGTCCGGCGATTTTGCCTTTTTGAAGGGCTTGCAGAACGGCTTTGAGATTGGAGCCCCGACCGGAGGCCAAAAACAGGATCTTTTTTTTTCGTTTTGTAAACAGACTTGCCAAGAAACTTGAATCCGGATAAAATCAGAACGTTCTCGAACGGTTTTTGGGGCGATTGAGAATTTCGAGAACGCCGAAGGTCGAAACGGACGTCTTCTTCGGAAATTCAGGGGCGGACTTTACTTTTGGAAAGGAAAAAATCCGCAAAACCGATCGATACCGCGCCTCAAAAGATGCGAAAGTTTTAAGAGAAACCGCAAGAATGTTCCGGCCCAGCATTAAGGAGGCTTGCGTTTTTGTCGAAGAGTATTTCAGGAGAGATACATGTCACTTGCCAGAAAATCCACAGCGACCGTTGAACAATATAAATCCAACGAAATCTCGACTGTCAGCCAGGGAAAACTCATCGTTATGCTCTATGACGGAGCGATCCGTTTTCTGAATATCGCTTTGGAGAACAACACCCCTCGGAAATACGACGTGGTGAACAATCATATCCTCAAGGCGGGAGAGATCGTTACGGAGCTGATGCTCGCACTCAACCTGGAACAGGGCGGGGAAGTGGCCAATAACCTCTTGGGAATTTATGTTTATATCAAAAAACGTCTTCTCGAAGCGAATATGAAAAAAGATTCCGAGATCCTTCAGGAAATCATCAAGTATCTGGAAGATCTTAAATCAGCCTGGGAAGAAATCGAAAAAAAAGAGAAATCCAACGTCGTCTCCGCTCCGTTTCAAAACAACCGCGGAAGCGGACTTTCCATCCAAGGCTGATCTTTCCGAAACCGATATGACGAACGATTCGAACCGAGTTCTAACCGTCCTTTACGAGGAAAAAATTTCCCTTTTGGACCAGTTGATTTCCAATCAAAAAAGACAGATGGAGGTTTTCGGTTTCGGAGACGGCGAAGGCGCCGCTAAAATCGAGGACGCCAATCTGAAACTCGTGGATCATTTGTGTTCCGTGGATCGTAAGATCGAAAAACTTTCCGAAGGTGTTCCCCAAACCTTGGAGCTCATCGAAATGGCGGAGCGTCTTTTCCAAAAATTGGAGGAGTCCAGATCCCTTCATTCCCGAGTGGAGGAACGGATGCGGGAAATTCTCAAGGAATATCAAAAGGAACTCAATCAGGTTCAAGTGGGAATCCAACTCAAACGCCACCTTCATCATAGACAAGACTTTTGGAAGACGGGGACCTGCTAAACTCCGCCCTCGGGTTCCTGGGTTTGGAACCGGGGTTTACTTCCGAAGAATTAAAACGCCGATTTTACCTTCTTTCCAAAAAATATCATCCCGATACCGGAGAATTCTCCAACGATTCCCTCTTTAAAAAACTAATCGAGTTCAGGGACGTTCTCGAAGGTCATTTGGAGGAAATTACATTCCAAAAAATGAATGTAGTTTCGGAGTCGGAAAACGCGAAAGCGGGGGAAAACGACGACTACGGTGTTTACAGACAAGGAAGAGAAATCTACGACGCCGCGTTGCACGAATACTACAAACTCACGGACGGAAACCCGATCTTTCTAAAGGGCGAGGAGAATCCTGCGCTCCGTAAATTGAGAAGTTCGCTGGAAATTTCGAAAAGCCGTTTCGAGAAATTGATCCGATCCTTTCCGAAAAGTATCTGGGTCGGAGACGCCAAGGATACGCTTCAAAAAATCGCGGTCTGGTTTAAGGAACCCTGAGGGAGTTGGAGGGCATGGAGAAAACGAAACCGGAAGTGGCTCCTCCGGTGATACTGATTACCAGGACCTGAGAACGAAGCGTCAGATACTGACCGCTTGCAAGGGTAACGTTCATCTTACAGATCCGATTCGCATTTTCCCCCGTTCCCACCGCCGCCAACGGACCGCCGTTCGGCGACAATTCGATGGAATATTCCAGAGGTTGGTTGGGAATCAGGTTGAGAACCCCTCCCGCACATTCGATTCCCGAATTGGGATCGGCGGGATTGCGGGAATCGTTTTCGTTGCCGGCCACATACAATCGATATCCAGTGAACAATAATTCCGGATTCCCCGCGCGTAATCTCAGTTCGTATCCGCTTGCGATGGGGGAGATGCTGATCAACGTGGGC
>NZ_NPEF01000026.1:0-21868 GCF_002811955.1 Leptospira ellisii
GGGAAAAAAGCGGGGACGACTTTGTATCAGCCTTCTTCCGGCCGCGCGGCTAAGGATGATCCTGGGCGCGGGTCCGGTTCCAGTTCCGTCGGCCTCGGCGACGGCTTGGGAAAAACAAAAATGCGACGGATCAATGTTCGTTTGGGCACGGGAAGTTGGACTCTGCTCGGAGCCTTGGCGCAGGCGCACGGAGTGTCCCGTTGTTATTTGTTTAATTATCTTTTGTATTTGGAGGAATCGGAAGTCGGGGATTCTATCGAAGAGATGATGAATGAGGGAGTTCCCACCTTTCACAAGAACTACAGTTATATCCTCCACCTCGATCTCACCTTCAACCGAGTGACCCGGAGACTCCAATGCCTCCCCGAGTCCGCTTTTTACACATTCGAATACCGAGAATGGTTCCGAGAGCTGGAATAAACCGCTAAAACAAAACCAATCCCGTTTTTGACTTTCGTTTTGTTTGATCCGGCTCAACACAAAAATGTCCGTGCCCGTCTCGTTGCGGTTGTAACATTTTATTAAATACATGAGAGTAGGAGAGACTAAAGAAAACGAAGTTCGCGGCTTATTTTCTTACAGAGTTAATATCAATGGTTCAGCAGGGGCCGGCTCTGAATACTCTGATAAGCAATTACAAAGCTGCCGAGACTTTCCTGGCCGCCGCTTCTTATATTTGTCATTTTCCGGAATTTAAAATCAACTTAAGGAAACGTTGACGTCCAATTTTCCGAATTTGGAAAATAAACCGATTCCGAGCGCGGGCTTTCGAGGAATTTTAAGAGTTTCATTCTTGGAATCGATGATGTTCGGAGCGGTGATTTCGATCGACTGACCGGAGGTTGCAAAGATATTCATCGCATTCCCCGTCGTCATGTTTGCTATTTCTCCCAAAATATCCTTATATTCGTTTTTGATATCTTGGTCGCTCATTCCCGGCATCAACACGCCCGCGATTTTATAAGCTGTATCGTAATTCAGTCCGTAGACGACTTCTCCGTTAAAGGTTCCGATAACGCCGATAACGATGGAAAGTTCAAGATTGGTTTCGGGGCTGTCTTTGATTCCGATTTTGCCTCGAATCAGATCCGTTTTCAATACGTCCCTGAATACGATGGTCGCCGCCTCCAAAAAAGGATTTACCAACTCAGCCCGAATTTGCATTATTCTTCTACCCTTTGGCCGACCCTTCGTTCAATCGGATATTTTTCCTGAAGCGACTGGCTGATTTCCATTACGAATCCGTTCATCAGATTCGGATTGTCCCTCAGGTCCGGTCCTTGCGAGGCATTGATTTTAGACGAATTGATTTCCAAGGAAGCAAATTCCACAAAAACATTTTTTTCGGAATCCCGATACGGACCGCCGACTTTTTTATCACCGAAATTCACGCTCGTCAGATCCTTGAGGAACTGACTGTTATTTCCAAGACGAACGATTTGATTTCCCGTTTTCAATTCCCAAAGATTCAAAAGCGACTGATCCCTAAAATCCTGGACGGGAACACCTAAAAGAACGGAGATTTTACCGAGTCCGTCCGGTTCTTCCTGGAGTTTTTTCAGTCTGTTTTTCCAATCCTCTTGGGATTTGGAACGGTTTTCCAAAAGAATTTTACTTTTTAGGAAATTTTTTCTTTCCTCGAAGCTGACTTCCTTTCCTTCCTGATTTTTAGGAAGTTTTCCGTCCTTTTTTTCGGCTTCGTATTTCGTTTTCAACACTTCGTCCGAAATCGGAGCTTCTTTTTCGGCGAGTTTGGAAAGTTGATCGTCGGTGTAAGAGACCAATTTTAAGTAAAAGCGCGCCGATGTGGATTCCTTTTGAACCGCGATTTCTCCGTCCGTCTTTTTGAGGTCCGAATTCAGAAGAGAATCATAAAGACCGCTCGCGTTCTTGCGGTCGATCCTATATTGCATCGGCGCGGAATTCAAAATTTGTCTGTAAATCGCCTCTGGTTTACGAACATCTTCGTCCGAATAACCGGCACCGTTTACGGATTCGCGATAAATTCTTCTTGCTTCGTCCGAAAGTTCCTCCCGGATTCCGCCTTCGGAAACCGAAAACCCGGTCGCCTCCGCGATTTGGTTTGTGACCACCAAACTGCGTATGGTTTGGAACGCGCAGGATTGAAGCGTGGCAGGATCTTCCGCGAGGGAAGGGGCGATGCTTCTGTATTGGAAAAAACAATCCCTTCTCGCAGCCTGAAAGTAATCCATAGGAATGGAAACATCCCCGATTTTTCCGGCGTTCAGGCTGGAACGACCGGAAAGCACGTCGAAAAAGCTCTTTTCCGCGTCGCCGGGAAGGAAGGTGATGATAAGACCGATGACCAATATACTGAGAAAAAATCCGACTACCGTGCGGATGATTTTATCTTTGAGAGTGGCGTTTTCTAATTCCATGATTGTATCTGTTAAACTTGAAAGGGTTTGCGAAGGAATATTTCTGTAAAGGAGAAAAGTGAGAAAAACGCTTCAGAATCCTGCGGAAACGACAGATATAGATTATGATGCTCTTTATCGCGATCGCACTCATTCTGGTAGGACTTCTTTGTTTCATCTATGTCTCTCTGAATCCGAATTCGGGGAGCGATCGAACTTCCTTCCGCAATCAGTCTAAATCCGCCGCTGCGGACGCCGATCTTTTTGTCGCCAGACCGAATGTGAAACGAGGAGCCGAAATTCTCGCCAACACCAAACGGGCTCCCAGTTTGGAGGTTTTGGAGAAACAAAAGAGAATGGAGGATCTTTTTGTCGAAGGCAGAAAGATTCCGAAACAACGTAAGGAATCCTACCCGTCGACCGAACCGTTCGCCTCTTTCGAATCCGAAAAAGGTTCGGAAGGGAATACCGACGAAATTCGGGAAGAAAATTACGACGTAGGGCCGAGAAACCCTTCTTCCGGAATTCAAGTTTTGGAAGAATCCGAATCCGTACCTAAAAGCAGAACGGACGCAGCTTCGGCCGAGGAAATTCGCGACGTTCGTTTCGAAATAGAAGGGATCTTATATTTGGATTCGAGCCGGGATCTTCCGTATGAAGCATTGGCTGATCAAAAAAGGGATCTTTCTCCGGAAATCCTGAAGGGTTTAAAAAGGATCGGCGCAGGAAAACTGCAGGAAAGCAAGGGCGCCGTTTTTTTTGATGCTTTGAACCGCAGTTATCGATATTCCTTTTCGGAAAGCGAAAAGATCCTGTTTTTCGACGAAGGGATTGTTCTGATCCCCTCCCAATCCGATTATCCGGTTCCCGTTTTTTTTACGAAGGGAATCGATTCCTTAAAGTCGTATCTGGAACATTCCCAAAAAACGATCCTTTCCTGATCTAAAACCCGACCCTAAAATTACTTTTTTTGAATGTGATTATCTGCCTTCCACGTGCAGAAGTTTCGTCGTTTTCACGAGGATTCTCACGAGAACGTAAAACACGAGTCCGCCGCCGAAAAGAACGATCTGAGGAAGGCGGATCGCCTCGTTCAAACCGCTTACCGGTTCGTTAAAATACACCGCCGCCAAATCGAAAACGCTGAAGATCACTAAAATTCCGAATAGACTCGGATATTCCCGTTTCAGGACGTTACGGATCGAAAAGGAGAGGGAGGGTTTTTTGTATCCCGAAAGTTTCGGCAAAAAGGCCGGAACCGTGTTCGCCCAGGAGAGATACGCGTCCCCGAATTTTTTACGAAGGAACTGTTCTTCCGCAAACATGATTCTTTCATAATATACCCAGAAGAACAGGATGAAAACCGAGGCGATCAGAAAATTCTTGAGAAACAGTACGGCTCCCAGATACATCAGAAAGTTTCCGAGATAAAGGGGATGCCGCAATAGGGAATAGATCCCCTCCTGATTGACCACGTCGGCCACCTGTTGTTTGGTGTTTCTTCCGGAGGTTCTCGCGGGAGCGTAGCCGATCACGAAACTTCTTACGAACAAACCCAGAAGGCTGATCGTTAAACAGAAGGACTGATAGTAAAGATGATACGTGTAGGAGTTGCCGGGAAATTGATAAAACGGCAATAATCCGAAACAAAGAATCAGGATGATTCCGGGAATATAAGATCTCCAGCGAAACAGAAAATTCCCTTGCGATTCGAATTCTTCGATCAAAGCCATGCGTTCATCCTAAGTTTTAGAGTTCTTTTGAAATGAAATCGGAAGCCCCCTCCCTGTCAATAGAGAATCCTCGTTCAAAACCGCGGCCCTTCGTTCGCAGTCGGTTTACGGAATCGATCCAGAAAACTCGGTTCCATCACGAAAAATACCGAGTCGGTTTCGGTTTTGAAGACGGGTTCCTTTTGTTCGGTCGTTCCGATCCATTCGAACTTATGAATCGAATCCGAATCGGTCCTGAACTCGACCGATATCCCTTCCGTCGGGGCGAGCGGAAGCACTTTTTCCCGGAACGGTTTTTTTAGAATCCGGTCCGCGGAAACGTTCAACGTTTGGGCGATCCACGTTCCGCATTCTTTCGGCCCGCACAAATCGTTCCGGTTTCCCCGGACTTGTTCCCATTCCTCCCGGGAAGTCCGTCTCCATTCGAAGACGGATTCCGGATTTTTCGGAGAGAATATTAGAATAGTATGAATTTCTTGAGGATCAAGACTTTCCGAAAAGGGACGTTTAGAAAAGAAGAATTCCTCGTCTCCCCTTCCGGCGGCCGCGTTGAGATTCTCCTCCACGAGCCAGATCTCGCCCGTAGTCGGGGTTCGAACCGCGGCGCCGTTTCCCCCCGCTCCCGCGATTCCTATCTCCAGTGCTGATATTTCCCCGGAACCGGTTTCCACTTCCAGTCTGAGTTCGTCTCCGGCCAGTCCGTATTCCTCCCTTTTTCCGGAATCGGTCTCCAAAAGGAAGAATTTTCTGAGATTCAAAATCATATTCAAAAAATAGAATACTTTTCGTTCGTCGGAGCGTCCCGATATTCCCCGCACGTCTACGACCCACGTTCCGTTCCTTTTTTCCAAAACGGTTTCGTACCCTCTTCTTCCTATTTGAATCCGTTCCAGTTCGGAGGTCGAGTACGGAAAGAAGGGATCGGCGTTTCCGTAGGTCCTGCGGAAAAGTCCGAAAGGATCCGCCGTCAGCAGAAATACGAGGGCGCAAAACAGATTGAATCCGGTCAATACGAGGGCTTGATCGGTTTTCCAAATACGGACGATTCGATCGAGGAATGTTTTCACGCCGTTCACGGTTTCGGTTCCCGACGGATCGCGGGCGAATTCCGTTTTCGAATCCTGTAAAACGCCGCCAAACCCAACAAGAGCGGAACCGCCAACAGATGAAAATAGCCTATGAATATCCGTTCCGCGTCCGTAAACGGTCTTAACGTTTCGATCGAGGATTTTTTCGCCCGAACCTCTATCAGATCCCGGTTCCCGGCCGTTATATCCAAGACGTTTAATAAAAATGGAATATTCGATTCTTGAAATATATCCCGGAATTCGGGGAGGACCAAAAGGTCCGAGACGAGATACGGGGTTCCGACGGCCAAAATCCGGGAGGTTCGATCTTCGGGCGTTTCGAAGAGGAAAGGAGCGGTTATTTCCCCCCGATTTTCGTTCGGGGGCTTCGAATACGGGGAGCGGAAATTCCCTTCGAGCAAAACTCCCAGGATTTTTTTTCCGCCGTTCGGTTTGGAAGGAGTCGCATAAATCTGTTTTTCACCTAACGCAACGAAGTCGGTCCGCGCTTCCGCTTCCTCGGAGGAGACGATCAGGATTTCCGTTCTGACTTTCGGCTGTTTTTCCGGAAACAGTGTCAGACTCGATACCCAGGGTAGGAGAAGACTTTTGAGGGGACCGGTATACGGGCTTTGTTCGTTTAACATATTCTCTCCCGAATTCGCTACGATCCAAGGCGGGTAGGGAAACCTTCCGATCACTCCGGGTTCCAGTTCCAACAGGGGACCCATCGGCAGGGAATGGTGTAGGTCGAAGACGAGATCGGTATTGATCCTAAATCCGTACTGTTCCAAAATCCGGTTCGTTTCTTCGATTTCCGAAACGGGTCTTGCGATTCCCGCCTTCAATTCGTCAAAATCGGCTCCGGTTCCGTGTTCGCGCGCGGGCGGTTCCAGACGGAAATCCATGGATTTGGCGAGCAGAATCAGATTCCCGCCCCGCATCAAAAACCGATCCAAAAAGTAGCCGGAGCGTTCCGTAAACGACGGCGTTCCGATCCAAAGAAGTGTTCGGATCGAATCGGAAACCGGTCCGGTCTCCAGATCGATTTCGGTTAACGTTCCGAATTCTTCCGGAAACACACGATGAAACAAGATTCCGATGGTATCCTTTCCGCTTTCCGGTCCGGGAGGGGCGGTCGAGAGGGAGCCCCGGCTTTTTACGATCGCGATCCCGGTTTCACCGGGTTTACGCAGTATCTTTTTTACGGCTTTTAACACCTGTAATTCGATTTGTTCCGCGTAAAACGCGACGGGTAGGGTTTCCCGTTTCGTGCCGGAGGATATCGTGATTCCCATAAAGACCTGTTTTATCTGTGCGGAACCCCGTTCGCTTTTTTCCAGAATTTGAGGTTCGATTCCGGCGTCGATCGCGCGTTTGCGGTCCGCTTCCGAAACGTCCGGATCGTAAAAACGAAGGACGATCTTTTGGCCTCCGGCCGATGCGAGAGAACGCAACGTTTCTTTGACGAGATCCAGACGCACCCTGTATTCTCCCGGAACCTTTGAGGAATAATACGCGTCGATACGCAGATTCCCCGGTACACTTTCGAATACCCTCTCCGTGTTCGCGGAAATCTCGAAACGTCCGGACGAGGAAAAATCTTTTTTACAAGAGATTCTTTCGACCGCCGCGTTCAGCCAAACGAAAATCAAAAACCATTGGAACAAAAGAAAAAGTGAACTACGCCGGAGACGGAAAAAAAATTCCCGGATCTTTTCCCATACTTCCCTCATCGTTTGGACCTCAATACGAGAACGTTCGCGTATAACACGAGAAGATCGAAACTCAGATAAAAGAAAACGTCCCCGAAATCCAAAATTCCGAGACGAAACGTTTCATAACGATGGGAAAGCGAGAAGAAGGAAAACGGACCTTCTAGGGTGGAACCCAAAAGAGGCTGCAGAGGTCTATATCCTAAAAGAAAAAAGGCCGAACAAAACAAAAGCGCGAATAGATAGGCGCTCACCTGGTCCTTCGTAAACGAAGAGACGAGACAACCCAAGGCCAGGTTCGATCCGCCCAAAAGGAACGTTCCCAGATAGGATACGAATACGATTCCTAAATCCAAATTTCCGAGATACAAAACGGAGAACGGTATCGTGAAAGTGCAAAACAATACGAATCCTAAAAACGCCCAAGCCGACAAAAACTTTCCGAGCACGATTTCGAAATCCCGCAACGGAAACGTAAAAAGGAGTTCCATCGTTCCCGAACGTTCCTCTTCGCTCCAAAGCCTCATGGTAAGCGCGGGTAGGAAGACAAGATAAAGGATCGGAACGGATTGAAAATACGATTCCATACTCGCCGTCCTCAGATCCCAGAACGAAGTTTCGCCTAAACCGAAAAAAAACAGAAAGGAGGTCAGAAACAGGAACAGACAGGCGAATACGGTTCCGATCGGAGTGCGGATATAAACGATCGCTTCCTTTCGAAAAATCGCCGTTATACGACTCCAGGATTCGAACGCGGACGCGGGGACTTTCATTCGGATTCGGTCCGCGTTAATGTTTCGAAAAAGGATTCGAGCGAATTTTTTTCAGGATAAAACGCCCTGACCTTAAACGGCGCGTTTTTTAGGATTTCGAACGTTTCCGGCGCCGCAGAGGAACGGGGAACGATCCCGTATTCCGAAAACGACTCCTCCCGTCTTCCGGTGATTTCGATTTCATACAACGTGTCGGCGAACAGGGATCGCACCGATTCCGGATCCGCCTCCGCCCAGAGCAGGATCCGTTTCGAAACGTTCGATAAGCCCTTCACGGCGGAATCCGCGATCAAGGTTCCGTCCGAGATGACGAGGATATGATCGCAGAGTTCCTCCACTTCGCTTAATATATGCGAGGACAAAAGGATCGTTTTGGTTTTTCCCAGGGAGCGGATCGTGTCCTTGAATTCGGAGATTTGGATCGGATCCAAACCGGACGTGGGTTCGTCCAAAAAGATATATTCTGGATCGTGCAGAATCGTTCCCGCGAGACAAAGTCTTTGTTTATAACCTTTGGATAAAAACGAAATCGGATATTCAAGAACCTCCTCCAGATCGAAACGACGTAAAACCGATCGAACCGAGTTTTCGATTTCGGAAGGAAGAACGCCGCGAGCATTCGCGCAAAAGAAGAGATATTCCTTTGCGGTCAGCGCGGAATAAACGGGGGCCGATTCGGGAAGATATCCGATTTTTTTCTGAATCCGCAATCTGTTGGCTAAAAAGTCCAGATCTGAAAAAAGAATTTTACCGGAGCTCGGTAGTAAGGAGCCGGTTAGAAGGCGAAGGGTGGTCGTTTTACCGGCGCCGTTCGGTCCTAAAAGACCGGTGATTCTTCCCGGGGGAATTTCAAACGTAAGATCGGAAACGGCTTTTTTACCGCGATACGATTTGCTGAGATGGCTGACGGAAACGGTTCCCATTGGGATAATCCCAGGGAAGAAGGATCGTAAGGAGGAAGCAATCGTTTTTCCGGATCAGAGTCCCAACTTTCCGTCCACCTTGAATTTCTTGAATACGTCCAAAAGATCCGGACTTAGATTTTTGATCCGCATCTTAACTCCGTAGTTGTCCATGAGATTTTTAACGGTGAGAAGTTTCGCGATTCCGCTGGAGCTGATTTTTTTTACCGAATCCATCATGAAGTCGACTTCGGTAAGAGTTCCGGTCGCGGCCTTTTTGGAGACCTCGTCGAATATCTTATCATAACCGTCGATCACCTGAGTATCGATCAGAACCTTCCCCGATTTTCCTTCCACGTTGAATTTTGACATATGATTTTTTCCTTAACTCGCTTTAGGAGTAGTTTACGGATTCGTTTTGTTCCGAAAATCGAATTTAGAAACCGATCCTTTCGGATCGGAAACGGGTTCCCGATCGAATTCGAAACTCCCTTTCTTTAGTTCACAATCGTAGACGAAAGAAATTGCGATCTTCGGAGAATGATTTATATCATCCGATTCGTAAATTCATTTCCGAATTCCCGCAATATAATTTATTAACGAAGCGGATTTCCCGACGGACCATTCCTTATAATCCGATCCGCGATCCAAAAGTTCCCAGCCGCATTCCCGAAGTAGGGAACGGATCGTATCCTCCGAAAAATATCTGTGTTCATGGACTTAGGAAAATTCTTTCCCGCTTTTTTTATCGTAAAACGTAAGAACGGATTCGAGAATTTCGGATTCTTCCCGGTAGCGGTTTTCCCAGCGGATCTTAAAACCGCCGACGTTTTCGAAAAACGTTCTGCCGTCGAAGTGGGATTTGAAGTTAAAGAGACTGGAGAGATCGAAAAAAAATAAACCGTCCGGTCGAACGTGTTCCCTTACTTTGCGGAACAACGTCTTCAACTGATCTTCGTTTTTCAGATAATTGAGCGTATCGTGTGTGGATAAAATCAGGTCGAAGTTTCGGCTGGGAAGCGAAAAATTCAAAATGTCGGAATGAATCCATTCTCCCAAAAGCGGCTTTTTTCGGGCGATTTCAAGCATTTCCTCGCTGGAGTCGATTCCGACAAACGATGTGGAAGGGGGGAATTTTTCCCAGAGTTTGCAGGTTCCGCAACCCAAGTCCAAGATCGTTTCGGGAAGAAATCGGGATGCGTGGACCGAGTACGAAGTGAGAATGAATTCCGCCCAACGGGAATATTGCACCTCTCGCATGACCGCGTCATAAACGGTCGAAAAGCCGGTATAGGGCTTTTTTTTAAGCATAATTTAATTTTTTCTTGCTCTTTTTACGATCTTTCCAATAGTCAATCGTAATTTGATGAGACATAATGTTTCCGGAAACAAAGTGTCTATGGTAAATGAAATTCAATGGGACTAGAACTACTCCTGCCGTTTATAGCCAGTGTAGGAATTACAATCCTTCTCCGAAGGCTGGATAAATCCAACTATAAACTCAGTCAGATCAAACGATTTACGGGAAAAGTTCAAGAAGAACTGAGCGATATCGCTCTGGAAAAAATCCAATCCGTAAAAGACGCGGGAATCGATCTCGAAATCAGTCTCAAACAAACCAGAAAACTCGCCTCCGACGTGCACGGTCTTAACGACGAATCCAGACAACTTCTGGAATCCATCAAAACCAACCGGGATTTTTTGGACAGCGTAGCCCGCGATCTGAAGGAAGTGGTGCAGTTGTCCTCCGACATTCGGGAGGAATCAAACGCGATCCAACAAGGATTGCTTCGGATGGAATCCGGCAAAAAAGAGATCCAGCTTTTAGATCAGAAAATTTTGGATCTTAGAACCGAGGCCGAAGCGGTTCTGGAGGTTTTTACCGATAAGGTCAACCTTCGTTCGGACGAACTTCTGCAATCCCTCGCCTCTAAAATCGTGGAACTCGAGGAGTTGTTGGAGATCAAAAACGACAAAATCGACCAAGGTTTGAGTTCGATCGCCGGGAACTACAGGGAAAGTTTGGAATCACATTCCAATTCCCTAATGCGTGAATCCGTGGGAAGGATCGAACAGCTTCGTTCGGAAGTAACCTCGCTTTTCGAAACGATCCGTAATAAAGAAGAGGATTTGGATCTGAGATCCGAAAAACTACAAACCGTATTTTTAACCGTAAGCGATAAACTCGAACGCCTGGATTCTCGTGTGGAAGAAAAGGCGGAAGCGGCGGACCGCAAACTCGAAGAAATGGCGCGTGTCGCCGAAAAATCCGCTCAGGAAAAGCTGGATCGTATCTTGGAACAAGTCACTCATTCCAAAGAAGCGTTCCTCAACGGAGTCAAACTCGAAGTCGATTCGATCCGCAGAGAAATCGAAGGAATGAGTTTGGAAACCATGACCCGCCGCGACGAAATTCTCAACGAAACAAGACGTCAGGCGGAATCGATCAACGAATCCATCCAATTCTTTCAGGAAAAATATCTCGAAGCGGAAAACAAACTGCTTCGTCAAGCGGACGCGCGTAAATCCGAACTTCTTCGTCAAATCGACAGCTTTGAAGAGGAATTCAACCGAATCAGCAGCAATCTGAGAAACGACGCGGACGGTCTTAAAAAAGAAATTTCTTTCGGGCTCCGAGAATTTCATTCGGCTTTGGATTCCGCGAGAGAAGAAGCGAAGGAAAAGACCGTTTTCGGAATTTCCTCTTTGAAAGAGGAATTCGATTCGGAACTTTCCAAATTGCATCAGGAACGCAGCGCTTTGATCCGTCAGGATTTGGAAGCGGTCAAACAATCCATTTCCGCTTTGGACAAACAGATCTCCACTCGCATTAAAGACGTGGATTCGTATTTGGGTGATCTTCAATCCGCGATGGAATCGAGCGCGGGAGAATTGTTGTCGCAAGTGGAGGACAAGATCGATCAGCTTTCGGGAACAGTGGACGAAGAGGTCCGTAAGATCGATCAGAGATTCGACAATTTCGGCCGTTATTGGGAAGAGGAATTGGGCGGAATCCGTCTGAACACCCAGGATCAGATCGGCAATCTTCAGGAAAAAATCGCCGGAATTCATTTGGAAGGAAAGGGACTGCTTCAGGAATTTCAAAACGAATTCAACGTCCAAAAGGACAGGATCGAAGAGTTCGTTTCCCGTTATAAAACCAATTTTCAAAAGGAAGGGGATTCCGTTCAGGATCGTTTGGGCGAATCGCTTCGCGCCGTCAAAGAGGAAGGCAACGAAATCCTGCAAGGTCTTCGGGAGGAATTTTCCTCCACCATCGACAAGATGGAACAGATCGTAAAAAAGAACGAGAAGGTTCTCGAAATTCACGCGGAAAAAATCCGGAACAACGTGGAAACCAATTTGGAAAACGCCGGTCGGGACGCGGAACGCGTGTTGGATCGTCTACGCGATTCCGCCGAGGATTTTTTCGAAAAACAAGAGGAAAAGATCAGCCGCTTAAACGGAACCATCGACGCGAAAATTTCCAAACAACTGACCTCCCTGATGGACAAGGGGCAGCTTCAACTCGGCCAACTCGAGGAAAGAATCAGCAAATACATACTCGAAGTAAAAAAGAATCTGGAAGAATCCCTAAAGACTTCCCGCAAAGACAGCGACGAACAGATGAAGGGATTCCAAAAGCAGCTTCAAAATCAGCTGCGTGAGATGGAAGCCGCCTCGGAGGAATTTCTGCGTTCCGGAAAAGAGGAATTCGACGATTCGATGGAACGATATAGGGAACTTCAATCGGGTCTCAAACGCGATCTGGACGAGATCGCCGACGCTAAGAAAAATCTCATCGCGGAAATCCGGGAGGAATCCGAAAGCCTTCGTTCCTCCGTGGAAGAGATCACGGATAAGATGGAGGAATTGGGTGAAAAGGCGGAGCTCTTCCACAAGGCTAGCGAGGTCGTGGAAAGAACCGATTCCTACATTCATACGATGGAGGATCTACTTTCCAGAGCCGACGGTAAAACTCCTTTGTTAAGCGACATCACGGAAAAGTTGGACGAGTTGCAGAGTCTGAAACGGTCCCTGGTTTCCGAAACCGAGGATTTAAAACTCAGATTGGATTCCCTGGATTCCATTCGGGATTCCTCGGACCGACTGCGTGCGGAATTCGAAGAACTACAAACCAGATCCTCGGAGTGGGAGGATACGTTTACGAGACTTCTTGAAGCGGGAGAAAAGGCCCTCGAGATGGAGGATACGTTTACGGATCTTAGCGCGCGTCTGGAAACCTTGGAGTCCGTCCGCGGGGAAGTCAAAGGTCTTTTCGAAGAGACCGACGCGCACAAAGAGGCGGCTAGGGGACTTACGAATAAATTGTATTCCCTGCAAAACGACGTCGAAATTTTGGAAGCGAGAGAACGGGAGATCGCCGAAACGGTCCGTAAGACGGACGATCGGATCGAATCCTTGTTCCGCAAAAAAGAGGAGATCCGTTCGGTCGAAGCCAAGTTCGAAAAGATAGAAGACTTGATGGTGGATTTATCCGAACGTCATAAGCAGATTTCGACCCTTCAACAGAGAATGGAGGATTTGAAAGCGAATGCGAACGTAGCCAAGGAGGATCTGGAAAGTCTTTTGAGCGAAGCCGACGACAAGTTCGAAAAGTTATCCGGATTTTTGGACGCGGTGGGCGCCGTAACCGAACCCGGAAACGATTCCGGGAAACGGAAGGATTCCTCCAAGGATCATTTGATTCAAAGAAAAAAAGCTACGGTGTTAAACTTGTATCATAACTTCCAATGGCCGGCGGAAACGATCGCCGAAAAACTGAATTTGGAAACGGGTTTGGTGAATACGATTCTACAAAGCGAGTCCACAAAGAAGAAATGAAATATTCCTTGACGATCGGTCTTATGAAGTCTATGTCTCATTCGATTCGGAACCGTTCGGGAAATATCTTTTCGCGGATCGGAATCGACGGCATTCGGTGAGAATGGTATCATTTTTTTTGAAAACAAAGGTAAGGTCGCAAAGGGAAAGGTTCTAAAAGGTTGTTCTTTTTCCGGGTAACTGAAAAGAATGCAAACAGGTACCGCAAACGGAAGTAAAACAAACTTGGACGGCCGTGAACCGGAGCAATATTGAAGATGGCACAAAAGAAGAAAACTAAGACAGAGAGGAAGAACTCCATGGCTGGAAAGAATGTCGAAAAAGAGACCCTGATCGTAACGAGCAAAGTGAAGGCTTACATTAAATCCAAAGGATTTATGACTTCCGGTGACGCGATTGACGGACTGAACGAAAAGATTCATCAACTCATTGATGATGCGGTAAAACGTACGGAATCCAACAAAAGAAGCACCGTTCGCCCGACCGATTTCTGATTCGATTTGATCTTCATCAAAAATAAGAGCGAAATCGAAAAAATGAGAGCGGCCGGGAAACTGGCCGCTAAACTTTTGGATTATATTTCCTCACACGTGAAACCGGGCGTTTCCACGCTCGAGATCAACGATCTTTGTGAGGAATTTACCCGAAAGCACGGCGCGAAATCGGCCCCCCTCGGTTACAAAGGATTTCCTAAATCCGTTTGTACGTCTGTCAATCAAGTCGTCTGTCACGGGATTCCGAAATCGACGGACGTTCTGAAGAACGGAGACATCATCAACGTGGATGTAACCCCTCTTTTGGACGGATATCACGGGGATTCCTCCCGTACTTTCATAGTTGGCGGCAAAACCGAAACTGCGGTGGAAACCCTGGTGCGGGATACGGAACGCGCGATGTATATCGGAATCGAACAGATTCGTCCCGGCAATCGTGTGAACGATATCGCAAACGCGATCGACGATTTTCTCACCCCCAAAGGATACGGAATCGTGCGCGACTTGATGGGGCACGGAATCGGAAGAGGGTTTCACGAAGATCCTCAAGTTCCCCACTTCCGTCAGAACCGTAAGCTTGCTAAACTGGAACCGGGAATGATTTTTACCGTGGAGCCTATGGTCAATCTAGGAACCTGGCAGGTGAATTTTTCCAAAGAAGACCATTGGACCGTAACCACGAAGGACGGCAAGTGGTCCGCTCAGTTCGAACACACGATTCTTGTCACCGAAAAAGGCTATGAAATTTTAACCGTATCCGATTAATCTGGTGGCATGGAAACGATACTCGGTTATCTTAGCTCCCTCGGTAAAGACGCGGTATTTTTTTTAATCAGCTTTCTTCTCTTTTATATCGGTAAAAAAATCAAGGATTGGATCGAACCGGGCGACTTGGACCACGAGATCGTAGTCCGCAATAACACCGCGGTTTCTTCCGGACTCGCCGGATATTACTTCGGTTTGACTTTGATCCTTCTCGTCATCCTTTCCTCGCCTGCGGGGGATTTCGTATCCGACTGTTTTCAGGTTTTGTATTACGGAATTCTGGGGATTCTACTTTTAAACGTTTCCTATTTTATCAATGATAAACTGATCTTCCGCAGTTTGGATCTGAACGAACTCGTGTATGTGGGTAAGAACACCGCGGTGGGAGCCGTGGTATTCGGATGCAGCGTGGCTTCTTCGATCATCATCGCCGCTTCCTTAAACGGTGACAATTCCGGTCTTTTATTCTCCTTTTGGAAGGAATGGGGTCTCTTGGAGCCGGTTCAAAAACTTCTGGACGGAACCGTTCTCGGAATCCTGTTTTTCTCCGTGGGACAGATCGCGCTCATCCTATTTACGATCGCCTATAGAAGAATGATTCCGTATTCCCTGGATCTGGAATTGAAACAAAAGGAAAATTTGGCCGCGGGCATTTCCTACAGCGGCGCCTTGATCGCTCTGGGAATCATCATCGCCAGGGCCTTACACAAGGATCCGATCTCTATGGAACAAACCCTGTTTTATATCGTTTTGGATTTTATCTTGGGGCTCGTCGTCATTCCCGCGGTTCGCCTGATAACTGATGCGGTCATTCTTCCGGGAAGCACCCTCAAGGAGGAAATCAGCCGGGATCAAAACGCGGGAGTCGGCGTTTTGGAGGCGGTGGTTTTGATCTGTTTTGCGGGAATCCTGTATTTCACAGTTTGAGGTTTTGCGAGCGGGGAAGTTTAGGGAATTCTAAATTAGAGTTTCGTAACGCCGATGTCGTTTAATAAATCTCTCTGGAAGTGTAGAGTTTCCATTCCAGATGATACACCTTTCTGATTCCGTATTCGAAGGCCTCCTTCAGCGATCGGATTCTTTCCTCGTCGCTCAAAAACGCGGACGAAGAGGGAACCGGAACGACTTTGAAAATTTCGGAGCACAATTCCGGAAAAACGGTTTTGTGATTGGAGTGGAACGGTTTTAGTTCCCGCTCCTGAAACCCCCGAAGAGCGCCGACGACGGATGCGAATAAGATCTGTTTGGAAAATCTTTCGCGGGGCATGGGGACGAGTCGAACCGCGGCGATCGCATCCGCATAGGAAATCCGTTTCGAATGTTTAGGAAGAAGCGAAAGTTCCGTTTTCGGGAATTTGATTTTTTCAGATAACTCTTTTTGCATATACTTTATATATCAAATTTATGATAGAAAGTAAAGAAATAATTTCCGAACTCGCCGAATCGATCGAAAACTCCGGTTTCGAACTGTACGGAATCTGTAAAGCCTACGTTCCCGAGGAGGATAAAACGAAAATTCTCTCTTGGGTCAAACGAGGAAACCACGGAAGAATGGATTGGTATCCGAAGAACATGGAACTTCGGCTCGAATTTAAAAACCTAGGATTCGAAGCGAAGTCGGTGATCGTACTCGGAACGATTTATAACGATCCTGATTATGATAAAATCAGCAAAACGATGTCATTTCGATTTTCAAAGTATGCGATCGGAGAGGACTATCATCGCGTTCTTAAAAAATCGACCGCTTCCCTTTTGCGAACGTTACAGGAAAAATATCCGCATCATCGATTCCGTCAAGGAGTGGATTCCCTTCCCGTTCCGGAAAAAGTTCTGGCGCGGGAGGCGGGTTTGGGCTGGATCGGAAAGAACACCAATCTGATTCATCCGGAGTTCGGCTCCTTTTTTTTTCTGACCGTCCTGCTTACGGATCTGCCGATTCATACGGTCGCGATTTCCGTAAAGGATCGATGCGGAACTTGCACCGCTTGTCTGGATTCCTGTCCCACCGGGGCTCTGCGTCCGTACGAAATAGACGCGGGGAAATGTATCTCTCATCATACGTTGGAGGATCGTTCGGACATCGTTCCCGAAACGTTCGGTTGGATCGCGGGTTGCGATATTTGTCAGGATGTATGTCCTTGGAATCGGGTTAAGGCGGCGAAAAAGGGAGTTCGTACTCTTCGGGAGGAATTTAAGGTCCGATCCGTGTTTCGAGAAAACCCGGATTCCATTTTGGAGTTTAACGAAGAGGAATTCCGCAGAAACTTCCAGGATTCGGCGATATCCAGGATGAATTTTTCCATGTTCCGCAGAAACGTTGAACTTTGTAAGCGTAACGTCTCCCGGGAAGAAAATCGATAGGCGGTTCTTCGCTACTCGGATCGATTCGAAGTTCTTTTACTTTCGATTTTCTTTCTTTTCGATCCGCTTTTTTTCGCGACGGTCTTCTTCGGCGATTTTACGGACGTATGTTCGGTGGAGACGGGAGCCGTTTCGATCGCGTAGTATCGGACGAGCATATCCTGCGCCATATACAGGGCCTCCTTCAAAGGAACCTCCTCCGGATCCAGATACCATTGTAGATACAATCCGTCGAAAAGCGCCAACAGAAGCGAAGCCTTCAGGTGTGCGTCGGATATATTAGAATTTTCGAATGGAAGATGCTCGGAGAGTTTTCTTCGGAATCCGCGATACATTTCGAAAACCTTTTTCCGAGCCTTGGAATCCGCGGATTCGTTCAGGATCAGTGTAAAAAAGATCCCGTTAGCTTCCGGGGTTCCTATGAAAAAATCGGCGAATTTTTCGAACAGATACGGAAGGGCCGCTTCGCCGGCGGCCAGCCCCTCCCGTACGGAGGTTTCCACTTCCAGAAAAAGACGGTCCACGAGTTCGATCACCAGACCTTCTCTGGAACCGAAATGCCATAGGATGCTGCTTTTGGCGATTCCGGAATATTCGGAAAGCCGATCCAAACTCGTGTTCAGAATTCCATGAATGGAAACCAGATGTTTAAAATCGGAGAGAAGTTTTTCCCTCGTGTTTTTTCCCCGGGACGTCGGTCCGGAATTAACCATGTCGGCTCCAGTGTTCCAGGATTTTCTGAGAAGCGATCATACTAAACGCCATGATCGTAAAACTCGGATCCACCGAAGAGGAGGTGGGAAACACCGAAGAATCGCTTACATATAGATTTTTCGTTCCATGAACCCGATGCGAACTGTCCACAACGCTCGTTCGAGGATCGGATCCCATTCTGCAACCCCCTCCCGGGTGAGGCGCGGCCATCAAGGAAGTGACCGGTTCCAAAGTAAGTTCGTCGATTCGGTTCAATTCCGATTCGGAACGGATGGTCAATCCGGACGCATTCGGGATCAATACTTCTTTGGCTCCCGCTTTCAGGTTGAGGATCGTCTGTTTTTTATAACTGTCTTTCATCATTTTTTTCGTGATCGGTCCGAACGAATAATTCACTCGTCTTCGGTTTCCGTCCCAAGCGACGTTGCCCAATTCCGTTTCCACGTCGTCCAACCAGGAAATGGTTCCTCCCAATCGGGGAAGGTTTTTCATATAACGTTCGTGTCGTTCACCGAATCCGGGAAGTGTGGCTCCGACGGCTCCCGGTTGTAGCTGATTGGGCATGAGCATATAGCCGCCTTCTCGGTAGTTTCCGTTTTCATCGTAACGAGCCAACCGAAATTCTTCCACTCCGTACGCTGCGGGAATGTTTCTCCATTGAACGATCTCCTCTTCGAACAGGGAATGTACGAAAAGCGTAGGATTGATGGATAGAAATTCTCCGAGGGCGGGGAGTTTTTTCTTCCATCCGTTTTTCAACAAAAACGTGGAACTTCCGAATCCTCCTGCCGCGACGACGAACACGTTCGCCTTTACGGAAAGTTCGATTCCGTTTTCCTTTAGGGTTCTTCGATCGATCATCCGTGCGCGGAGGGATTCGATCCTGTCGCCTTTTACCGTCAATTCGACCGCTTTACAATCGGCGTATATGTCGGCGCCGGCGGCGATCGCCATGGGAATTTGTGTTACGAGCTGGCTTTGTTTGGCTCCGAACGCGCAACCCTGCATACAATGACCGGACTTTTGACAGTTTTTTCTCGCCTGCGGAACCCTTCTTCCTTCCCAACCTAACGAGTGTGAGGCGGTCCGTACCAGCTGGTTCATCCCGCGGGAGAATTCGTCTCCCGCGGGATGTACGTTCAGTCTTTTTTCGAGAACGGGCCAGAACGGAGCCAGGTCGTTTTCGGTATGGCCTTCGATTCCGTATTTTTTCTCCCAAAGAAGAAGTTTGTCGTTCGGCGTCCGGTAACTGTCCGCCCAGTAGTGGACCGAAGCTCCGCCTACGTTGTTCCCGTAGACGATGTTGATCGTCCCGTCCTCGGTGGTCGCGAGGTTTCTTTCTCCGGAAACCTTTGCGGCCATATTCAGTTCGTGATTGTCGAACGTTCCCGTGTGATAATAGCCTCCTTGTTCGATCAGAACCACCTTTTTACCAGCTTGAGCGAGTTGAAGCGCGAGTGTCGAGCCTCCGCAGCCCGTTCCGACCACGCATACGTCCGCGTTTACGGTGCGATCCGCTTCGATATGTTTCCATTCGTAAATTCTTCCGGACATGTTCGTCTCCTATCTATTTCGTATGAGATTTTTATAATATATTCTCGATTCGCTCAACGTTTCCGGAAAATTTCCGAAAGGGCCGTCGTAACCGATCGTCTTCCATGTGCTTTCGTGTCCGTAATACGCGAGAAAGGTCACCATTCGCACGCTGGATACGACGAGACGCACGAATCGGGATTCGGTCTCCAACGCGGTATTCAAAAAGGTTCTAGCTTCCTCCTTCGAAAGACGCGAAAATCGACTCCAATAACCGAATCGTATCGGAAGGAATTCCAAAAGCAAAAGCGCCAGCGCGAAATCCCCCGAGATGTTTTCATCCACGAAAAAAAGTTCCTCGTCCAACCGTTCGATCACCTGTGCGGTGCGGAGGTCCGGAAATTCGTCGGAATCGGGAAGAACTGCTTTCGCAAAGGATCGCAGAGTTTCCTCTCCGCGCGGACCTAAAAAAAGCCCTGCGGTTTTTTGGAAGGATCGAAGAACCCAGGCGGTCGCGCCGAACAGAATCAAGCCGACCGCCGATCCCCAGATGAATTTTTTTCGAGTGAGTTTGATTTGATTCATAATTGTACCGAATGGTCAGTACAATTATGAATCTTAGGATTCTGTAAACCAAAAAAAGGGAAGCGCCGGGACGAAATCCGTCGGATCCGATCCGAAATTTTCTTCCGCGCCGGAAAATGGGTCAAATATGTCAAAAAAGGTTTTTAAAATGCCGAAAATCTGATCTAATATCCACCTCTTCGGCATTCGGGGAAACGATTCGAATCCATGAATTCCAAATCAGAATCCACGGAAATCAAACCGCCGATCTTTCATTCGGATCGGTTCGGCGTTTATCTTTCCTCGAACGAGGAGTTTCAGTCTTTTCTCGAATTTAAGGAGAAGGAGGACGGACAAGGCGGACATAGGTTTACGAAATCGCTTTCCGATTTCATCGCCGCGTTCGCGAAGGACGCGTTTCAGGATAAGCTGATCGTGCGGATCGAGTTCACCACCGAACCCGGCTTCATCAAAAAGCGATCCGTATTCTTCCGCAAAATTTTTAAGGACGAAGAGGTCTTCGAAGTGGAGGGAGTCGTTCTTCCCGAAGCCGTACGATCGCAGTCGAACTCCAATCGTCGATTCGTCGAAATCAACCGATCGTATCTGATTTCAAAAGAGGTCAACCAATGGATTCTACGATCCAAATCGGTGCTGGAACTTTACGACGGAATCTGCAAGATTCTCATCGAGGAAAAGGGCGATTTCGGATTCGTATGTTTTGCGACGGTGGAATCCAGGAAGAATCTCGTTTTCCAAGTGGCTTACGCGGGAGAGAACGTATTTCTCGCGGACTCGGAAACCGAAGCGATGGATCTGGGTCCGGGGCTTGCGGCGGTAAAAAGCGGAAATCCTTTGATCGTGGAGGACATCGAAGAACTCTCCGACTTCGTTTCCTGGAGAGATCGTTGTATAGAGGCGGGACTCTTTTCCATGGGAATTTTTCCCATCTTTCTACTGGGGGAATTGACTTCGGTACTCTGTCTTTTTTCCAAACGGAAAAATTTCTTTCTGGAGGAGGAAACCGACGCATACGTCCGCATCTCCAAGGATCTCGGATTAGGTTTAAAGAATATTAGAGAAAGCGAACAGAGATTCCTGGCCGTCAACGCGATGAGGGAAAGCGACGAACGTTTTCAGGCCATATTCGAAACCGTAGTGGACGCGATCGTCATGATCACTCCGAAGGGAACGATCATCATGTTCAATTCCGCCGCGGAAAAGATGTTCGGATACAACTTCACCGAAGTCGTGGGCAAAAACATAAAATTCCTCATGCCGGAACCGTATCACTCAGAACACGACGAATATCTTCATCGATATCTGGAAACGGGAGAGAAAAAAATCATAGGCATCGGAAGGGAAGTAAGCGCTCGAAAGAAGGACGGAAACGTATTTCCCGTAGAATTGGCCGTTTCGGAATTCTTTCAAAATCAGAACCGCTACTTCGTAGGGGTGATCCGGGATGTCACCTTGCGTAAAACGTCGGAAAACGAACTGAGGGAAAAGACGAACGCGCTGGAGGAATTGAATCGCAGTCTGGAAGCCAGGGTCGAATCGGAAATAGCGAGTAAAAGGGAACAGGAAAAAACCATGATCGTTCGGTCCCGTCTCGCGGACATGGGGGAGATGATCGGAAACATAGCGCATCAGTGGAGACAACCTCTGAACGCGATCGGTCTTCTCGTACAGGACGTCGACTACGTCTTCGCATCGGGCGGTCTGGACGAAAAATACCTTTCGCAAAACACGAAAAAGATCATGGAATTATTGGAACAGATGTCCGCGACCATAGACGATTTTAGGAATTATTTTCGTCCGAATAAGACAAAGGAAAGATTCTCGCTCAAGACGGTCATAAATAAAACCATATCCCTGATCGGAGAAAGTTTAAAAAATCAGAATATTCGAATATATTTCGAACCTGAAGAGGACTACGAGGTTTTCGGATTTCCGAACGAATTTTCCCAGGTGATATTGAACGTCCTCGGGAATTCCAGGGATGCGATTTCGGAGAATAAACC
>NZ_NPEF01000026.1:21878-25617 GCF_002811955.1 Leptospira ellisii
ATTCGCGCCGAAATAAGAAAGGAAGGCGATTTGAAAGTGGTGTTATTAAGCGACAACGGCGGTGGGATCGCTCCGGAAATACTCGAGAAACTTTTCCAACCCTATTTCACCACTAAGGATCAAGGGAAAGGAACGGGAATCGGTCTTTATATGTCCAAATCGATCATCGAAAACAATATGGGAGGACGGATCCAAGCGCGCAATTATGGCGGAGGCGCTTTGATACGAATCGAGCTTCCATGAATAGTCCATCCCTGAAAATTTTGTACGCTGAAGACGAAGAACTGATTCGTATCATGATGGTCCGATTTTTGGAGCGCTTTCAATTTTCAGTACGTTCCGCCGAGAACGGAAAAGTGGCGTGGGACATGTTCCTTGAGTATCGTCCCGACGTCGTTATTACCGACATAAAGATGCCGATACTCGACGGTATAGAACTTACGAGACGGATCAGAGAACAAAATTCTAATATTCCGATTGCAGCAATGACGGCCTTCTCGGAACCTGAGATTATAGAGGAAGCGAGAAAGGCCGGAGTGAGTGAAATACTATTCAAACCGGTAAACGTGGAAAGGATCAAAGCGCTTCTTCTTGCATACGAAAAATAGAATATTTGTAAACCGACAATATCATAATCATTGAATCTATTTCGATTCGGAGGTCGGTCGTTTGGCAGAAGAGACTTTACAG
The DNA here is from genome assembly GCF_002811955.1 of Leptospira ellisii. Classification (GTDB taxonomy): domain Bacteria; phylum Spirochaetota; class Leptospiria; order Leptospirales; family Leptospiraceae; genus Leptospira; species Leptospira ellisii. Next base: position 22,569 of record NZ_NPEF01000026.1, read on the forward strand.
AACGAGATATCAACCGGAGTTCCGAGGGAGCTTTCCCTGGAAATCGACACGAACTACGCGGTGGAGATCGCCGAGGACATCTACTGGACCGGCTTTTACGACGAACGGGAGTCGCTTCACTGCAACCCATACATGATCAAAAACGGGGACAGCACCATTCTGATCGACCCGGGTTCCATTCCGGATTTTCCCGTGGTCGCGAGAAAAATTTTTTCCCTTGTAGCCCCCGATTCGATCGAAACCATCATTCTACAACACCAGGATCCGGATCTCTGCGCGAACGTCCCCATCTTCGAGGACTTGAGCGGAGATAGCCCCGTACAGATCGTCGCGGAGACCAGGACCGTTTATCTGATCAAACACTATGGAGTAAAGGGGAAGATCGTCAGGATCGGAGACGGTTTGACCGATTTCGAAACTCCGAGCGGAAGAAAACTGCAGTTCGTTAGCACGCCGTTCGCACATTCTCCCGGCGCGATGATCACCTACGACGTGAAGTCCAAGGTGCTTTTTACGAGCGATATCCTCGGGGGTCTTGGCAAGGAATGGTCGCTTTATCACGACTCCAAAGCGCTCGATCACATGAAGGCGTTTATGCAGGCTTACATTCCCTCCAATCTGGCTCTACGTTATGCGCTCTTGAAGATCATGGACTTCGACGCGGAAGTGATCGCTCCCCAACACGGTCAGATCATCCGTAAGGAGCAGCTTCCGGGAATCATCGACGAACTTTGGAATCTTCCCTGCGGTCTGGATCTTCTGAAAGACGATTCGATTCAAAAGGCGAGAAAGGGAGAACTGCGTTGAACGAGCTGGCAGAATTCGCAAAGAGTATCGCGATCGGAACCCCGGAAGACATCATCCACAGGGAGGAGGATTACTATCGGGCTTTGAGCCGAATCGTGCGGTACAGAAACAAGGAATCGTTGACCCGCGAAATGATGAACCATATCGTCAACAGCGATCGGAATCGGATTCTGGAGGAGAAAAAAAAGGCGGACGTACTTCTTCAGAACATTCTTCCCGAATATATGATCGAAGAATTGAAACTGCGGGGAAAGGGAAGACCGATTCAGCACGAAAACGCGGTCGTCATTCTCACCGACTTCGTCGGTTTTTCGGATATCAGCCGTTATATGAGTCCGAACGAATTGTTAAAGGAGCTTTCCATCTATTTCGACGAATTCGAAAAGATCTGCGCCGGTCATAGGATCGAAAAGGTAAAAACCATCGGCGACGCGTTTCTTGCGGTGGGAGGTTTGGGCGGTTACAAACGTACGGCTAAGTTGGATTCCATTCTCGCTTCGTTGAAGATGATGGAATATACGGAACGCAAAAAAAGGGAAAAGCTCAAAAGCGGGGACGACGCATGGGGACTTCGGATCGCGATTCATTCCGGCACTTTGATCGCGGGTGTGGTCGGTCATACGAAGATCGCGTTCGACATTTGGGGGCATACCGTCAACCTCGCGTCCCGGATCGAAAACGTGGGCGAACCGGGAAAGATCACGGTTTCCAAATCGATCTACAACGACGTTCGCGATTACTTCGATTGTACGTATATCGGTTTGAAGGAACTCAAAGGCGTGGGGAGTCACGATTTATACACAGTCGATCAGATCAAAAAACATCTGGCGGAATCCGGATCGGAAACTGCGCCCGGGAACAACTTCAAACGTCTGTATGATTCTTTGGAAGCGGGAAAACACGTTATGTTTCGGGACGGAAGATATCATATCTCCAACCCGGTGCGCCCCGAGAAAAACGCGCGCATTTTGCTGCGGGATTAGAAGAAGATGCGGCGTTTCGCCGCCGAGAAAATTGCGACCGGAATCCAAAACAGGATTTACCCCGCTTTGGCGTATCGTTCCATGTAAAGAAAACCGTTTTCTTTACTACCGTGAATCAACAACCCACCCGAATCGAATCAGAATCTTTTCCAGAACTGCGGATTTTCCTCCTTGACTGGTTCCGAAAAAACAAACGCGAACTCCCGTTTCGAATCAACAAGAACGCGTATCGCATCTGGGTCAGCGAGATTATGCTTCAGCAGACGCGTGTCGCCGCGATGCTTCCTATTTACGAGAATTTTCTCGAACGTTTTCCGGATCCGAATTCCTTAAAAGAGGCTTCCGAAGAGGAAGTGATGAAATATTGGAAGGGACTCGGATATTATTCCAGAGCTAGAAACCTAAAAAAAGGGGCGGCCCTACTCGTAGATCGTCACTCGGGGAAATTTCCGAAAACGTACGAGGAGGCGCTCGAAATTCCCGGGGTGGGGAGTTACACCGCTTCAGCGGTGTTATCGATCGCCTACAATAAAACCTACGCGGTGTTAGACGGAAACGTCAAACGCGTTTTATCCCGGTTGTTTTTGGTGGAATCGGATCCAACCTCCTCGGCGACCGACCGTTTTTTGGGGACCCTCGCTCGGGAATTTCTCAATCCGGATTGTCCCGGAGATCACAACGAAGCCATGATGGAGTTGGGCGCCTTGGTTTGCGTGCCCATTCCGAATTGCCCCGTCTGTCCCTGGAACGATCGTTGTAAGGCGAGGGCGGCCGGAAAGGAAAAGGAAATTCCCGCATCCAAAGTCGTTGACAATTGGATCGAATTGGATCTGAACTTTCTGTTCCTTAGATCCGAAGAGAAACTTCTGGCGGTTAAATATCCGGGTCGAAGATTTTTTAAGACCATCTATTCGCTTCCGTTCCGGGTAGAGGGAAAACATCCGTACGGAAACGAACCGTGGCTGGAGGATTTTTTTTCCGATCCGGGCTTGTCGCAAAACCGGTCCAACGCGAGACATTCGATCACGAACCATAAAATCCGTCTTCGATACTGCGAATTGGATCTGAAAAACCGCAAAGACGTCGAAAGAAAAATCGGTTCCGTTCCCGGATTGGAATGGAAGTGGTTTGACGAATCGGAGTTAAAGGAGGAATTCCCTTCCTCCATCTCCGGAAAACTGCTGAAACTAAAAAACAAACGGGACAAACAACAGGAACTCCCGGTAGGAAACGTATGAAACTTAGGTCCACTTCCCAAT
>NZ_NPEF01000260.1 GCF_002811955.1 Leptospira ellisii
CAACCGACGCTAAAAAAGCGTTTCTCGTAACCGATTCCTATATCGTGGAATTCAGTTCCCTGGGCGGCAGAATTTCCAAATTTTACGTAAAAGATTACGTCGGTCCGGACGGACACTTAACGCAGGTTGCCCGTAAAAATCCGGAAACGATCACGATCGAAGGAAAAAATTATCAGGCCGTGGAGCTCTCCCGCGATAACGGATTCGATTTCAATTTTTCCGATTCGTTAAACGAAGTTTCGGATTCCGTTTGGAATCGGATTCAGTTTTCCTTAACAGAGGACAAAACGAATCATACGATCGCATTCGCCGCGACTTCGCCCGATAAATCGTATCAACTGAAGAAACAATTCCGTTTTTTTCCCGGAGAAAATTATTTCAAACTCTCGCTCTCTCTCGTAAATCTTACCAATGAAAAACGGTCCTTCGCTTCGCAAAAGAACGTTCAGTATCTGAGGACGTTCGGAAGTTTGGGACCTTATCCGAAAGACAGGGCCCTCACCGATCGCGATACGGCCAACTTCTTCCGTTTCTATCATTTGGGCGGTTCGTTCCAGGATACTTTGGACGGCAGTTCTTCCGTCGGATTTTGGTCCTCCGTGGGAAATTTCTTTACGGGAAATTCCGGCTCGGACGAAACCTTCAGCGTTAAAACGAACAATGAAAGCGGCGTCGATTTTGCGGGAACGGGTTCCCGTTATTTTATCGCGGTCGCGGATCCTTTGGATCATAAACCGCAGGGGATTCTCCTGGACAATCGCCCCAAAAACGAGACCGGAGCCGTATTAGTATATGATAATATAACTCTCAGCCCCGGCGAAACCTACACTCTCGACTTCGCGTCCTATGTGGGAATCCGCGAAAGCGAAGGAATGGCTTTCCGCAATCCTGAATTCGATCCTAACCAGGCCAAGAACAGTCCGTTCTCCGGTTTGAGCGCGGATTTGAACAAATCCTTCAACCAGGGAATTACGACTCCGTTTAGAAACGGAATCATCTGGGTTCTCAAGCAGATCTACCGTTTTACGATTCCGAATTACGGATGGAGCATCATCCTTTTCGCGATCCTGTTCAAGCTCGTATTTTATCCGCTCAACCAAAAACAGGCGGATAGTATGAAGAAGATGCAGGAATTAAGTCCGCAGCTGAAGACGATCAACGAAAAATACGCAAACGACCCTAAGATACGTCAACAGAAGACGATGGAACTCTACAAAAAGAACAACGTCAATCCGGTGGGCGGATGTCTTCCGATGTTGATCCAAATTCCCATCTTTATCGCTTTGTATACCGCGTTTTCCGATACGATCGACCTCTGGAATTCCCCGTTTTTGTGGGTAAAGGATCTCAGCGAACCGGACGTGGTCTGGACTTCTCCCGCGATTCCTTATTTCACGCAGACCGGAATCGGTCTCAATCTTCTCGCCCTTTTGATGGTAGGAACCCAGATCTTCCAAACGAGAATGACTTCCGTTTCGATGGATCCGAATCAGAAGGTTCTACTCTACGTGATGCCGGTGATGATGCTTTATATTTTCTGGAACATGCCTTCCGGAGTAACCCTTTACTGGACGTTTCAGAATATTCTTTCGATCGGTCAGCAGTGGATCACCAATCATCTGAAAAAAACCGAAGAAAAGAAAAAGGCCAAAGCCTGATCGTTGCGAACTCATAACCGAGGATATACACATGGAAAATTACATCTTTGAAGCCGAAGGAAAATCGAAATCCGAGGCCGAAGAGTACACACTCAAAACTCTCCGATTGAATTCGGATGAGGTTCGTTTCGAAACCGTCGATTCCGGAAAGGGAGGCTTTTTCGGAATTTCCCAGAAGAAACCGGCGGTCGTACGCGCTTACGTGACGTCCCGCGATCTTCCTGCGGAAAAGATCATTCACGGGGTCGTTTTGACCGTCCTTAAAAAAATGGGGATCGAGGCCGAAGTGATCGGAATGGGCGACGTCGACGGAAAGATATACGTCGAAATCGCGAGTAAGGAATCCGGTCTCGTGATCGGGAAGCGCGGAGCTACGTTAGACGCTCTTCAATTTATACTTAACTTGATGGTGGATTCCAAAATCAGGCACGGAAGAAAGATCGTTCTGGATATCGAATCCTATCGCGATAAACGCGAATTGTCCCTCGTTCGTCTCGGAAAGTCCGTGGCGGCGACCGTGGCCAAATCCGGTAAATCCAAACTGCTCGAACCTATGAATCCGTTCGAAAGAAGGATCATTCACATGGCCCTGCAGGAAAACGATAAGGTATTCACCCGTTCGGAAGGAAACGGCACTTACAAAAAGGTAAGAATCATTCCGATGAAGGACAAACACAAATACAAAGACGTCGTCGAAAAAGGTCCGAATAACGACCTACTCGAAGAAGCAAACTTTGAATGATACGATAGCAGCCGTATCGACAGCTTCCGGTGTCGGAGCCATAGGAATCGTCCGGGTTTCCGGACCGGAAGCGCTGAAACTCTCCTCCTCTTTTCTTTATTCCAAAAATCGAATATTACTCCCCGAAGAGATCCGACCGAGAAACGCGATACAATGCGTCTTTCAGGTCGGGGACCGAAAGTTGGATCAGATCCTCTTTCTGTATTTTAAAGGCCCGAACTCCTACACCGGCGAGGATCTTTGCGAATTTCATTTTCACGGAAATCCCATTCTGTTACGGGAAGCGTTAGACGCTCTTTTCAGAGCGGGCGCACGTCCCGCAAAACAGGGCGAATTCTCCAGAAGGGCGTTTTTAAACGAAAAGCTCGAATTGACCGAAGCCGAAGCGGTGGGAAGGTTGATCTCCGCGCGATCCCGTTTCGAACTCGAACTCGCGCAAAAAAACGTTTTCGGGGAAGTTTCCCGTTTCACGTCCAATTTGAGGAGTCAGTTGATTTCCCTCAAAGCCGAATGCGAGGCCGAGATCGATTTCTCCACCGAGGATCTCACCTACGAATCCCTGGAGGAAAGAAGGGCCAGAATCGAAACGGTGAAGTCCCTTTGTAAAACCGTTATTTCTAAATCCGATTCCGCGGAGAAACTGATCCAACAATTGAGGATCGTTCTTTACGGAGAACCGAACACGGGTAAGTCGAGTTTGATGAATCTTCTTTTGGGAAAAGACCGTTCCATCATTTCCGAAATTCCCGGAACCACGCGCGATTATATCAGCGAGGAGATCTTGCTCGAAGGAATTCCCGTCCGACTCGTAGACACGGCCGGCGTTCGGGAAACCGAAGATAAAATCGAAAAGTTGGGAATCGAAAGAAGCGAGAAGGAATTCCGATCCGCGGACATTCGTCTTGTTCTGATAGACGTTTCCCAAAAGGAAGAATGGAAGGAATTCATAAAACGCAATCTGGATCGTTTGGAAGGTTCGATTCTCGTGGCGAATAAGATCGATATCCGGGATTCTTCCTGGGATCGGAGCGCTTTTACGGATCTTAAAAATACGATTGTCTGCGAGATTTCTTGCAAAACCGGAGAGGGAGTTCCCACACTGCTCGGGTCGATCAAGGAACGAGCGGGGACGGTCGGACATTCGGATGATTATGTCTTATTGGAAGAAAGACAACGGTATCACTTCGAGACGATTCTCCGTTCTTTGGAGAATACGCTTCGTCTTCTCGAGGAAGGCGCTCCGGCGGAGATTTATATCAAGGAAATCGACTACGCGCTTTCCGAAATCGGAGAGGTCAACGGAAGAGTGGATACGGAGGAGATTCTCGGGAGAATCTTCAGCAAGTTCTGCGTTGGCAAATGAAATGTTATCGTCGCACGGTCTGATTCGAAAAACATGGGAAAAATCGTATGAGGGAAAAATCTCTACAATATCACGCGCTTCATCCTAAGGGAAAAATTGAAGTAGTTCCTACAAAACCGACTCAGGATTCTTACGATCTTTCCCTCGCTTATTCTCCCGGAGTCGCTTATCCTTGTTTGGAAATTAAGGACACTCCCGATTTGGTCTACGAATACACCAACAAGGGCAATTTAGTCGGAATCATAACCAACGGAACCGCTATCCTCGGACTCGGCGATATCGGCGCTCTGGCCGGAAAACCGGTGATGGAAGGAAAAGCGGTTCTTTTTAAGAAATTCGCCGGAATCGATGTGTTCGATATCGAAGTCAATACCAAGGATCCGGACGAATTCATCAACGCGGTAAAACTCCTCGAACCCACGTTCGGCGGAATCAATCTGGAGGACATCAAGGCTCCGGAAAGTTTTTATATAGAAGAACAACTCATCGAAAAGATGAACATCCCCGTCTTTCACGATGATCAACACGGAACGGCGATCATCACCGCGGCGGGACTTTTGAATTCCTTCGAATTGACCGGTAAAAAACCTTCCGAAGTAAAAGTGGTCATCTGCGGAGCGGGGGCCGCCGGTATCGCGATCGCCGAGCTCATTCAGCATATCGGAATTAAAAAAGAACAGATCTTTTTGGTCGATACGAAAGGCGTGATCCATCATAAACGCACGGATCTCAACGATTCCAAACGGAAATACGTTCAGACCACGGAAGATACGACTCTGCGCGACGTCATGAAAAATTCCGATATATTCGTCGGAGTTTCCGTAGAGAATATGGTGGACGAGGATATGGTACGTTCCATGGCGAAGGATCCTGTCATCTTCGCGCTCGCCAATCCGGATCCGGAAATCCCGTATCACGTAGCGAAGGCCGTACGTTCCGATCTGATTATGGGAACGGGAAGAAGCGACAATCCCAATCAAGTGAACAACGTATTAGGATTTCCTTTTATTTTCCGGGGAGCGCTGGACGTGCGTGCCCGTCATATCACGCTTGAAATGAAACTCGCCGCCGCTAAAGCTCTCGCCGAATTGGCCCGTCTGGAAGTTCCGGAAGCCGTCAGCCTCGCGTACGGAGGAACCCGGTTTCAATTCGGTCCGGAGTATCTGATTCCGAAACCGTTCGATAAACGGGTTTTGTTTCACGTAGCTCCCGCGGTGGCGGAGGCGGCCGTTGCAAGCG
>NZ_NPEF01000261.1 GCF_002811955.1 Leptospira ellisii
GAATCTCTTTGATACAAGGAACACAATTCGGTCCGTAGACGTTCAGGATCAAACGGGGACTCGTGGAATCGGAAAGACGGATCAGTTTTCCGTCTTCCAAAGAGATTCCTTGAAACTCATGAACGCCCAAATTCGGTTGTTCCGAAGGTGCGCAAACCCCGAAGCAAAAAGATAAAAAAAACAAAAGGAGAATTCGATTCATCGGTGATACGGTATTCCTGTCAAAAGGAGGAATTTGGATCGAAGCCGGTTGCCCGATCCGTAAATAAATACCAAGGAAAGGCGTTCCTACTGTAAATTCAAGGATTAAACTCCCGACGATCTTCCCCGAGTCGGAATCGGTTCTCCGAAAAACCCGATTGTTTCCGTTTTCTGTGGGAACTCTCACAAATCAAAACCAAAGCGATTTCTAAAACAACCAAACTGCCATTTTGACACAAAAATCTGCATTAATTTTTCCGATTCCTCGCCCCTTCCGAACTCGATCGATTTCGTCCAAACAAATCCTTCTTCCCGCCCAAAGAGACATAATTTCTAAAGATTCACAGATTTTTTTTAGAAGGTTCAAAAAAGAGTTTTCCTCCAAATAGAACGGAGAAGCATTTGACAACTTGCTCTCCTCTGTTTTTTTGGTATTTTGAAGCTCCTTTCTAATCTATCCAGGGAATCCGAATGAACCAAAATCCTGAATTTGACATTGTCACTCTAATCGAATTAGCAAAACGCAATAAATATGAAAGAGCCGTAGCCGGATTCCAAACCTTGGACCGCATCGAAAGGCTGGAACTCCCTAAAAAAATCAAAGCCAGAAAATTAGCCGTTCAGGCTATGTATGCGCTTTCCAGCGAGGAAGTCCAGTATCAATACTTCACCCGCGAAGAAAGGGTCAAACTCGACCAGGAAGCCAATATCAGCAACGCGTCCTATTCCAAATTCAACGGATTGTTCGAAACTCCTCAGGCTCCGATCGCGGAAGAAGATACGGAAGAGGATTTTATCCCCGAAGAAGCGCCTCGCCCGATTCTTGACGGAGACGAGGACGAAGACGGACTCGATAACGACGACGATGAGGATGAAGATGAGGACGACGACGACGATGAAGACGAGGACGATGATGACGACCTCGACGAGGATGAGGACGAAGAAGAGGAAGAAGAGTCCGAAAAGGAAGAGGACTAAAAAGGTCTAACGCCTATCTACCGTCTCGTATCCAATCCCAACGGAACGTTAAACTTAGAGGAAACCCGATCGGGTTTCCTTTTTCATTCCAGATTCGATCCTTCTTCCGAAGGAGATAGAATCTCCGAACAAATCCCCCGTCCTTCCGCTCCGCAAGAAACCGTTTTGATCTTCGGCCTCGGTTTAGGCTATCACGTCGAATCCTATCTGCAAAAGGCGACCTCGCCGATCCGTCTTCTTTTGATAGAACCGATTCCCGATTTAAAACCGCTTTTGAATCCGATCTTTGAACGGATTCTGGCTACCCATACGAACCAAGGTCACGACATCCGTCTCGTTTTTGGTTTGGACCGATTTCTTTCCCGCCCGCTTTCGGATTGGATCCGGGAAGATTCGTCCCGCGTCCTACCGTTTTTACATCCGGTATATACGAGAAAATTTTCCGATCTGAGTCTAAGGTTTTTGGACTCGCTCAAACCTTCCTCCTCGCAAAACCGGAGCGCCAAAACCTACTTCCAAAAAACCTGGAGCCGTAACGTCTTTCGGAATCTGGAGCGTCTGTCGGAATCGCCGAACGGGGATTTCTCGGGAATCATCGTCGGCGCCGAACCCGGCTATTTTTCGGATCAAACGCTTTTGTTTACGGGCGCCGCTCCCTCTTTGGAAGAGAAAACTCCTTGGATTTTACGGAACCGAAACCGATTCCATCTACTCGCTTCCGACACTTCCTTGGGCTGGCTTCTTTCTTTCGGAATCGTTCCCGATTGTGTGTTGAGCATCGATTCCTCCCGAGGCACGTTATTTCACTTTCGAAAACTTCTGCCCGAAACGGTTCCGATCCTCACTTGGTTGGGAGGAGCGGCGTTTCTTTTCGATCTTCCCAATCCGAAATGGATTTACTTCTCCACACATCCTTTGGATCAAACGGCCGCTTCCCTTTTCTTTCCGCAAGCTCCGATTTTGGAAAACCCTTCCCTCAATCTGGCGGGAATCGCGTTGTCGTTCGCCAAACGCTTCTCCTACGGAAGAACGATCTTTCAGGGAGTGGACTTTAGAAGAATCGGAGGAAAAACGCATTGCAGAGCGAGCGGTTACGAAACCTTCGACCGCGTTTTTCTTTCCCGAAAAACGAGTCTGTTTCAGACCAGATTTCAAAAAACGGAACGATGGGAGAAAAGAAATTCCATCTTGGAGATTTTAAAACGCGAATCCCCGGAACGTTTCGATCGGGAAGTCGTGTCGGACTTGAAGGAAATAGAAACGAAGGAAATGAAATCGGGAATCCGTTTCGAATCCCCTCGATCGATCCGAAAAAAAGAATGGATCCGGTTTTGCGCCGCACATCCGGAATTCGATCTTAAGGAGTATATAACTTCCCGTATACGAACCTTCGTTCGATAAAGAATTCGTTCCTTCAGACGAGTAATTCCGGAAGAAACGGATATAACCTCTTGACATTTCCGCGGAAAACGACGCAATTCTCTTTCGGACGGTTTAGGGAAACGGGATTATGAATAAAGGTTATATCATTTGTGTCGATGATGAAGTATCGGTATTGGAAACCATCCAACAGCAGCTTCGGAACGAATTCGGAGGAAGCCACGAGATCGAAACCGCCAGCAGCGCCGAAGAAGGATTGGCCCTGATGGAGGAGATCCAACGTTCCGGTTTTGTGATCGAGGTGATCATCGCGGATCAGGTGATGCCGGGTATGAAAGGTTCCCAGTTTTTGGAAGAAGTCCACAGACGACTTCCCGATTCCATCAAGATCATGTTGACCGGCCAAGCGGGACTCGATTCCGCGATTCATGCGATCAACTACGGGGGCTTAAGCCGTTATGTGGAAAAACCTTGGAACATCGAAGAACTCACCGGGGATATCCGATTTTTGATCGAAAAATTCCGCCAAAATTTAGAGAACCAGCACTTAATCAATGAACTCAATAGAAAAATCCAAGCATTGGAAGAACAAAATCAAAAACTCCAGCACGAATCCTAAAACGATCCGGTCCGTTTTCGTAAACTCCATTCCCCTCCTTACGACGATCCTCCTTTTTTTAGGAGCGGGGACCCTACCCGCGGCGCCGGTCTCCAAACCGGTCAAACTTTCGGAGGAACAGATCCAAAAGAAAAAGGAAGTGCTTCTTCAGGTCCTCAAGTTCGGAACGACGAAGGAAAGGGCCATGGCCTTGCGCGAACTCGAGGACTTCCCTCCCGAACATTCAGGAATTCTTATAGACCAATTGGGAAAAATCCTGGATAAGGATCCCGATTGGACGATGCGGGTTTATGCGATCCGCGCCGTATCCGCGTTGAAACTGACACAATTCGGGGAATCGATCCTGAAACTTCTCAAAAGCGATCAACCCGACGTTCAAAGGGAATGTATCTACGCTTCTAAAAAGTTGAAGTTGGAATCCGCGAGCCCGATCCTTTTCGAAATCCTGAAAACGCAGGACTTCACCAAAAACTCCAACCTCACCGTGGGACTTTTGGACGCGTTAGGCGAATTTCCTCCCAAAGAGGACGCCTCTTCGTTTTTACTCGCGAGACTCAACGAAAGTTTTAACGATCCGGAAATCAGGGCCCAGATCGCTCTTTTTTTCGGCAAGGCAAAGGAAAAAAAGGCGGAATCCGTTCTTCTGGAGATTTACAAGGACGTAAAGGAGCCGATCACGCTCCGGAGTTTTTCGGTCAGTTCCCTGGGAAAGATGAAATCCGTCTCCTCCATGCCGGTCATCAAAGAGGAATTGGAAAAGATCCGCAACATCAAAAGCAAGAACGAGATCAAAGACTTCCAACCCTTGAAAATCCATTCGATCACCGCCTTGGTTTCCATGGGCGACAAGGAAATATTAGAAGAATTGTATGCGTATGCGAGGGACGACGATCCGGTCGTCCGACTTCGCGCCATCAAACATCTCACGGACACCGGAGATCCCGCCGTTTTGGAAATTCTGGAATACAAAGCGCAGAGGGATCCGAGCGAAAAGGTGAAAAAGGCCGCCAAAACCGCGATCGAAAAATTGAAGAAGGGGGAAACCTCCTCGGATTCGGATGCGAAGGAAATCGAACTTCCCAAGTTCAAACCCGGATCCAAAGACCGCCCAAGCCGTTCGGGCGACGCGTCTCCGTTACCCGGAACCTCCTCTCCGAGTTCGGGAACTCCTTCGGGAGAATCCCCTTCTCCCGGCTCCGGATCCAAACCGGAATCCGAAGAACTGGAGGACGGAATTTGAAATTCCGTTTTCCGAACCGGATCCGGGCGTCTTTGTTACTGCTCGTTTCGGTTTGGTCCTTGGAAACCTCCGCGCAGGAGGTCCAAAGAGCCGCGGCCACGTATCGCGGTTCCATTTCCTTTTCGGAGCCGAGACTTTCGGATATTAAGGAATCCTTAAACGATAATTCGCCGAATTTTCCGGAGGCCTGGAAACTCTTCTTTCAGGAACTCAAAGGAAACTACGCGGTCTTTTACGATTGGAACGGAGAAAACGTATATTATAAATATCGAATCAACAAATTCGATCGTTCCCGTGCGAGACAGGTCAAAAAATTGGCGGAAGGCGCCGCCTACGAGATCCGGGGTAGATGGGAAGGAATGATACTTTTTTCGAATTCGGTAGTTCCTTCGTATAAAAAGGCCTCGGAAATCACGCTCAAAGACAAAAAGGAAAAGTTCGTACTGCTTCCCGATTCTGCCGGCGATAAGACGGACGCGATCGTTTTGTATCCGGCCGACG
>NZ_NPEF01000262.1 GCF_002811955.1 Leptospira ellisii
CTAAATAATGTTTGATGTCAAACTAAATTTTGATCCTCGCCCGTTTCAAAACGTTTTTCCCGTTATGAAATGCAACGGCCGAGTTCCATTTTACGAAACATTTTAAACGTTTTACGGTAATTTAATCATTGAAAAACGATCGCTTTCTTATTTTCTAAGGAATCCGGAAGATTATGGGGAAATCCTCGCGATTTCTACGAAATATGAAATTTGCCGAAATCCGCGCCGTTTCGCATAACTTTTCGACACGCTCCTCGGCTCCCGATCGAAGCGCGGCCCGGTTTTCATTTTTGTCAAAGCAGGTTTTGCTTTCGGTTTTTTGTTTCGGCTTCGTTTTCCATTCTCCTTTACTCTCCCAAAAAAGTCTGAACGCGGAGATCGTCGTTTCGGAAGAATCCGGAAGCGATGCGGTCGGCAATACTCCGATCGTATTTCAGGAAATCGGAAAGTATCTGATCACGAACGGAGAAGGTTCGGTTAAGGTCGCGTTTCCTTCTCCGGGAACGTACCAACTTCGGATCATGACGGCGCAGAAGGTGTTCAAAAAATCGGTGAATGTGGAATACGACGGTCAGAAAATTTTCCTCTTCATCAGCAAACCGGCGGCCGGAGAAATCAACGTTCTCGGGGATCGGTTGGAATCGTTGTCGCGTTATACGCTTCAGCAGGAGGAGATCAAACGGCTTCCGGGGGCGCAGAACGACGCTCTGAAGGCGATCCAAACCCTGCCGGGAATCGCGGCCGTTCCTCCGATCGGTCTTTCCTCGTCTTCGTTCAACAATCTCGTGAACAGCGTGGGAAATTCCAATCCGTATTCCAACAGCGAACGCGGTTTTTTGGTGATGCGGGGCGGCGGAACCCTCGCCAACGGCTATTATCTCGACGGATTTCCCATGTCCTATCCCTACCACTTGGGGGATCAATCCTCCGTATTAAATAATAATATTATAAAATCCTTTAATATTTACTCAGGGGCCTTCCCGGTTCAATTCGGTTTTGCGACCGGCGGAATCATAGACATCCGCACTCCGGATACGGTCGCCAAAACCTCTTCCGTGATCAACTTGAACACGTTCCTTTCCGACGTTTATCATCAGAACAGGATTTCAGACCGTTTGTATGCGATCGTTTCCGCCCGGAAGTCGTATCCGAACTTCACGCTGCTCAAGTTGTATCCGGACGGGATTCCCGCCGACGCGAAATACGCCGATTACGAGGATTATCAGGCCAAGTTCAACTGGAAGCCCGCCGCAAATCATAACTTTACGGTTTTATTGTTCGGAGCAAAGGACAAACAACAATATACGAAACGTCAGGACGAATTCGAAAACAGCAAGAAGGATTTTTTCGGAGCTTCGGTGATCGAAACCGTGGCTTCCGGCCGACCTCCGGTAGGATTGGAACGCCTTTTTCGGACCTCCGGTTTCCGTTATACGTACAACAATCAATCCTGGTTCGAAACTTCCTTCTCGGCGTCCAACAACTACTTCCGCGAAAATTTCGAAGTCGATTTTAAGAATCCGCTCACCGCCGAGCAGATTTTCGGTCTTACGAACGTAACCTCCCAAAGTCTGAACTTCGTCGAAAGCAACACCCGAATCGATCTCATTCAAAGACATCTAACGTTCCGTTTCGGAGGACAATATCGCGATAAGACGATTCAACTTCAGGGTGAAGACATCAAATCGTCGAACGCGACTTTTTTGGATTTTTTCAACGGTCTTCTCGATTCGAACCGGCAATTCCGCGCGTTGATAGAAGGGGATAGGATTCAAACGAGGGAGATCGCCGGTTTTGCCGAACTGGAGTTTAAGTTCGGAGGTCTGAGCATTCTTCCCGGTTATCGCTACGATTATTACGATAAGGCCCACGAGAAGAGAGGTGCGTTCCGCGGAAGAGCCGAATACGAAATTCAAAAAACCGGAACCAAGTTTCTCGCGGGAACGGGAGAACACTTTAACGCGCCTTTGATGATCGAACAATTTTCCTCCCGTTCCGGAAATCCGAATCTGAAGATGGAACGTTCGATCCATTCCTCCGTGGGAATCGAACAGAGGATCACTTCGAATTATCTCATCAAGGTGGAGGGATTCCACAATCAGTATTCCAATCTCGTCACGCCGGACGCGTATATTCAGGACCCTTACCAACCCAACAACGAAAGGAGGGACATCGTCAATCATCCCGACGACGTCCTCGACAAACCGTTGGTCGTACGTAACATGAATTATTCGAATACGAGGGACGGTTTTTCCAGAGGGGTCGAATTTTTCCTAAAGGCAAATCCGGGTCCGGGCCGCCGTTTTTTCGGATGGATTTCCTATACCAATTCCGTCTCGAAGCGGAACAATCATCAGCCGCAGCTTACGGAAGACGAAACACGCCAAAGGACGATCGATAATCGGGATCGAAGGTTGTTGTATCAGATGCACGACGGCGGCAATTATCTCAACTATTACGACGACGGAAATTTCGAACTGCTTGCCGATAACGACAAACTCCTGTTATACGATTACGACAGAACGCATATCCTCAATATCGTGTTCGCTTGGAAATTCGGTCAGGATTGGCAGATAGGAAGCAAATACACCTATCTTACCAACGTTCCGATCACTCCCATCACGGGTTCTTCCAAGGCGGGAGGAATCGCCTCCACCGGCATCAATCTTTATACTCCTACGTATTCGGAATATTACAATTCCGGAAGATGGCCCGACTTTCATCAGTTGGACATCCGGGTGGACCGTTTTCTCAATTACCAATGGGGCTACGTCAACACGTATCTTGAACTGATCAATTTTTTCGGGAATAGAAATCAGATCAGCGAATCGTTCAACAATTTCAGTCCTTATTCCAGGAACGCGACTCACAGTCTTTTGACGGGCACGACCACCCCGAGCAATCCGGACCCCATCTACAATTCAAACTATATCGAATCGACGGCGATCGGAGGTAAGGTGAAATATTATCCTTTGATCAGCGTAGGCATGCAGATCAAGTTTTAAGAACGGTTTACGGTTGTTTTGATACCTTCACTCGACGCAGTAACCTTCGAGTCGGATTCTGTTGGTCCAAGATAGGAATCCTAGATCGGTGCTGAATCTCGTTCCGACGGATTGTACGGTCCCCGAAGGACAAAGTTCCAAAAGTTTGGACAGAGCTTCGTCCGCGTAATCCGTGTTTTTAGCGAAACCTAATATTACGAATTGCTGTGATTCTGCTACGATCCGTTTCATCGATTCCGTTTTGCGCGGAAAGGAGACGTCGCTCGACGTGAATTGATGTACGGAATACATACAACCCGATAGACATAAGGACAGAAGAGCGGCGGTTGAAATCCTCATCTTATTCCTGTACGCAGTAACCTTTCGCTTTCACCACCATGCGGTAAGCGAAGACGTAGCTAACCTTTTCGTATTTCGTCATCAATCCGGTGACTTTCCCCTTCGGACATTGCGAAGAGAGTTTTTCCGGTATCTCGCCCAGGAAGTCATTGTTGAAGTTAAAGGCCAATATTACGAATTTTGAAACTTCCGCCTCGATCGGAACGTTTCTTTGCGCTGCGGCCGGCTGTTGCGTAATCGAAATACTTTGTAAAAAAACGCAGCCGTTCAGGAGTATTCCCGTTAAAAGGGCGGTTATAAAAGTCGGAATTTTATTCAATGCAGAACCCCTCGATTTTCACGATTTCTCCGGAGATCACGGGATAACGCGCCGTTTCGCGGACGCTTCTCAGCCCGGTCACGTTTCCGGAAGGACAGCGCTCGTATATGAGTTTGGGAATTTCATCCGCGTATTTATCCGTAAAAACCTTGCCGCCGGTGACCGGACCCATCGTAGAAAGTTCTATGATCAGTTTCGCGAATTCCAATTCCCGGATCGACTGGTCGTTCGCATGTCCGCCTTTGCCGGCGAGTCCGGCCTGGACGAGCGAAATTCCCTCTTCGAACCTGAATCCGGTCTGGCTTACGAGGATTTCGAACGGTTTTTTGTTCGCCGATCGGTTGTCTATTTCTCCTAACGTATAGTTGTGAAGAACCGCACAACCGCAGTGGATCATAAGGCCGACGATCGTCGCGAATTTAGAAGACATCCTCGGACTAATAAAAAGGAAATGCGCAATTTTACCACTCTTTTATCGTTTTGTTCCGGAGTTTCGGCACATTTTTGGTTTGGCTGAATATTATAATTTCATAATTCTTTTGAGCGGGAAGGAGAAAGTCGCAACATGACGAAGGCGCCTCGGGTCAATTTGGAGTTCCCGATCGTAATTTCCGCTCCGAACGGAACCAACATTTTTTGGACGATCGCGAGTCCCAAACCGGTGGACGATTCGTTTCCGGTGGGTTTGGCGGAAAGCCTTTGGAATTCCTGAATTCCTTTCCGGAGATCTTCCTGCGAAAAACCGGGTCCGGCGTCGTGTATCTCCAGGACGACCTTCCCTCGGTGGAGATCGTCGTCCCCTTTCTCCTTGATGATTCTTAGTCGGATCGTCGATCTTTGTTTGGAATATTTGATCGAGTTTCCCAGTAGGTTGTCCAATATCCGGTAGAATACTTTCCGATTTCCGAATATAATGTTTTTATCATTGAATTTCCTTTTTATGGAGATCGATTTCGCGGAAAGGGAGAATCCCAGATTGGCGATCACCTCCTCCGTCAGATCCTCCAGGACGAAGTTCCCGGATTTCCGTTCCGGATTCTTTTCGTTCGAATTGCTTAAAAAAAGGATTTCGTCTATCGATTCCAGAATCGATTTGCTCGTGGCGTACAGGTTTTCGACGAAGTTTTTTCCTATCTTGTCCCTATTCTCCAACAGGATTCCGCTTAGACTTACGATCCCCGAAACCGGACTTTTGAGGTCGTGTACGGCGATTCTTAGAATCTCCTCCTTGTTCGCGGTTTCCTTCT
>NZ_NPEF01000263.1 GCF_002811955.1 Leptospira ellisii
CGAACGCGTTTGTGGGAACGAGGATAGAGCGGATTTTATCCGTGGAATCTCGCAATTCCCTCGGATAACGCACGTTCACTCCGAAACGCTCCCTTCCCTCGATCGTTTGAGTGATCGATTCTCCGCCTATGGCGGCCGAAACGATTTCCTGCGCAGCGTCCACGGAGATGTCGTAACGAGCCAAACGATCCCTTTCGAGTTCTATGTCCAGAAAATACCCTCCCGCGGTCCTCTCCGCAAAGACGCTTCTCGTTTCGGGATCTTTTTTTAGGAGTGATTCGATTTCGATTCCGATCCTTTCTATGTCTTTCAAGGACGAACCCAGGATTTTGATTCCTATCGGCGTCCTCATTCCGGTGCTCAGCATATCGATTCTGGCTTTGATCGGCATCGTCCAGGCGTTCGTCGTTCCCGGAAACTGCGTCGTAGCGTTGAGGATTTTTACCAATTCCTCCTTGGTGATCCGTTCGCTTACGAACTGCAGGAACGGAAATCGGAGAAATTTCGGCCAAGAGGAATAAAACCGATCCGCCTTTCTCCATTGTTCTTTAGGTTTTAATAATATTATTGTTTCCATCATTGAAAGCGGCGCCGAGTCGGTGGCCGTTTCCGATCTTCCCGATTTTCCGAATACCCGTTGAACTTCCGGTACTTCCTTCAACCGTTTGTCCATTGCGACCAACAGCTTTTCCGCCTCTGCGACTCCTATTCCGGGTAACGTGGTGGGCATATACAGAATCGTCTCCTCGTCCAATGGAGGCATAAATTCAGAACCCAAACGCAGATACAACGGTATCGTCAAAAACACGAGAAGCGCCGCGGAAAGGATGACGGTTTTGGGATGGTCCAATACCTGTCGGCATACAGGTTCGTAAAATCGAAACAGGATTCTGCTGACGGGGTGTTTTTCCTCCGGATGATATTTCCCGATTAGAAGCGTCGTAGCGATTTTCGAAATCGTTTCGTTGCGAAAGCGGAACGGCTCCATTCTCGTGAACAACATTCGGAAGGCCGGATCCAACGTGATCGCAAGAAGCGCCGCTACCGCCATAGTTATATTTTTTGAATATGCCAAAGGTTTAAATAACCTTCCCTCCTGATCCACCAAGGCGAAAACGGGAAAGAACGCGACGGCGATCACCAGGAGCGAAAAGAACACGGAGGGACCGACCTCCAAAAGAGCATCGAGTCGGATTTGATGATAGTCACCCCGTCTTCCGTTAGACTCCCATTCTTCCAGTTTTTTATATGCGTTTTCCACCTCGACAATCGCCCCGTCTACGAGGACTCCGATGGAAATCGCCATTCCCGAAAGGGACATCAGGTTTGCGTTGACGTTTAGAAGATACATCGGAATAAACGCGATCAACACGCTGATCGGAATCGTAAGTATGGGAATGATCGCCGAAGGAAAGTGCCAAAGAAACAGCAGGATCACACCGGAAACGATGATGATCTCCTCGAACAGTTTCCATCGAAGCGTCGAGATCGCGCGTTCGATCAGCTCCGATCGGTCGTATGTGGCGACGAGTTCGCTTCCGGGAGGCAGATTTTTTCTCACCGTTTCCAATTTAGCTTTCAGGCGATCGATTACGGATAACGCGTTCTCTCCGTGACGCATCACCACCGTTCCTCCGACCACGTTCCCTTCTCCGTTGAGATCCGCGATTCCCCTTCGAAGGTCCGGACCGATCTGTACGGAAGCCACGTTTTTTAGGAGTATAGGAGTTCCGTTCGCATCGGTTCCTAACGAGATCCTTTCTATGTCCTCCAAGGAGGAGAGATAGCCCCTTCCGCGTATCATATATTCCGCTCCTGAAATTTCCAAAAGTCTGCCGCCGGTTTCCCGGTTATTCTCGCGGATTTTTTTTATCAGAAGTTCGAAGCTGACCCCGTAGGAACGGAGCGCCGACGGATTGACTACGATCTGATATTGTTTTTTGAATCCGCCGATCGAAGCCACCTCCGAAACTCCGGGAACGGAATTAAGAACGTATTTGAGTTTGAAGTCTTGAAACGTCCGAAGATCGGTGAGAGAAGAGTTGCCAGACGTGTCGACTAACGCATATTGATAGATCCATCCCACCGAACTCGCGTCGGGGCCCAATTCCGTCCTTACCCCTTCCGGAAGATTGGGCTGGATTCGGGCGAGGGATTCTAAAACCCGGGAACGCGCCCAATAAAGATCGGTTCCGTCCTGAAAGATCACGTAGACATATGAGTATCCGAAATCCGAAAATCCACGCACTGCTTTGATTTTGGGAGCGCCTAACAAGGATGTTACGATGGGATATGTGACCTGGTCCTCTAAAATATCGGGACTGCGGTCCCATCGCGAATACACGATTACCTGCGTATCCGAAAGATCCGGGATCGCGTCCAAAGGGATTTTTTTGGCCGCGAAGTACGACGCGAATAATATCGCACCGGTGACCCAAAGGATCAGAAAGGGATGTAATGCGGAAAATCGAATGATTTTATGAATCATAAAACGCCTCAATGTTTGTGATCGGAGGAACCGAAGCGGATTTTCGCTTCGGAATCGACGAGGAA
Organism: Leptospira ellisii; assembly: GCF_002811955.1. GTDB lineage: Bacteria > Spirochaetota > Leptospiria > Leptospirales > Leptospiraceae > Leptospira > Leptospira ellisii. The sequence continues at coordinate 2,554 of NZ_NPEF01000263.1, forward strand.
AGCGGATTCGATCACTACGTATTGTCCTTCCTCCAATCCTTCCACGACTTCAACCCAGGCATCCGCAGTTCTACCCGTTCTTACTTCTTTTCCCGCGAATCGGTCCGGCCCCGTACGAACATAAACGATCTTTCGTAAACCGGTTTCCAAAATCGCGGAGGCGGGAACGCTCAATACTCGTTTCATAGGGGCGGCGATTTCCAGATCGCCGAACATCTGCGGTTTTAATAGGCCGTCTGAATCCGCAACCTCGCTTCTCAGGCGTAACGTTCTGCTGTTGCGGTCCAAAATCGTGTCGATACTTTTGACGTTTCCCCGAAACGTTCGCTCAGGAAATGCGTTCGTGGTGAATACGACCTGGCTCCCCACCTTTAGGAAATTGGAATCCGTTTCGTAGATCTGGGAATAGACGTGCGCTCTTCCGTTCTTTCCACCTAATATCAGTTCGGCGGGATCCCGTTTCCCGGAAGTCCAGAGACGGATCTGTTCCACGGACAAGCCGAGTTGTTTCAGACGAATCTGAAGACGTTCCGTGTTCAAGGATACGCCCGATTCTGAAAAAAGTCCGCGGGAGTGTACGAGTTCTTCGTATTCGGAAAGGGCCGTATACAATTCGGGGTCGTACGCCACGGTAGAATAGGCGCGTATCGTTTTGACCAGGTCCCTTCTTTCCACCGCCGCGGTTTTGATTCCGATGGATTGTTGTTTTTCAGAGGAAAGCGCGAACTCCGAAGGATCGGCGGAATCAGTCTTCCGAGTTACGATTTCTTCATTCGCCGTGGAATGGGAATGTTCTCCCGTCTCCCGCTTTACGAGATCCATATTGCAGATCGGACAGGTTCCGGGACGATCGGAAGTGTAAGTCGGATGCATAGGACAATAGTATTCCTCCTTTTTTTGGGCGCATCCGATAAGGACGGAGAAAAGGACGACTAACGTGATTGTTTTTGGGAATCTCATCGTCTTCCCCCTGCGGCGGTTGCCGTATGATCCGAATGGAGAGGATTATCCTTGTGGGGATACAAAAGACTCAGGATTTTTAGAACGTTGATGACGGAATCGTTTTTCTTTTCGAGCAAATCCTCCTTTCGGATTTTCGCGTTCCATACCTCCACTTGAATCGAAGAGAGTTCCTGAAAATTGATCTTTCCGGAAAGATACGAAGCGGAAGCGGCTCGAACCGCTTGTTCCAATTCGGGGACGAGTTTTCGATCGAGAATTTCGATCTGTTTTTCGTAACCTCGTATCAATTCCGAATTGCGATTCAACTCCGCAATCACCTGAAGTTTTATCTTACGAGCCGTCTCCTTACCCGATTCGGCTTCGGTTTCATATTGACCGGAAATACTGCCCCATTTTAGCGCGGACCAGACGGGAACTCTCAGATTAACTCCGAAACTGAAAAGGTCACCTCTGTATTCGGTCGTGTCCATGACCTTATATTCCAACGGTCCTTGATCGAGCGCGAAGGTTTGGGAGCGGCGTTTCATATAAGAGACGAACACTTCGGTCTGAGGAAGAAGGGAAAGTTTGCTCAGTTTAGCTGATTCACGAAGTCGTTTTTCTTCCGCCAGGTAGAGTTTATATTCCGGATTCTCCGCGGCAGACGTTTCGACTGAATTCTGAAATTCTAATATTCGAGAAGCGTGTTCCTTGAAATAGGAATCCATGTCGAAAAGGGATAGATCCCGGAAGGAGACCCTGTCCTCCACGAGAAAATACTCCAGTTGCGAGGAGAGATCCTTTAGAATCGCGGAATATTCCGTTTCCTTTTCCATCGAGGCGGTTTTGGCGATCGATACCTTCAGAGCCTCCGCCAAAGGAGAACTTCCCGAGGAGTAATATCCTTCCGAAACCTTTTTTTCCGCTCGAAGCAGATCTGCGATTTTCCGATTCAATTCCTTTTTGATCGAGGTTCTCTGATAACGGTTTATTTTGGAAAGCGCGTCGGCCAGAAGACGATTGATCCCCGATTCGAAATTCCAGCCCGCTTCCGTTTCCATAAATTTGGAGATTCTCTGTTCCGAACCGAGTTTACCTGGAAACGGAAATTCTTGGGATAAGGAGAATTCGATTCCGGTCATGGTTGGCGTATCCAGGGGACGGTCGTTCAGGGAATATCCGTTCCTGGTCGGATAATTTCGGTACGCCACTCCGATTTTCGGATCCGGCATAATTCCCGTGGCCTCCGTATGCGATTTGTGGGCGTGTAGGGAATGGAAGAGCGACTTCGCCTCAGGATGTTCCCGGACGATCGCGTTTAATATGCGGAGCGGTTCCGATTCCTCCGAAAAAATAGGATTATTAAAAAAGAATATAAAGATAATAG
>NZ_NPEF01000264.1 GCF_002811955.1 Leptospira ellisii
TAAAAACTTAGGGTCCGCGGAATAGGAGATGTTATCCGCCGGATTCGCCCAGATTCTCAAAATGGAACGTTTCTTATCCGGATTGGGAACCATCGCCACGATTTCTCCCTTACTCGGGGTTTTGGGAACCGTTTTAGGAATCATCCGTTCTTTCGAGGAAGGTTCCGGAACCAGAGGGGCGGAAGTAGGGATCAGCGAGGCCTTGATCACTACCGCGATGGGACTTGCGATCGCGATTCCCGCATACGTTGCCTACAATTACTTTCAAAAACGGAAGGAAGATACGATCGCCGAAATGGAAAATCTTTCGGGTCAGGCCGTTAAATACTTAAAATAACCATGAAGTTCCGAAAGTTCCGATCCTCCGCCGGCAGAGCCGGTCAAATCGAATTGGCTCCGCTGATCGACGTGATCAGCTTTATCGTGATCTACTTTTTGATGAACGCCACTTTGGAAAAATCCACCGTGATGAAGATCGAACTTCCGCGTTCCTCTTCCACCGCGCAGGAAAAGAAAAAGGACGAATTGGTCATTACCGTTAATAAGGACGGAAAGATTTTTTTGGATAAGGATACAGATCCGGTTCCCGTGGAAAAACTGACGGAGAAGATCAATATATTCTTGGGTCCCGCCGAAAAAAGAGATCCGGGTAAAAACAGAGTGATCATACGCGGAGACGGCACCGCGAGTTATCAGACCGTGATCAAAGTGATCGATAAAGTGAACGAAGCCGGTGTGAGTAAATTTAATTTAGCGATGGTTAGGCAGACGGGAGCCGGAGAAAAATAAATTCCGGTCCTTACGGTTTGAATTTTGTAAACATAAATCTGGTGGCCTAGTTCTTAAATTGAAACGCGCATTTTCCCTTATCTTAAAAGGATCCATACTCGTCATCCTTTTCGGACTTTTATTCTACTCGGGCGACCTGACCCAATTGCTTTCCAAACGGACCGATTTTTTGGGGAAGGTGATCAAAGAGGTCAAATTCAAAGGGAACAAAAACACTCCCGACAGCGATCTCGAATCGATGATCGATATGCGTCCGGGAAAACAACTTACCAAAAAACTTTTGGATAAGGATCTAAAAACCCTCTTCAACTCCGGTTTTTTCTACTTCGTCGATATACAAGCGGAGGATATGGGAGACGGGGTTCGGGTCATCTTCGATATGAGGGAAAGGCCGAGGGTTCGAGAGGTGGAATTCGTCGGAGCGGACGAGGTGTTCCCCGCCGATCTCAGGGATAAACTTCCGTTGAAGGACAACGAGGTCATCACTCCGCAGAAGATCACCAAGTCGCGCGATTTGATTCTCCAGAAATACAGGGACGAGGGATTTTTCCTAGCGTACGTCAAAGTGGAATTGGGAAAACCGGATCCGAAAACCAATTTGGTTCGAGTTCGTTTTATCATAGACGAGGGGGAGGAGATTCCCGTTTCCAAAATCAACGTCTACGGAAACGAATCCGTGGAAACCTCCGAAATTCTTTCCGTTATGGAAATGAAGGAGGAAGGGGTTTTCGAGGGCGGGAATTTTAAGGAATCCTCCTTCGAAAAGGACAAGGACACGATCGTCGCGTATCTCAAAAGCCGGGGTTATCTCGACGCGGAACTCGCGCGTGAGGGAACCAACTGGGAGATCCACTGGGAAAATCCGGAAAAGAAGGACCGAAGGGTAATCATAGTAAACATCAAAATTTCGGAAGGTCAGGTTTACTTCTTCAACGGATACACGATCAATCACGATATGACCGTCGACAACGAAGGCCGTCCTCTCTTTTTGAACAAGGAGAAAAATCCCCCCGAGACCCCAAAAGACGAACTCAAGCCGCTTTTTCCCACGAAGGATCTAGAACGCTCCTTGGATTACAGCGACGGAGACGTCGGCGTTCTTTTCGACGAAAGTCGTTTTATGCGGGATCGCGGTACGATGAACGAACTCTACAGTTCGAAGGGATATCTTTTCGCGCAGGTGATTCCTAGAAGAAAGGTGATCTCCCTCGATCGGGAGAATTTGGAATATTACGAAAACTGTTACAGCCGCAAGACCGAAGAGGAACGCAAAATCTGCGAAACCGAATATTCGCAGCTCCACGTTAAGCGCCTTAGACAGCTCTATAACACAAAACCCGAGTTACACGGTAAAAAGTTCGTCCACGTGGATTTTAACATACGCGAAAACAATCTCGCTTACGTGGAAAACGTCATCATCAAAGGGAATAAAAAGACGCAGGATCGCGTGATTCGGCGGGAACTTCTTTTTAAACCGGGGGATCTGTTCAATTCCACGCTGGTAAACCGGTCCAGGGAAAGGATCTTCAACCTGGGTTATTTTAAGGAAGTGAACTTCAACATGCGTCCCGGTTCGGACCAAACCAAGATGAATTTGATCATCGAAGTTTTGGAACAACCTACGGGAACCGTGTCGATGGGGGGAGGTTACGGAACCATCACCGGATTCTCCATCTTCACGGAGGTCGGAGAGAACAACCTGAACGGAACCGGTCAAAAAATTTCAGGACGTTTGGAATTCGGTCCTTTCCGCCGTTTGTTCCAGATCACTTGGACGGAACCCTGGCTTTACAATAAACCCTGGTCCTTGTCCCTGTCTTTGTTTTATTCCTCGAGAATTTATAACGTGGGGGCCGTTTCGATTACGGAAAACAACAACCAGCAGTCGATCAAGGAACAGGCGATCTATTCCCGGGACGGCGTAGGGTTTACCGTGGGAATCGGTCATAGGATTTTCATCAACTGGACCCACTTCCACAGATATTCTCCGAGTATATACGCTTCCACAAATCCGTCTTCCCTCGTGTCCGATCAGGTCTTGGCGGAGGTGCGAAGGGGTTGGCAGTTCCGTTCCCAGATCTCCAACGGGATCGCGTACGACATACGGGACAACGTATTCAATCCGACCCAGGGATACGATCTCCTTTTTCAAATGGACAACGTAGGGCAGGCGTTAGGCGGACAATCGCACTTCGACCAGTTCCGGGTTCTTGCGGAATACTATCATACCTGGTTCGATTACAGCTTTTTCGGTCTTTTCAGAAACAACGCGCTTCGTCGCTGGAGAGTGGTTCAGGAATTCCGAAGTTCGTCCTTGTTCACGTTCCAGAGGGTTCCGTATTACGGAAAACAGGATCCGATCCAAAATCCGTATATCCAGTTGCAGGATCTGCAGTTTTTGGGAGGATACGAATCCCTTCGAGGTTGGTTTTACAACGACGCGAAGTATCCGACCGAGTGGAGAGACGGGGCCGCGAGCCGTATGATGTTCGGTTCGGAATTGCGTTTCCCGATCGAACCGACGCTTCTCTGGTTGGTTTTGTTTTTCGACGCAGGGGCCTTGTTCGAGGAAGTCAACCGGGCCACGGGGGTTCGACGCGACTTATTCACCACGTACGACCAGCGGATTTTGGAATCGCAGCAGAAGGATCCGGTCGCATACGCCCTTACTAATCACTATAACCTCAGCGCGCTTCGGAAAGCGGATTATACGTTCGAAGAGTTGAACAATCCGGCCAATCTGGTGCTTTCCGGAAACAACGTCGCTCTGGATAAGTTCCGATATTCCTGGGGCTTGGGTTTGCGGATTCGTGCGATAGAATATCGCGATATTCTTATATTCAATTCCGGAAGAATACGCTGACCGGATCCTCGATACGATTCCGTGAGCCTCCTCCGTCTCGTTCTGATATTCGTTGAGACGCACCGGAGAACCGGAAGAATTGTTGGTGAAGATCTCTTTCTGTTTTCTCTGCGTGTTGTTAGATATCACGCGGGATGCGGCGAGAATGATGTTCGCAGAGGATCTGTAATTCTCCTCAAGTTTGATCACGGTCGCGTTCGGAAAATCCTTTTCGAAGTTCAGAATATTTCCGATGTCGGCTCCTCTCCAGGAATAGATCGACTGGTCGTCGTCCCCGACTACGCAGAGATTTTTGGTTTCTCCCACGAGAAGATGAACGAGTTCGTATTGGACCTTATTCGTATCCTGATATTCGTCCACCATTACGTATTCCCAGCGCGAACGGTATTTGGAAAGCGCGTCCGGGGATTTTTGAAACAGTTGAACCGTCTTCCAGATCAGATCTCCGAAATCGAAGGCCCGGCTCGTATCCTTCCGTTTTTCGTATTCCTTGTAAATCGCGGAGACGGTTTTGGAGAAATCGGTGCGCCCCTCCTTTTCCAGATACGCTTCCGGACCGAGCATCTTGTCCTTCAAACCGCTGATATAATTCCCCAGCATCGAGGGTTTATAGAATTTGGAATCCAGGGAAAGATCCTTGATCACCTGTTTGAGAAGCGATTCCTGAAGGGTCGTATCGTAAACGGTAAAACCGCTGTCGAAACCGAAAAAAGCGGCTTCCCGACGCAGAATATACAGACAAAGGGAATGGAAGGTTTTGATCTGAAGATGATTCGGGATTACGGGAACGAGTTTACGTACCCGTTCCAGCATTTCCGCCGCGGCTTTGTTGGTGAAGGTAACCGCGCAGATTCGATCGATTCCGTGATTGAGCAAAAGATTGGCGATCCTATGTGTGATGACCCTCGTCTTACCGGAGCCGGCTCCGGCCAAAATCAGAACGGGACCGTCGATCTTGAGAACGGCTTTCTTTTGTTCTTCGTTTAATCCTTCGAGGAGTGGGTCCACGGTTAAAATCTAAAATCTCCGATTCCGAACACAAACTGAAATGCGTTGTCGGATTCGAATTTCGTGAACGGATGCTCGGCGACTCCAGTGTATTTCAACTTCTGCGCGAAATAAATCCGAAGAGGAAGTACTGGAATCTGAATCCGCAAACCCAAGCCCCAGGAATATCGGAACTTATCCAGAGCGACGTTGT
>NZ_NPEF01000265.1 GCF_002811955.1 Leptospira ellisii
GTCCATTCCGGATTCCTTCAGCTTTAAAAGAAGAAACACGTCCGAACCGTTAAAAAGTGTGAATATTAGAATTCCTTTACATAAAAGCCTGTAATCGGCCGGCGCCCGTTTCCAATATCCGTAGAATTGTACCACGGAGATTTTTTCGGATTCCGATTCCGGTGCGGGAGTTTTTTCCTTTTCGCTTATCAAAAACGTCAATAAGATCGCCGCGATTCCCGGCAAGAATGCCCAAAGGAATAATTCCCGATATCTTCCGGGAAAAGCCGTCAAAAAAATAAGAGCCGCGACCGGTCCCAAAACCGCTCCGAAGGTGTCCATGGATCTGTGAAATCCGAATACCTTGCCTTTGTTTTCGGCGGAAGCCTCGTCCGATAAAAGCGCGTCCCGTGCCGCGGTGCGGATTCCCTTTCCGAGACGGTCCAGGGTTCGCACCGAAAAAACCCAAAACACGGATCCGAAAAAGGTCATCATCGGTTTGGAAAGGGCGCTTAGAAAATATCCCCATCGTACGAACGGAAGCCGTTTGCCGCTGAGGTCCGACATCCTTCCGAACGAACCCTTGCTAAAACCGGCGGTGGCTTCGGCGACGCCTTCCAAAAATCCGATTAGAAAAACGGAGAACCCGATCTCTTTCAGATATATAGGAAGAATCGGATACAACATCTCGGAGGCGATGTCCGTGAATAGGCTGACAACGGAAAGAACCAGAACGGTTTTGGTTACGATTCTCCCTTGAAAAAGACGCATTCCAACTAAAACTGCGAAGAGGATCGAAACTGTAAAGAGTATAAGATGCGGGGAATCGGGCCGTGGTGGGAGATACTGGGATCGAACCAGTGACCTCTACCATGTCAAGGTAGCGCTCTAACCAGCTGAGCTAATCCCCCGGACCTGCGTTCCAGAATTTCGATCCTTCCTATTCCGTAAAGAAGATTCCTGACCGCCGGATCGGAATCGCTCTTTCGATTTCCAAGCCGCGTCGATTTACGTTCGTTTCCGATTTCGATAGAAAGAATTCGAGCCGAAAATCCTAGCCGATTTCAAAATCCACCAGCGGTTTCGGGATTCGAGAAGCGTCCGGAGCACGGATCGAGTATCTTATTGCGGGAATTCGGAAACGAATCCGCCGAAAAGCGGGGGAAGGTAGAGATGAAAAAACCGTTCGTAAAAAAAATCGATGGGAACGCGCCGTCGGTCCGAAAGTTGGACTTCGAAGGTCTGGACGATCTTCCCAAATATTACTTTCACGATAATTCCATTATTACACACTCCTTAAACAGCTTTCACGTGATCTTTCCGGAAGGAGAACGTTTTTTTATCCGAAGCGTCAAACCCTTTCAGGACAGGATCAAAAGCGAAACCTTAAGAAACCGAGTAAAGGCCTTCATCGGTCAGGAAGTGCAACACGGCAAGGAACACGAACGGGTTTGGGATTCGCTCCGCAAATCGGCATTACCGGTGGATCGGATCGCCGCCTTTTATCATCGGATCGTTTATAAGGTCATCTTCGCTTTTTTAGGTTTCGTCTTCGGTCCTAAGATCAATCTTTCGATCACCGCGGCGCTCGAACATTACACGGCGACCCTCGGCGAAATTTCGCTCAAATACGATTTGGCCCGCGACGCTTACGGAGACATGAGAAAATTGCTCGTTTGGCACGCGTGCGAAGAGATCGAACATAAGTCCGTCGTTTACGACGTGATGCGCGAAGTCGCCCCCGGTTATTTCCTAAGAATCGCCGGTTTTACGATCGCGACGGTTATGCTTTGGTCGTTCGCGATTCTGTTCCAGTATTGGTTTTTGATCGCGGATCGGGAAGCCACCTGGAAACGGTTCCGTCAGGATCGGGGATACGCGCGCGATTATATGCGACTTACGGTTCCTCCCCTGTTCGGAGGGGCGCTGCAATATTTTAAACCGAACTTTCATCCGGATCAGATGGGCGGTTATGAACTTGCGGAAACGAGTTTGGCCGCATTGTAATTTTATTCTCTTTTCAACTTACGAATCCATCCGAAACACTTGCTCTCCGACTTCGGAATTCCCAGGAATTCCGGGGTCTTTTTTTTGCGGATCGAAAATTTAAGAAATTCTAATATAGCTGAAATGGTTGGCGATGTGCATCGCATGCGCCAGATCGTATTCCTCTTTCGTCAGATTTCCGTAGGCGAAATGGGGTTTTAATTCCCCGCCGTACGCGTTGAATTTGAGGATCGTTTCCCGAAGTATGGATAGGCTTTTTTTCCAGTCCGTATCGGATCGGATTTCGGCTGCGCCGGGAATCGGAGCCTCCAAATCGTGCGACATCTTTTGGAAAAGCGAGAATTTCAAAAAGGCGAGTTTGCCCGCGGTGTTTTGGAAAAGGGCGCTTTTATTTTCTGGATAACCCTGGACTGAATATTCGATCGATTGAGCGCAGTGAAGAAATATCTTTCCGGCGTCCCAGGTTCCGTATCCCTCGATTATATTCGATTTTTCTAATGTATTCAATTCCTCGAGAACCTTGGCTAAGGAAGGGTATTTTAGATTCCTATCCGCGGCGCCTTTCGGTCCGGAGGAACAACCCGCCGTATTCGCGATCGCGAAACCCGCCGCGCTTAAGGACAAAACGGTTCCCGCGGATAAACGGAGCATTTTTTTTCTGGTGAAACGGTTCGTATCGTTTACGTCGGTTTTCAAATCTGATTCCTCACTAAGGAACGGAAATCGTAGCGGATCCTCCGGAACGGTCAAGTTTTTTGCGTTCGACGCGCGGAGGATTCGCCGAGTTGCGGAATCCGGAATCGAATCCCGGAATTCCGCAGGATCGCAACTCTTAGTAGGAAATTCCCACTTTTTTGTATAAGTAACTCAGACACCATGCGGGTCCGATCAGAAGGAACTGAAGATCCTTAAAGAAGGAAGGTTTTTTTCCTTCGATCTTATGCCCGATGAATTGAAAGATCCAGGCCACCACGAAAACGGAGACGGATACGGAGATCAGCGTGGAAATTCCGGAAAGGGCGATGTAGTAGATTCCGCCCAACATGACCACGACCATGGACATCATCCCGATAAACATGGGAACGGAAAGTCTCAGATAAAAAATTCCCGCGATCAGCACGAAGATCGTAGCCCAGTTTAGGAAAAGCCGGGCCTGTCCCAAAGATTCGGGAAGAATCGCCTGGATGGAACCGGAAGGAATGGACCAAAGCATTCCCAACAAGGTAAACATAATCGTGGGCACGGCGATCCAATGGATTCTTTTATTCACTTTATTTTGATGACTTTCGGCGTATTCGCTCAGCCATTGTTCGATCGTTTTCATTTATCAAACTCCCTTCCTCTTGCTATTTTCCGTTCCGTTTCAGGATTCCTTTATCGAACGATCGTAAGAATTCCTCGTAAAACGGGTTTCGGTTTAGAGATCTATATCTTCTTCCATTTTGCAGAAGATTACTTGAACGGAACTGCTATTCTTCAAAAAAAGGGAAGGTTTGAGTCCGAACATTTCCCGAAACGTCCGGCTCATATGGGCCTGATCCGAAAAACCGGCTTCGTGGGATGCCGCGGTCAGAGAATGTCCCTGCGCGAGATATGATACGCAGGCTTTGATCCGAAGCCATTGGATGTATTTGCGCATGGGAATTCCCACTTCCTCCTTGAATAGATGCATCAATCTGCTTTCGGAAAGTCCGGTCGAAGCGGTCCATTCCTCCCAGGAAATATTTTCCGGCACCGATACGGCGAGTCTTTTCACCACCGATTCGATGCGGGGATCCATCGGCCGCGCGAGTATTTCATTCTTTTTGAATTCGTTTAACGTTTTTTTCCAGATTTGAAGAGCGTCGTTTTCGGAGACGGGGGGAAGCAAAAATTCCGCGATTCGTCCGTAGGAATCCTGTTCCAGTTCCCTGTATTCACCGGGGAATTCGAAAAGGGTCCGTCGGATGCGCAGGTCGTCCGGGTCGAAAAGAAAAACGAATACGTCCCCGTTCGGAGCGTTTAATTGTTGTTCGACGTTAGGTCGTACGAAGACGGCCTTCGATCGAACCCAGTCCGTGGACGCGGTTCGAAAGCCGAAGGGTTCGTTCCCGCTTAAGATAAGGGATGCGCTGTAGTGTTCGTGCAGTTCGTTGAAGATCGGCACCCCCGTCAAAAGGACGTTGGAGCCGATCAAAAACAGCTTTCCGGCCATCGGTGGAAAGATTAGGAAGCGCTAAACTCATTGCAACTCATTTTGGAACCCGAGGTTCCCTAAGAATGCTAGAAGTCCGAACGGATCAGGCGAGGGCCCTGTCTATCGCCGCGTCCAAATCGATCGTGATGCCGATCAGTTTGTCCAGTTTGGTCAGTTCGAAAATCTTCTGAAGATGAGTCGGAACGGAATAGATGATGATCTTTCCCTGCGATTCCTTAAAAAGACGGGCTTGTGTGCTGATAAACGCCGCCAGTCCGGACGAATCGATGTGGCTCGTAGTGGACAGATCCACAAGGAATACGTTCACGCCGTTATCGATCCTTTCGATCATGGCTTCCTTGAATTTTTTCGCGGAGAAAAGGCTGATCTCTCCGGTCGTTTTCAGAATGGCCATGTTCTTTTTGAGAACCCCCTGCGCGTGCGCGTGGGAGTCGGTGATCTCCTGAACCAATAGTTCGTCTTTGGAGGCGATTCCGCCGGAATTCGTGTTTTGCATAAGTTTATACTCTCCTAAAAGTTATAAGTCATTTTAAATTCGATGTTTCGTTCCTTGGCCATCAGATAAGGAAGCGGCTTTTCCGTCGCGGCTATGGAAAAAACGGCCGGGAAGGTGATCAGCGCCGTGTTTAATACGTAGTTCAAGGT
>NZ_NPEF01000266.1 GCF_002811955.1 Leptospira ellisii
GGGAACGACTACGTTTATTAATTCGCCATCAGGGAAGGTTTTAGAACAAAGAAATGCGAACGGATCTTATACAAAAGTGACATTTCTCCCTTCTGGATCAGTAATTCGAATTGGCTTTCCTTGAGAATTGTAGGCATATCCGATTGACTTTCCATTTTTAGTCTTTGAAACAAGTTGATTCAACGGATTCTTAATTTCGGAAAGTGTTTCAATTTGAGTTCCGCTGATGCTTGTTAGAGTCGTAGTTGTAAACCCTGCGTAGCTGACGTCTTCGACTTTCCCCGAAGAATCCACAGTTTTTATTACTTTGTTCTCTACATCATAAGTATAACTTTTCGTTGAAAATGGAACTGTTCCTAAATAAGGTTCCGTTTTGCTATTTACAGTTCCGTTAGAATTATAAGTAGTATCTTCGCTAAATACAACGGCATCCGTTATTAATTTTTCAGTTTTAATGGTTCTACCGTATTGATCATGAGTTTCCTGAGTCCAAGAATCTCCGGTCTTAGGGTCTTGAATTGTTTTCTTTACTTTTTCTCCAGTCGGACTTCCTGTCTGAATGTATTCGGTAATTTCTGACCAACCAGACTCTCCTGCATATTTTTCGCCAATTTCTCTACCAAAAAAATCATATAACTTTGCGGAAACAATCCCGTTCTCGTCCGTAGAGGTAAGCTCTTTTCCGAAAACGTATTCATACGTTTTGCTTGTTTGAAGTCCTAGGGCATTCGTCGCTTTTGTAATATTATTGTGTGTAATGGAATCATATTCAAAAGTAGAAATATTCCCATTCGGATCTCTAACCGAAATAGGATTTCCAAAACTATCATAGGAAAGATAGGATTGAATAGAATACTGAGTCGTCCCTGGCTTGATAAGTGTTCTTTGAGCACTTATCAAATGATTCGAATAGGTTAACTCTATCTGAGAGCTGATATTTCCTCCCTTAGATTTTTGAACCTGAGTTACTTCCCCCAATACCCAATCAGCCAAAGAAACACTATAGGTTGAATCTTCTCGTAGAGTTAAAGTCGGATCGGAATCAATCTGGGTAACTTTTGCGAGAATATTATTGTAAGAATCGTAGGTAAAATCGATTTGAAAAATTGAAAGCACTGCTCCGTCCTGGTACTTTGTTTCCAAATCCTGAGTTTTACGAACGTTCACTGTTCCAAACGGACTCGCTAAGGAAGCAAAAGTAGAGGTCAGCGAAGACATCAAATGATTATTTAAATATTCATCCTTTTTCGTTTCCAAACCAGCTAAATTCGGATTCGTACCTTGATATAAGGAAATTCTCTTTTCACCTGTTCTACTATTTGCAGAAGTTACTTTTGCAAATCCTAACATAGATCGGTTATCTTGGTCCTGAACATAAACTCGACCATTTTCAAATATATACGATTCGGCTTCTCCGTATCCTTCCGCGACTTGAGAATAAATGTTCGTTGCCACAGAATACGGTGCGATGTTTGGTTTTAAATACCCGGCTAATCCATTAAAATTGATAGCATTTATAACACTCGGATTTGAAGTTTCATAGGTATTCGCATAGGAAATTTGAATCCCTTTCTCCTGGGCTCCTGAAATTTCCGTTAGCAATCCTTGTGCAATCTTTCTCGAATATCCAGGTTCAACATAGTCTATATTTACTTCATTTTGATGAGCGATTCGATTCAATTGTTGAGAAGGAATACCGTTTACAAAAGTAAGCACAGAAAGATCCTTAATACCGGATCTCATTCCGATAAAGTCGGCGCGCCCATCTTGATTCGTATCGATTGCCGCAGTAAAGGAAGGCGCAGGTACTATAACGTCACCTCCGTTCGAATAAAATAGTCCGTTGTTCTTGCTTCTACTGTAAGAAACATAAATATTTCCGTTATAGAAGCGAACGAAGTCAGCTTTTCCATCTCCATCAACGTCTGCAAAAGTTTTTGTGTTTACATAATTACTGTAGAGCGCGTCTCGTTGTGGTCCAAGGATTGCTGGATTGGGAGGAAGTGGAGCCATTTCGTTATTATCAAAAACAACATCCGTATTACTATCATCCGCTCCGTTTTTTACATGAAATCCTGTAGTGAAAAAGAATACATAAAATGAGATCGAATCTACATTTCCATCTCCGTTGACATCGAAATAAGTAGTCTGACTTCCATCGTTCGATACTTGAAAAGAAGAATCAAAAGATCCGGTTGATGGGTTATACAATTCTACTACATACCCCGTTCCTGACAAAGAGATCCGATCCGCCGCCCCATCCCAATTCATATCACGCATAGAATACCGTTTGTCTTTTGGACCGCCACCTGGTACTTCTAAATATGGAACTGCATAACTTACAGGAAAAGTAAGAGCAGACCTAATTGAATGTCCGTCCGCTAAATAAACAAAAAGAACATCCCCGCTCAAAGTAATTAAATCAGGATACCCGTCTCCGTTCGTATCGGCAAGAAATCGATCGCCAGAAGCTCCGGGTGCATCGATTCGGTTCGTTGAATTCGAGCGCACTGAAAATGTACCACCACTATATCTCAAATATGATATGTTCAAATTTTTGGTTCCGTCTGCATTGTCGGAAAGACGAATAAAATCGGCGATCCAATCCCCATCCATATCAACGAATTGCTGAAAACTGGAACCCAAACCGGACACATTCAATATAGTTGGATTTGTATTTAAATTCGTTCCATTTGATAGATAAATGAGAATAGTAGAAGTGGAATCGACTTGAACATAATCCGCAAACCCGTCTCCATTAAGATCGATTAGTGATTGAAAAGAGTTTGCGTTTTTCATTATCGGATTTATCGAGATACTTTGAAAATTACTACTAAACACATTGCTAATTTTTAATTTAATCGATGAATCATCATTTTCTAATACCGCGAAGTCCGTTACAAAATCACCATTTATATCCCCGCTCAGAACCTTTGATTTTTCATTAAACTTAAATTGAATATCGCTGAATGTAGTAACTTGTCCCGGATTGTAACTTGAATATTTCTGAAGAACATTCTGATTGATCGTCCCTCCAACCCAAACGGGCTCAGGAGATTTTCCTCTTTCGAATGTAGCAAATAAGGTCTGGGAGGAGATTTCGCCATTTGTACACGAATCACCAATGGTCATTGTAAATGCCGTACAAAGTAATCCGGCAGAACCTCCGCTTCCCGCCATGCAAACAGGGTTTGCTGAGCAGAGACAAATGAGTTTACCTAAATCGCAATCAGCTTTACCGGATGAATCTTCATAACGGTAACTCATATCAATAGAAGAAGGAGAAGACTTAGAGGTTGAACTGGTTGCAGGATTCGGCGAATCGTTATTATATTTAAAAGAAATCGAACCGTAGTTTTTACGATCAAGACTCTCCAACCGATCCTTCTTATCAAATAAGTTGTCATTATAATTAAAAGTATAGCGTTCCGATTCAACGACGCTTCCATCATCTTGTTTTTGCGTCACGGAAACTGAACGAAGTCTTTTAGTCAGTTTTGATTGGAGATTTAAAAAATTAGATTCAAGAGCATCACTTCGATTCTCATCTACAAAAAGAATTACAGTGTTTCCTTGGTTATATTCGATTCTTTCTACTATTGGAGTTCCGTTCGCGGAACTATATGATTGATATCTAATATTATATCCATTCCCATTGCGGTCTCGAACTCGATTCAAAGACCAAATGCGCGAATTACCGCTTAAGTTTCGAAGAGTTGAATTGGAGTTCGGATTTTCCCCAGATCCATCTTCTCCAAAATAATAACTGACTCCATTTCGATCTTGAAGAATCCGCTAACTTCTTAAACTGAAAAAAGGATTCGATCTTTGTATGATAAACACCGGGAGAAGTTTGAACAAGCTTACCAGCAAAACTAACGTAAGAATCTCCCTCATCATTATGAATCCCTTCCGATGGATCGAGAGAAATTGTTAGAATTCCGGAGAGATCCCAGCCAGCACCGATCAGACCGTCGCTTTGAAGCGAATTGTATTCAATCTCTAAAGAAGGCGTTATGTCCTTCGTTCCTTTCGGAACTTGAATTGGAATGGATGCATTTGCATTTCCGAAACTATCGACTGTCACTTCAGGAAGCGGCTGAGGGATTCCAGTTTCAAAACTCGGACCTGCAAGAGAAAACATTTGGAAGAAGGGAAATGCTCCAAGACTTGCAAAAGCAATTAGGAGGATAAGGCTAATTCGAATAATTGATCTTTTTGTAAAAGTTTGAGTAACAAATTTCATTTTCCAGTTCGTTCCTGACCGAGATTCAAAGTTAATCCACAGTGAGGTCTCTTTATATAAACAGAGTCAATGCTTTTTTCGACATGCTTTTGTCCTTTATATTCTTTAATAATTCCCATTTTATCATTTAAGTCATATTTTTGATGTCTGTATAATAGATAATCTTGACTATAAGCCAATGGATGAGTTTTTGACTTAGAAATCTTTCTTTCGCATTATTGAGAATAATTTCATTACTTAAATCGCAGAAAGATAAAATCTTAAGATAAATTGTCTCATTAAATTTTTAATCTATGCTTAAACAGTCCTTCCGATCCCAAAGTCAAACGTTAGTCGCTCTTTTATTGCTTCTTTCATCCCTCTTCCCGATTCATTCTGCTGAGGTCGTATTCAAAGATGGATCGGCTTTTATTGGAAAAATACAGGAAGAATCTGATCTCCGTATCAAATTCCAATGGAAAGAAAAGAACTAAGAAATTCCAAGAAAAGACATAGATTCAATCGAACCGACGAAAAACGGATCAGAGACCTCTTATCAATATACTTCGTTTAAATTAAAGGACGGAAGCA
>NZ_NPEF01000267.1 GCF_002811955.1 Leptospira ellisii
TGCTCCGATATAAGTCGGCTCCTTCCTGAAACACGATCGTAACGATTGAAAATCCGTAACGCGAAATCGCTCTGATCCATCGACCGGAAATAGAAGTTTCGGAAAACGAAATTATGCTGGCCGCAAGGAAATTGGAACAAACCCGCTTACAAAAAATTCCCAATCTTACGTTAGGCGGATTCGTTCAATCAGACGGATTTAACGAAAAAGTAGTCGGAGCGCAGGTTAGTTTTCCGTTTACCTTATGGAGGAATTACGAAGGCGAAATTAAAAGCGCGGACGCAATCAAGGAACAGGCTCGCGAAAACGCCCGAAATAACGAAAGAATAATTCGTATGGAAATCGTACATGCCGTCTCCAATTATATTGCCCTTCGTTCCGAAATAGAACAATACGATCAAAGTTACCTTCGTGATTTGGATAGAGATTTGGAACTTCTAAAAGAAGCGATCCGTTTAGGTCGTATGAAGGTCGCTGACGCTTTGAATTCGCAGAGGATTCTTGCCAACGCAAAACTTAACTTTATCGTATCAAAAACGGAATACTCCCTTTCTCAAATCGAGTTGATCCGTTCTATCGGTCTTCCCTTCGAAGACAATCTAAAGGAAATCAATCCATGAAACGAACTCTCATAATAACGTTAGTCTCCTCTTCGATCATCGTAGGTTCGGTTCTGACTTATAAAAAATTCTTTAAGTCAAAGAACAAACCTTTGATCGCGGAAAAAAATTCCTCCTCCGAATATGAACCGTTTCGAGTCGATAAAGAGCAGAAAGAATTATTCCAAGTCGAAACATTGACCGTCGAAAAAACGAATTTCAAACGAACCATTCCTTTGATCGGAGAAGTCGCAGCCGTTCCGGATCAAGTTGTCGAAGTTCCTTCCAGAGTTTCAGGAAGATTAGTGACGATCAAATTTGTGGAAGGTTCCAAGGTTGAAAAAGGACAACTCTTAGCGGTTTTAGATTCGCCCGAACTTGCAAGACTCAGATCCTCCTATCATTCTTCAAAAACCAAATATTCCGCCTCTCTCCAAAATTTGGAAAGAATCAGAAATTTAGTTTCGATGAAATTGGCCGCAAAGCAGGAAGAAATCGATGCTGAAGCGGTTTTAAAAGTCAATTCAGCCGACGTAAAAGCGTCCGAAGAAAACCTAAAAGCGAACGGCTTGGAACCGAACGAAGAAACAAGCGGAAAATATCATATTTATTCTCCTATTACCGGAATCGTTTTAAACCGAAACGCGCTTCCGGGTTCCATCGTTACCGGGACTCAAAACTTAGCGACGATCGGAAATATCGCACGGCTCTGGTTTATGGCAAAAATCTTCGAAGGAGATCTTTCCAAAATTTCGGAAGGGAGCAAAGCGGATGTGATTTTGAATTCTTACCCCGATCTTGTTTTCGAAGGAGTTTTGGAACATATCGGAGAGCAAGTGGATTTAGCATCCAGAACGATTCACGCGAGATTCTCTTTTTCTAATAAAGGAAGAAAGGCTAAAATAGGTTTATTCGGAACCGTAAAAGTAGTAACGGATTCGAGTCCCGGAATTTTCGTCCCACAGGAATCCCGGAGACGGCTCTTTCCACGGGATAGGTAACGTATTGTTCGATTTCCAAAGTGGAAAGTGCGGGCGCAGTGGTAATGATGTCCACCTGCGGGTTTGTTATATCCGGAACCGCATCGATCTTAAGCTTTCTGGCCGAGTCGATTCCGACTAACAGCAATAATACGGAAAAGCAAAGAACGTAAATCCGTATTCTTAAAATCGTCGTTTGGAGAGGAGGAATGATGGAATTTCTTACTTCAATCGTTCGTTGGAGCCTCCATAATCGGATTTACGTTCTTTGCTTTTCCGTATTATTGCTGTTAGTCGGAATCGACTCGGCCAGAAAGCTTAAGATCGATGCGGTTCCGGATATAACAAACCCGCAGGTGGACATCATTACCACTGCGCCCGCACTTTCCACTTTGGAAATCGAACAATACGTTACCTATCCCGTGGAAAGAGCCGTCTCCGGGATTCCTAAAGTGGACGAAGTCAGAGCGATTTCGCGTTACGGATTTTCAATCGTTACGATCGTGTTTCAGGAAGGAGCCGACTTATATCGGAGCAGACAATTGGTCAGCGAGAAACTCGTAGACGTTTCCAATCAGATTCCGCCGAATTACGGACGGCCGCAGATGGGACCGATTTCAACAGGTTTGGGCGAGGTCTACCAATTCGTATTAAAAAGCAAAACTCATTCTCTCATCGAATTGACTACTTACTTGAATTGGTTTATCAATCCCATTTTAAAAACTGTCCCCGGCGTCGTAGAAGTAAATACGTTCGGAGGAAGAGTAAAACAATATAGAATCGTAGCAGACGTTCCTAAACTCGCTTCTTTAGGATTGGGTGTAAAAGATATTGCTGACGCGATTCTCGTAAACAATACGTCCGCAGGCGGAGGTTATATCGAGAAGGACAAAGAACACGTCGTAATCGGAACGGAAGGTCTTTTAAAAAATGTCTCCGATTTTTCAAAACTCTCGATCGGTAAAACTCCGGACGGTTTTCCGATTTATCTTTCAACGGTCGCCAAACTGGAAGAAGGTTACCGCAAAGGAGGAGCGACTTCGGACGGAAACGGAGAAGTTGTCGGTTCGATGACTCTTATGCTCGTTAATGAAAATGCGCTTCAAGTAACCGAAAATGTACGAAACAAAATTCAGGAGATCAAAAAAACCTTACCCGCAGGGATGGAAATAGAACCGTTTTACGATCGTTCAATGATGGTGGACAGTACGATTCGAACCGTACTTTGGAATCTGGGAGAAGGAGCGATTTTAGTTATTATCGTTCTTTTTCTAATGATCGGAGATTTCAGATCGGGAATCGTAATCGCCTTAACAATCCCTTTCGCGATGTTCTTCGCCGTATCTATCATGAAGTTTCGGGATCTCACCGCAAATTTAATGTCCTTAGGCGCGATCGATTTCGGACTTATCGTGGACGGCGCGGTGATTCTTGTCGAGAACTCGTTTAGAAGATTGTCAGAAGCGGCAAAACGAAAAGGTAAAAACTTAAACCAAGAAGAAAGATTGGATATAATTATGAGCGCGACGATGGAGGTTCGGAAAGCAACAATTTACGGAGAAATCATCATCGGCGTCGTTTATCTTCCGATTCTTACGTTAAGCGGCACGGAAGGGAAAATGTTTATCCCGATGGCGCTCACAGTCCTATTCGCGATGATCGGAGCTTTCATTCTTACTTTAACGTTAATTCCGGTACTTGCCTCGTATTTCTTAGACCCCAAAAGCGACGAGAAGGAAGAAACCGTCTTTTTCAGAAGAATCAGCGCTTGGTATTCTCCCTTTTTAAAAAAATGTATGGAGAACTCCAAAAGAGTCATTTATTCCGTGTTAGGTGTTTTTGCGTTATCCGTTCTTGGATTCGTTTTTATAGGAGCGGAATTTATGCCGACTTTGGATGAAGGTTCCATCCTACTCGAAATTTCTCGTTTACCTTCGAGTTCTTTGAAACAATCTCTGGATACCACAACAAAGATCGAAAAAATTCTTTTGGAAAAAGTTCCCGAAATTTCCGGGATAGTTTCAAAAACGGGATCTCCCGAACTTGCAAACGAACCTATGGGAATTGATAAGTCGGACGTTTTTCTTCAATTAAAACCTCAAAACGAATGGAGATTTTCCAAACAAGAATTGGAAGAGGAAATTTCTCAAGTGGTCTCAAAAGCATTGCCGGAAGTTGCAGTCGGAGTTTCACAACCGATCCAAATGAGAACCAATGAAATGATGCAAGGAATTCGAGCGGACGTCGGGATCAAAATTTTCGGAGACGATCTGAGCATTTTAAAAAAACTCGCGGAAAAAATCGCGTTCGTATCCAAAGACATAGACGGAGTCGCCGACCTTCGAATCGAACAACTCGCCGGATTGGGTTATCTGAAAATTCGACCCAAAAGAGAAGCGATGGCCCGATACGGATTTAGCATAAGCGACCTCAATCAAATCGCAGAATCCTTATCGGCGGGTCACAAAGTCGGAGTGATCTTTGAGGGGCCGAAACGTTTCGACGTAGCCGTCGTTTCCGATTGGAATTTCGAAAAGGATCTAATCAGTTTAAAGACTCTGCCGGTCGGAGTGAGAGGAAAAATCGTAGCCCTTGGAGAACTGGCCGATATTGCCATCGAAGACGGCCCCGTCCAGATCAATCACGAAGATCAAAATCGATATGCTCTTGTTCAGTTCAACGTGAGAGGAAGCGACATGTTGAGCACCGTAAATCGAGTCGAAAAGAAAATACTGTCTAAGATTATTTTTCCGTCCGGATACAGATACGAATTAGGCGGTGATTTTGAAAAATACAAATCGGCTCGGGATACTTTAACGGTGGTCATACCCGTCACATTACTTTCAATTTTTTTAATATTATTTACGGCGTTTAGGGAATTTCGACCGACGCTAATCATCTTTTTAAACGTCCCCTTTGCGGTTGCGGGCGGAGTTTTCTCCCTTCTGCTAAGAGGAATGCCCTTTAGCATTTCCGCCGGAATAGGTTTCATCGCGTTGTTTGGCATAGCTATTTTAAACGGACTCGTACTCGTGTCTTTTGCAAGAGAAGCCGAACACGCGGGAGACGAACCGGAGCAAGCGATTCGCAAGGCGGCCGAACACAGACTTCGACCCGTATTGACTACGGCTCTTTTGGCTTCCATTGGATTTTTACCGATGGCTTTGTCCACTTCGCCCGGCTCCGAAGTCCAACGACCTTTGGCTACTGTAGTTATCGGAGGATTAATCAGCGC
>NZ_NPEF01000268.1 GCF_002811955.1 Leptospira ellisii
TTTCCATCTCGGGGACAAGGGATTTCCGATTTTGGGAGACAAGATCTATTCGGATTCGGAACCCGGAAATTTTCCTTCCGCAAAACGCAGTCTTTTGCACGCGATCGGAGTTTCCGCCGTAATCCGGGAAGGGGAAAAACCGGAGCTGATTTTTTGTCCTCCCCCCGAGGAATTTCGGAAATTCCTCGGGGGGATCCGATTGGATTCCTCCATTTTTTCCCGATTTCCGATAAAATAGAAAGACAAGGAATTCCACCCTCCTACAATTTTTCCGCGAACGGGAGAATGGAATGTCCACAAAAAACGCGTTGATCATCGGAAGTAGCGGAGTCGCCGGCCAAAGCGCCGTGCAGGCGGTACGAGAACATTCGCAAAAACGAAACGAAACCTGGAGAATCGTCGCGACCACGAGCAAAAACGTTTCCTTACCCGAAGCGGATGTGACGATCGGAGAAATCGATCTGGACACGGCGGAGGTTTCCCTTCCTCGTTTGTACGAGGGTCTTTCGTCTAACGGAATCGATACGATCGACCTTTTCGTTTATACCCCCGCCCGCGGAAATCTGGGTTATCCCGTTTCGGAAACTCCCGAGTCGGATCTCAAGGACGCGTTGAAATTCTGCATGGATCCGATGCTTTCCGTGGAGCAAAAGCTCTCTCCGACCGTCAGCGTCGCCTACTCCGCGTTCTACTATCGACCGCATCTTCAACCCTTTTACGGATCCCTTGCCTTCGTCAAAAAAAAACAGGAGGAATGGGCGCTTGCTTCTCCCGCAAAACGTAAGATCATACGGGCCGGTTCTTTTTTCAGCCAAAGTGTACGGGGAATCACGATCCTTTTGCAAAGAATGGGGAAAAAATCACCGGACCCGGATCTTCAAAAACTTCTGAAATCGCAGAAGGAATCGGGTTTGAGTTTTCCCGATTTTTTTCTGCAATACGTAGCCGAACGGGAGAAGTCCTCCTTCGAGTCCCGATTTCCTGACATACCGTTTCGCCTAACGTCTAAAGACGACCTGAAAAACGCACTGATCCGGATATTAGAAGGGGAAACCGCGCCGATAGTTTCCCTGGTCGGATCTTGGGTTTGGACGGAAACGGCACTCCCCGCGATGCCGGAATATCTGCATAAATATTAGAATTTTAGAATACGTTAAGCCGAACGAGTCCGCATTCCGTTTTCGATCGCAGGCACGCTTTCCGACGGCCTTAATTTTAATACGACAAACGGAACGATTTCCGGTGATCTTTCTTCGACCTCGTCCCGGGTTTCCTACAATGTCACCGGAACCGACGGAGTTGCGGGAGTCATTCCGGCGACGTTATGCGTCGCCGATTCGGGATTCTTATTTTCCGCGAAATTTCTTGGAATCCGATTTGGATTTACGCTCGGGTTTGTGTTTTTGATCTAACTTCCGTTTCGGACCGGGTTTCGATCCGGAAGTTAGACCTTTCGTAAACGTCCGCGCGGATCTCCCGGAAACGACCACGACCGGATTTCCTTTGGGTAGGGATTCGACGATGCGGATCAATTCCTCCACGTTTCCCCGAAACTGGAATTCGGATTCCATCGTGAGATCCAGACAGAAAAAGACGTTCCGATTCTCCTTCATGTCCGAAAAAACGGAACGCAGATCGTGTAAAACGGCCTTGTATCGATACGGGGTTTCGTAAAAGACGAACGTGTGACCCGGTTTCATATAACGTGTAAGTTCCTTTTTGCGTTCGTCCGATTCCCGGGACAAAAAACCGCAGAAGGTGAACGGCGAAATCCTAAAACCGGAGATACTGAGAGCGGCTCCGAATGCGATCGGTCCGGGGGCGCTTTTCACCTTTCCTCCGCGTTTTAACACCTCCACGACCAGTTCCCTTCCCGGATCCTCGATTCCGGGAGTTCCCGCGTCGGAGATCAGAACACTTCCGTTTCGTCTTAAAATTTCTTCCGCGAATTCGACGATGTCGGTATGCGAAGAATGTTCGTTGCAGAGGGAAAATGTCCGTTCGATCGAAAGGGATTTCAGGAGGGTGGAGACGATTCTAGATTCCTCTCCGATCAGTAGTTCACAATTTCTTAATAGAACTTTCGCTCGATCCGTGAGGTCCCCCGGATTTCCCAGGGAAACGGATACGAGAGTAAGGGTTCCGGTTTCGTTTCCGCTCATCAACTAAACCGTAAGATTATGCGACACGTTCCATCCGGAGATCGATTGGATCTTAACCCCTTCCGGAGGGACGACTCCTTTTCCCCGATCCAGAAAAATCCCCGCCTTCCGTGCGGATTTCAAAAGCGGAAAATCGTTCACAGAATCTCCGAACGCTAGATCCGGTTCATTTCCTACCGCGCCGCGAAACCGTTCCACCTTTCCGTTTCCGTACGTAAACGGCTCCCGGATTTCGGCGGTATGAATTCCGTTCTCGCGTTGAAGACACATTCCCAAAACTCGGGAAGACGGAATTCCGAAACGTTCGCTCACCGATTGAATGATCTCTTCGGGGGAAGCGGTAACTATCCAAATCTCCCAACCGGCCGTTCGCAGATGTTCCACGAGTTCCATCATCGGTTGATACGGTTTTACCGAATGTTCCGCGTCCTCGTCGTTCGCGTTCGAGTTCCAAACCTCTTTGGAAACGGAAGTTATCTCTTTCGGAGAATGCCCCGAAAAAATCCAGGAACTCCAGCGATACGACGCTTCCAGACCACGTTCTTTTTGGATCGTTTCATATTCATCAAGAACGATCGTTCTAAAAAGAGGATTGTCATGAAACCGGGATTCGATCACTTTTTCCACGATATCTTTTCGGAACAGAGACCTCAAATCGCCCCGGTACGCGGGAACTCCCTCCGAAAGAAAACGTTCCATAACCGCTTCTCCGAAATCGTTTTTTACGAGAGTATTATCGAAATCGAATGCGGCTTTTCCGGGCGTTAACCCGGAAAGAAATTCGTAGAGTTCCGGAGTCCAGTAATTCCGGGTGATCACTTCTTATTGTTGGATGGTTTCCCGAGAGATCGCCACGCGAGCCTCGGAAGAGGATTGAAATACCGGAAGATAGTGCTCCGGATTTAAGACCACGTTTTGATAACGCACTTCGAAGTGTAAATGAGGTCCGGTGGTATGTCCCGTGTTTCCGGAAAGGGCGATGATTTGTCCCTTCTTGACCTTGTCTCCTTCCTTAACGTAGAGAAGGGAATTGTGCGCGTAAAGAGTGTTGATTCCGTTGATTCCGGGATGGGAAAGCAGAATTTTATTTCCGTAACCGCCGTCCTTTTTGGATTCGAGCACAACTCCGTCCGCCGCCGCGATCACGATCGAACCCGTTGGACAAGCAATGTCCACTCCGGAATGCATCGCGTTCCATCTTCTTCCCAAACGGGAAGTCACGAAGGAATGTTTAAAACTGATGGGCCAGATGAATTCTCTTTGATCGGTCCGTAAAATTTCCCGACCCTTATCTTCGAGCAGAAGACTACGGACGAAATTTTCGTTGTACGGAAAAAATACCGGTTCGTTGACCGGAATCCGTTCGTTGTCCGGGATTCCGTTGATACGTTTGATCTCGTGTTCGGTCGTTCCGAAATTATGTACGAGATCGCCCACGGATTCTTTGACCCGGCCGGGAACGATCCAAATTCCCTCTCCGCCTCGGTAGGTCTGTAGATATTGATTGTCGAGTTTGATTTCCTCTAAATTTGTATTGGCGAAGGATTTGATGCTAAAAAGGAGCCCGAGGGAAAACAATCCCGCCAAAATGTAGCTAGTTTTTCTTTTCATATCGTATTTTCCAAAATATGTCGCCAACAAAAACCTCGATTCCCGAGGCCTATTTGTAAGGTCGGCTACGGAGAATAACTTCTGAAGTCAGTCTTCCCGCTCCGGCATTCGATTCAAGGATTTTTCGGACCAAATTCCGAAGCAAAAATTCACGATTTTAGAAGATTATAAAGAACTATCTCCTATTTTTAAGCTCTATTGTTAGTTTAAGAATTATTTTGTCATTTTTTATAACTTTGGGTTTACTAAGTAGCGAATGTTTACGGTGAAATCGTTTGTTTTTGAAACTGAGTAATGCTGTCGTCCAGCGAATGTGTGGGAACTCCTAGAAACTGACTTCTACGGAGGAATTTTTTGAAATTGTCCTCGGCTTATTTTGCATCGCAAAAAAGAAGAATGATGCAACTCATCCCTGCGGGTTAAAAATCGAACATTCCTCTTTTCAGGATTCTAAAAATCGGGAACGAAACGCCGGAGTGGGAAGTCGGCAGGCCTCCGTTTTTCCGAACCATCTATATCGGTTTCGTGCAATCCTATCGTAGACGAAATCGCGTAAAACCGACGGAAAAATCCGAGTCCAGGAAAACGAATTCCAAGGAAAGGAAAGATGTTCCGCGATCCGCAAAACCGCTTCGGACTTTCTGTATAAAATTCCGTTCTCCAAAAATAAAACGGAGGAAGGAAATTCTCCCGGTTCCGCCTTTTTTCCGAGGAGTCTTTGTGCCGCGTCCGATTGCAAACTCGCAAAAAATAAATTCCCGCGCGGATTGTGGTCGAGAAAAAAGAGAACCGCTCCGTTGCAAAGATTACAAACCCCGTCGAAAAACACGATCGGAGCGGCGGGGGATTCCGAGACGAAACTCATTCTATTTCTTAGACGATCGGACGAAAAAAGATCTTCATTTCGATTCCTGCGAAATCATTCCTTCCGAAAATTCCCATTCCGGATCCAGATACTGAGAGAAATACGGTCCGTGTCCGTGTCGGGTCGCAAGCGCGCCCACTATCTGAATCATATGCAG
>NZ_NPEF01000269.1 GCF_002811955.1 Leptospira ellisii
TCCTTTTCGGCGGAACGAGCCAGGAGAACATTCAAACGGGCGTCGTTGAACTGCGCATCGAAGTAGGTGATTCCCGAGGAAGTAAGAAAGTCGATCGGATCTCTCAACAACATTTTCGTGAGTAACCAACTCGGAAAGTTGATTCCCGTTTCCAAATTGATCACGTATGTGCGGGAACCGGGATTCGCCAATATCAATCATTTGGACGGAAAACGTCTGCTGACGGTGACGTCCAATTTGGACGAAACGAAAACGGACACAAGACGCGCCAACGCCGAGATCGCGAAACTTTCCAAAGGAATCATAGAAAAGTATCCCGGATATAGGATGCGTTTCGGCGGGGAAAATAAGGATACGGAAGAGTCCCTGGCCAGTTTAGGACGGGCCTTTCTCGTTGCGTTTATCATCATCTTTATGATTTTGGCCTCCCTATTCCGTTCGTTGACTCAGCCCGTTATCGTAGTCAGTTCGATTCCGTTTTCTTTGATCGGAGTGATTTTGGCGTTTGTTCTTCACGGAGAATATTTCGGTTTTCTCGCGTTTTTGGGAATCGTAGGTTTGGCGGGGGTCGTCGTAAACGACTCGATCGTACTGGTCGATTTCGCGAATCAACTTCGTATGGAAAAACCGAACGAGGATATCGATTCGATTCTTATGGAAACCGGGTTGTTACGTCTTAGACCGGTGGTTTTGACTACGGTTACGACCGTCCTCGGACTTTTACCCACCGCTTACGGAATCGGAGGAAGGGATCCGTTCCTCGTTCCGATGGCCTTGGCGTTCGGCTGGGGGTTGGCGTTTTCCTCGGTTCTTACGTTAGTCGCCGTTCCGGTGCTTTATAAAACCGTATATAACGTTCAACAAAGGATGAATCGTTTGTTTCGAAGAATCTGATTCGTGTCGGAATTCCTGCAGAATAAAACGAAATCGATTCCGCTTTACGAAATCGAAGTTCTATGATATAGGGAGCCTTGGCGATTTCCTCCCGCTGACCCGCCTCCACCACCCGATTTCGGGTGGGGCCGCCCGTTTTACGGAGGATCAGTCGGAATCACGACGGATCTCCGCATTTCAGTCTTGTTTGTCGTTGATGATTTCCGGAATGGTCACGAAACTATATCCTTTGGATAACATTTCCTGGATAAAATCAGGGAGAATATAAATTAGTTTTTCCGATTGTCTCGGTGAACCCAAGTGCATCAGGATGATCGCTCCGTTCATCCCGTTTTTGTCGGCTTCCTCCCAACGATACAAAAAATCCAAGGCCTCTGCCCTGGTTTTATAATTCGGATTCGGAAGAATCCGAGTTTTACCTGTCTGAGGATCCTTCTTATAAATGAATTTCTTATATACGAAGTCCGGAATATCAAGAGAACCTACCGAATTATTACTCCAAAAGATATGATTCGAATACCCCAGTTTTCCGAAGGTTTTGATGACGAGAGGATCGAACCCTCCGTACGGAAGACGATAATACTTCGTGAGTTCCTTTCCGGTAACGGAATAAAATTTCTTCTCCACCATTCTCATTTCCTGTTGAAGAAAATTCGTATCCGGAATCTCGTCCGAAACGTAACTGAGCAAAGCCCGTTTTCGCAGGGAGACTTCGTATAAACTTCTCGGAATATTATAATGACTCCAAGTGTGATTTCCGAACACGACGCGGTTTCCTAACTCGGAAAGTTTTTTGAGATAATATAAGTTGGTATTGCTGAAGAAGGAACCGTTCTTCAGGGCCGGATTTTCATTGGATACGAAAAGGGTGATTTTGATCGGAAAACGGGAAAGATATTCGTGGATCAGTTTTAGATCCTCTCCCGTTCCCAAATCGAAGGTAAGAGCGATCTCCTTAAAACGCACGTCTCCCCGATTGATGCTTTTTCCCGTTTCAGGACCGACTAACGCTTCTAAGGCGATTTTGTTTTCCGAAACCTGATCGCTTAAATTTCCGTCCGGCACCGCCTCGTAAAGATCGGATTTGAATTTCAGAAGTTCCTCTTCCTTCTGCTGTTCCTCAAGACGCAGAGAGGTCAACGTTTCCTCCAAATCGGCGATGTGGACCGTTTGTTTTTCAACGGTCGCTTCCAGACGGAAAATTTTATGAGTGAGCGTAAGGATCGAAACGGAACCTAAAAACGTGAAGAAGCCCAGGGAAAACAGGATACGAAGTATCCGAAACTTCCGTTCGATTTCCTCGGATTCGACGCCGGTTTTTTTGATTTCGGAAATCGACCTGGAAAGTTCTGAAGATTCTTCTTCGCTTAACATGAGGATCCGATTGAATGAAAAAAAACAGATTTCTTCAAATCATTTTTAAGAGAGAATTTTCAAAAATTTTCCCTTTTTACCCTGACGAACCAGGTATTCCCTTCCTCTTTGGATCGAAAGTTTTTCGTCCGTGATCTTATCTTCCGCAAGATACAATCCTCCGGCTTTGATCAATCTTCTTCCTTCGGAAACGGAAGGTAGAAAGGAAAGTTTATTCAATACCCAGACCAAAAGCGGTTCTTGGGTTTCCACATAAAATTCGTCTCCTAGTTTCACTTCCGGAATTTCTTCGGGAACCGCTCTGGATTTCGGGTTGTGAATCCGTTTCCATTCCTCGATGGCGTTCTCGTTCTCGTTCGACGGGGAGAATTGGTCCATAATGAGTTTCGCGAGTTCCGTCTTCACTTCTTTGGGATGAAGTTCCTTCGCACCGATCCCTTTTTTTCTCGTTTCGATTTCGGAAAGCGGCAAGTCGGTTAACAATTCGAAGTAATTCCACATAAGATCGTCCGAGATGGACATGAGTTTTCCGAACATATCGATCGGAGATTCGGTGATTCCAACGTAATTTCCCAGAGACTTGGACATCTTTTTGGTTCCGTCCAATCCCACAAGTAAGGGAAGCGTCAACACGCATTGCGGCTCTTTTCCGTATTCCCGCTGCAGATCGCGACCTACCAATAGATTGAATTTCTGATCGGTGCCGCCGAGTTCGACGTCGCATTCCATCGCGACGGAATCGTATCCCTGAACCAGAGGATATAAGAATTCTATCATGGAGATCGGTTGGCCGGATTTATAACGTTTGCTGAAATCGTCGCGTTCGAGCATTCTCGCCACGTTGTATTTGGAGCTGAGAACGAGAACATCCTCGAAATTCATCGGAGAACACCAAGTCGAATTGTAAACGATTTTGGTCTTTTGCGGATCCAGAACCTTGAATACTTGATTTTGATACGTTTTGGAATTCTCCAAAACCGCTTCCCTGGAAAGCCTTTTTCTCGTTTCGGATTTTCCGGTGGGATCCCCGATCATTGCCGTAAAATCCACCAAAAGCAAGGATACCTCGTGACCCAGATCCTGAAAGTGTTTGAGTTTTTTCAGCTGAACAAAATGTCCGAGATGTAAATCCGGGGCGGTCGGATCGAAACCCGCCTTGATCTTTAAAATCCCTTTCTTTTGAAGTTTGGATTTTAACTCCTCTTCACTGATGATGTCTACGCAGCCTCGGCGTATGATTTCGATTTGCTTTTGAAGGTCCATGAAAGAAAATATAGGTCGGAATTGTGAAACTTAATGCAAATTTGCAGGGGGAAAGAAACCTGTAAAGCAGGAAGAATCGTAAAAATGGAAAAACAGAACCGAGTCGAACAGATTCAAAAATTACAAACGGAAACCTACGATATCCTATTTATCGGAGGAGGATCCACCGGGTCCGGAGCCGCGTTCGACGCGGCCAAACGGGGATACAAAACCGCGCTGATAGAAAAAAGGGATTTTGCTTCGGGAACTTCCTCCCGGTCCACGAAACTGATTCACGGCGGCGTTCGTTATTTGGCCCAGTTTCATTTTAAACTCATCCACGAGGCGCTGAGCGAGCGGCAAAGACTTCTGGAAAACGCACCGCATCTCGTAAAACCGCTCAAGTTCGTCCTTCCGGCGTATCGTTTTTATGAAAGACCGTATTACGGAATCGGTTTGACCCTTTACGACATTCTGGCTTCGAAAGGAAAACTTCCGTTCCACAAAACGATTTCCAAATCGGAGGCGATTTCCGAATTTGCAGCCATTCAAAAGAAAGGTCTTTTCGGGGGAATCACCTACTTCGATGCGCAGTTCAACGACGCCCGTTTGAATGTTCTCCTGGCTCGTTCCGCCGAAAAGGAAGGGGCTACGGTCGCCAATCGCGTGGAACTCGTTTCGTTTATCAAGGAAAATGGAAAACTAAAAGGGGCTCATCTTAAGGATTTGGAGACCGGCAGAACCTTTCCCGTTTATTCGAAAGTGATCGCGAATACCACCGGCATTTGGGTCGATCACGTTCGAAAATTGGACGATCCGAGAACCTTCAACGTATTGTCTCCGAGCCAGGGAATTCATCTTGTGTTTTCGAAGGAAAAAATTCCCTGCGAATCGGCGATGATCATTCCTAAAACGAAGGACGGAAGGGTCGTTTTTATCATTCCTTGGGAAGATCACGTGATCTTAGGAACGACGGACACTCCGGTCGAAAACCCGGGTGACGAACCTTTGCCGATCGGCAACGAGGTTAGATTCTTACTCGAAACCGGAAACGAATATCTGGAGAATCCCTTGACCGAGGCGGATATCCTTTCCGTTTTCGTCGGAATTCGTCCTCTGATTTCTCCGGAAGGGAATCAGGATACGAAGAACATTTCAAGAGAGGAAGTGATTCTCGTTGCGAACTCGGGATTAGTGACCATGGGTGGAGGAAAATGGTCCACGTATCGAAAGATGGCGGAAGACTTGGTCGAT
>NZ_NPEF01000027.1:0-3249 GCF_002811955.1 Leptospira ellisii
TCTACCAATCATACATCCTTGATTTTAGCAAAAATGTGTGGGAACTCCCCGGCAGAATTGGTGATAGCGGCAACGCAAGAAACGAGGGTGGGTTCAAACGGGAAAAAGAATCAATTCCGTCCGTAGAAGATGCAATTGAAAGAGATGATGGGATAAAAGGCGCGGGCGAACCGGATTGGAGAGAAATAAAATTCTCTGGAACATTCCAAGAAACCGAGAAAAGAGAAGGCGCAAAATCGAAAGAACAAATCGGCAGCGCTGCCCCCGCACCGATCGGAGAAACCGCAACTTCGGCCGGACTTCCTACATACTTTTGAGAACCGAAACCGGAACGCGCGACGGATCGAGTTAAAAATATTTCCTCTTCTGCAACAAACCAGTCTTGGGAAGTTTTTGTTTGAGAAATCGCAACCGCTAAAATCCGATCCACTTCGTTTTGATGAATTTCAATTTCCGCGTTTTCGGGAACCGAATTTTCCGCAGCGGACAAAGTTTCAGACATACCGAACCCCAAGGCGCCGATAAGCAAAAACTGTGCCAGGAAATTTGTTTTCATGCGGAAAAACATAACAATTTTCTATAATTTGCCCGTTTTTCCAGAAAAAGGAAGCATTTTTTCGCCTTTTTCGGACTTTTTTTCAGGTTCTGCTGTTAGGCGCTTTTACGGAAAAGACGTTTTACTCGAAGCTTCCATTCCCAAAGAATGATCCCCTCTTCTTCCTCTTCCGCTAAATCCTGCTCTTTTTCCAAAAGCGCGTAACACATACTCGCGATTTCCGGCCCGAAATTTTTTTCCAATTCGGTTTCGAACTCGGAAATTTTCATTTCCAAAATCAATTCCGCCAGTCGAAACCCTTCGTCCAAATTGAGAAGTTTTTGTTTGATCTGTTTGAGTTCGTCTTTGTCGAATTCGTTTCGGATCATCACCGCAAAAAAGGTTCGAATGAAAGAAACCTCTTCCGGCTTTAACTGAAAATCCAAAAGCAGCTGCTTGACCTTTTCCAAATCCATTCTTCTCAAATGAATCCGCGCCAAAAAAACCGGGTTTCCGGAATGAATGTTCAGATTTCCAGAATCCATTATGTCCGCGGCGCGAACCTTGTTGAAATCCACAATTCCGGATTCTTTGCCCTTGGAAACTTCGGAGCCGGGTTCTCCGCCGATACCTTTGTGGGCCGTAATTTTTTTCCGGACGATGAGCATGTTTAAGGCCGGGAACCGGATTTTTAAGGTAATCAGATCCTGTCTCGGGTAGGATTCGTCCAAAACAAGATGGTGCATTTCGACACCCTGGTCCCGTGAACGGATCAAATCCTCGTTATTTTGAAAATGATATACTACCACCGGAAGAACGTCGCAGTCGCTTCCGCTGTTTAAAAAAATCGTCCGGACCTCGTTGCCCGTGTTGGAATGTTGATACGGAATTACGAGTTTTCCCTGTTTTACGTTGACGAAACTGAGTTCGCCTAAACGAAAGTGCGCGAGATTAAATTCCGAACCCAAAAAAACGATCCGAGGAACGGCCACGACGATGGAATTATTTTTTGAACCGCGCGGAACCTCGGGACCTTTTTGCGTAAAAACCACATAGGTCATTTTTGCGAGACGAACCTTAACCAAAAATCCGCCCGGAGTTTTCCGTTCTTCGTAAAGGGAATCCAAATCCACGCTCAACCGATCTCCAATTGTTTTAGTTTATATTGTAAGGATCCACGGGAAATGCCGAGGGCCCGCGCCATCCGAATTTGATTTCCGCCGAATAATTTATTGGCCAGGAGAATTTTCTGACGCTCCACAGCCTCGACCGCGCTCCTAAGATCCAAATCCTCGGAATCCGGCAGCGCCAAAATTCGGTCTTTACCGTTCTTTTTTTCGCGAATTCCGATTTCGGAACCGGAAGAACTCAGAATGGATTCTTCCAACAGATTACGCAAGCCGGAAAGATTGGTTTCAAATTTCAGGGAAAGAATCTTTTGCAGATTCTCCGGGGAAAGTTTTAGATCCTCCCGGCCCAGGGATTCCTTCAATTCTTCTAAAAACAACAAAACAAGTGATTCTTTTTGCGTCGGTAGTAGTTCGGAAAAGGCCGGAACCGAGATCGTTTTTTGTCTCAAAAAATCACGGAAGGGTTTGAATATTTCGGCGGAATCCAAGTCCGAGGATTCGGTAAAAATGATCCGAAATTCGCGGGATTCGGAAGAGAGAATTTGGAAGAAAAATTTCTGCTGGATCGAGGTGAATTTTTGAATTCCTTCCAAAACGATCGTTCCCGAATTCGTCATACGAATCCATTCTTCCAAGGATTTTTCCAGTTTGGAACTTTGTTCGGGTAAAAATCCCAAAACCAATATCCCCTTGTCCGGACTCACGAATCTGTGCAGCCATTTCCCGAGGGTTTTTTTACCCGAACCGGATGGCCCCAAAATTCTCACCCAAGATCCGGGGCGCAGAAATTCGGGAAAAAAATCCCGGCCGT
Organism: Leptospira ellisii; assembly: GCF_002811955.1. Lineage (GTDB taxonomy): Bacteria > Spirochaetota > Leptospiria > Leptospirales > Leptospiraceae > Leptospira > Leptospira ellisii. The sequence goes on from NZ_NPEF01000027.1 coordinate 2,477, forward strand.
CGGAAAGATTCGCTAAAAATTCTCCGACGCCTTCTTTGCGGAATAAATCCGGTCGCGGAGAAGTCGGAGTGAAACGGGTTTCCAAGACCGAACCGTTCTCAATCGGTTTGGAAATATCCGAAAGTTTTTGAGCCATAAAGGCCCAAAGAGCGAAGATGGATTCGGGTGGACGGACGGGAAATTCGGCGAGAAAAAATCCTTCCAAAGAAGAACCGCCGCGGATTCCGGCGACCAAACAACCGGCGGAATCAGGATGAAATAAATCGTGATCTTCGGCGGGAAACCAAAGCGGAAAAAAGTCCCGATTCAATCGGTCCAAATTGCCCGTAGACCGGGCCAAAAATGAATAAAAAAATCCGTCGTCTTGATATCCCACCGCAGCCACTTCTTCCAAACTGGAACCGGAATCAAAACTCAAAGTCAATACACCGCAGGCTCCGCCGGAAATTCGAAGCCAATCCTCAAAGGAATCGGAAAAGTCCCGACGGAGCGGGCGGAACGAAGGAATTTCCGAAAACAAATGATGCAAAAAGGCGGAATGCACAAAAGGAATATGTTTAAAATTAAGCATCCTGTCAACTAAGTACAGAAGGAAAGTCGGACGTCCGACCAAGGAAACAACGATCCAAAAAAAGGGGCAAAAAAGAGAGAATTTCTGATAAATGATTGAAGATAAAAATCCTTCGCTCCATCTGGAAAACGAAAACCGGATCGAACATTTAGGAAAATATAAAAATCGGAATTTCAAAAGTCCCTTCCGATAAGGATTCGAT
>NZ_NPEF01000027.1:3288-9336 GCF_002811955.1 Leptospira ellisii
CCCCATCCGATAAGGATTCGATGTCGGATGTCCGACAATAGAAATGTCGGTTAAAAAAACGGAAACCGGATTCAAAATCAGATTCGATTTCTTTTATAGTTTCAAAACAAATCCGGTCTCGAGACGAACCACAAGGTAAAATCATGATAGTTGTATCCATAGCAAATCAGAAAGGCGGAGAAGGAAAAACCACAACTTCTCTCAATCTGTCCATGGGGCTTGCAAGAAGAGGAAAAAAAACCTTACTTGTCGACATCGATCCGCAGGCAAACTCCACCGGAATTTTTACCAATCCGGAAGCCCTGGAAAAATCCATGCACGGGGTGTTCAATTCGAGAATGACGATCAAAGAAATTCTCATGGAAACCAAACTTCCGAATCTGTTTATCGCTCCTTCCAAAACAAATTTGGCGGAAGTAGAAACCTTGTCCGGAAGTTCCGTGGACGCTCCGTATATTTTGCGGGACGCGCTGCAGGGTTTGGAAGGGTTCGATTTTTGCGTCATCGACTGCCCTCCGAGTTTGTCGATTTTTACGATCAACGCGCTCGTCGGTTCGAACTATGTTATCATTCCCCTACAGGCGGAAAAATTTTCCGTGGATGGAATCGTCGGTCTTCAACAAACGATCACGAGCATCAAAAAAAGGATCAACCCCGGGCTTGAGATATTGGGGGCGCTGATCACACAACTCAAACCGCAAACTCTTTTGACCAAAACCATCGTTCCGGTTTTGACGAAATATTTCCGGATTTTTGAGACGAGCATTTCGGACGGGGTCGCGGTGGGAGAATCCCATCTCGCTAAAAAATCGGTCTACGATTACAACAAGTCCAGTAAACAAGCGCAAGAATACGAAGGTTTTATCGAGGAGTTTTTGAATGAGCTCAAAAAGTAAACGACTCGGTTCCTTAGCGGACGTCTTTCAGGCGGAAAAGTTAGAAGGGACCATTCGAAAGATTCGTCTGGAAAAAATTCTCCCGTCGGAAAACCAACCAAGACAAGAACGGAAAAAAGGGGTGGAAGACCTTGCCCGGAGTTTGGACAAGGACGGCCTACTTCAGCCGATTATCGTCACCAAACAAAATCCCGAAGACGAATTCTATCGGATCGTCGCCGGAGAAAGGAGATACCACGCCGCCAAACAACTTGGATGGCCCGAGGTAGAATGTAAAATTTTAGATCGGGACGAAAAAGAAACCTTTCGATTGGCGATCATCGAAAATCTGCAACGGGAAAATCTTTCTCCATATGAGGAAATCGAGGCGATGATCCATCTCAAAACCAGTTTTCAATATACGGATCAAGAGCTCGGAAATTTGTTCGGAAAAAGCCGGAGTTATATGACCGAGCTGTTGGGAATTTCCAACCTCAGCAAAGAAGAACTCAGATTTTGTAAGGACGCGGGAATCGAAAGTAAAAATCTTTTGATCCAAGCCGTTGCGGCTTCTAAAAAAGGAAGTTTTTCGGAATTTCTAAACCTGGTTTCCACAGGAGCACTCAAAACTGTCAAAGACGCCAAATCGTTTAACCGCGAAGAGGAAACCTTATTCTCCCCCAAAATCGGAAACGCTACGACAAAAACGTCGGACTCGACTTTCAAATCCGGCGAATATAAAATCACGAAAAAACCCGGACTCATTCAGATCAGCTCGGAAAACGACGAACTCCTCGGAGAAATCCTCAAATTGATCCGAAAGGAAATCAAAAAGAAATTCGAATAAACCTTGAATCGCAAAGGTTTTGCGGTTTTCAAAATGTCGCTTAATAATATTGTTAAGCGACATCATAAAAAGTACATACAGGTACTTAGCAAAAGAAATTTATAGAAACTTCTCCAAAACTAACCAATGGGATTGACAAAACCCGGAAGCTCCGGTTCAATGTGACATAATATAGTAAACGGAAATGTAGTACGAACTCGAATCTGAAAGGATGCGGGCCGGAGGCGTATTTCGTGAATCCGGATAAAAAAATTCCCCTGGTAAACCAGGGGCCGGATTTTCCCGAAGGAATGTTGTTGGATGAGACATAAGTATCATTATGTCGGATAATGTCAACCTTCTTCGGATTTTTTGCTTAAAATTAATGTACTTTCCGAATGGAGGGTTCCCGAAAGGAAATGGGCGAACATTATCCATACATAAAATTTTTTGCCGATATCATCGAATCCGGTGTGTGGGCCGGGCTGTCTTCGGCCGCCAAGACGCTGTATTTAGTTCTGCTTAAATTTAGCGACCAGCACTTCAAGCCGGTTTGGCCGAGTACGGAAGTTTTGCTTAAGCTAACCGGATTCAAAACAAAAAAATCCATCATTCAAGGCAAAAGAGACCTGATCCAGGCGGGCCTACTTCAGGTCACTCCGGGTACCGGACATACAAGTTCTCGGTATTATTTCTGCTTCAACTACCAAGGTTCCAAAATTCCACCGCAGGGGTATAATTTCAGATACCCTGGGGGTGGAGAGGCGGGGGGCTCAGGAGTGGAATCCGGGAAATCCCAGAGGTTGGAAAGCGGAAACCCAAACCATATCAATATAACCATCACCAATAATCAGAATCAAGAACCAAGTCGTAAGAAGGAAATCAGTTTGAGTTCTTTGGAAGAAAAATACGGATCTTCTCTCTTATCGGAGGCGCTTGCCATTGCAAAAGGTCGAGGTATGGAAACGAATTTGCGTTATGTGCAAGGGATTTGTAAAAATCTCAAAAACGCTCTCTCGGGAGATGATTCTGTGCCTGAATTTAATCAGGGCCCTACGTTTGATTCCGGAAAAGATCCTACCTGGAGAGGTTTTTTGGTTTGGTCCAAGGAAAGACTGACCCGTTCCAGCGTAGAAATTTTAGAACAGGTCCGCGTGGAGCCCGATGGGCGCACTCTTTGTGTTTTGGATGCGGTTCCGGAGTCCTTGCGGATGATCATTACAAAGTACTTCACAGAGGAAATCCGTCCTCCGATATTGGTTATATTTTCCGCGAAAACCGAAGAAAACCGAACTATTTCCTCTAAATTTTAAAAAGAGAAACACCAGGACAATCTTTGATGAACTCTGAATCCATTCGAATCAGTCACCCCGGCCCTGTCAAAATCCGAGAAATCAAATCTTCCGGAACCTTCGATCTGAAGGAAGGAAAACTTCTTCGTTACTCTGAGTCGAAATCTTCTCCGGGAATTTCAGTCGTCACCCTTTCCTTGGACGGGGTGGCCAGTTTAAACCAAATTCGATTGCATTCCAACCCGCAGGAATTGACCTTTTTTCCGGACGCGTTCCGTTTTGAAATTTCCATGGACGGTATCGTTTGGGAGCCGATTCTTCAAGAGACCGGATTTCGGCGGTTGAATCAGAAGATGGGACAGTGGAACTTTTCCTTGGTTCAGGCGAAGTTTCTAAAATTAATCAGTAAAATAGGTGAGAAGGACAACTCCGGAAATTATAAACTCTCCATCGGCGCGCTGGAGGTCGGAATTTCCGGAATCGTAAAAATAGACGTAAGTTCGGAGCAGGATCGGTTTTGGGTAAAAGAGAATTTGATCGATCAAAGGCCGGATTACGGTTGGTCTTCCAAGGAAGCTTCTGCGCCGCGGGAAGAATTCTTTTTGGCGGATCTGGGTTCCATCAGTCGGGTCAACGAATTGCGGCTTCTAACCCCGAAAAACGACCCTACTTTTTTTCCGGAGCGGTTTACGGTTTATTACAGTGAAGACGATTTGTCTTGGAATCAGCTTCTGGAGGAGAACCAATTTCTTTCCGAACCGGGGGTTTGGTATCAATGGAGATTCCTTCCTACAAACGTACGTTTTCTAAAACTTGTAGCGCGTCAGAACGCGAACAAGGGTCAGGAATTTTATCAGACGAAAATCGTCGAACTGGAGTTATACGCAACTCCGCATCTCAGCGACCTTACCAATAAACCTACTTCCGAACCGCTTCCGTATGCGACCGTGCTCCGTTCCGGCTTGGTTCGGCTCGCGGTGGACGGTGAAAATTCGGAAGGGGTCGCGGTTCAGTCCAACGATCGGCGTTTGCGGGATGCGACGACCGAATATAAAGGAATCGTGGAACTCGCCGGAGACGGAGAGGATAAGGACGGCGTCGTAGTTCAAGGAAACGACAAACGACTCAAACACGCCACCGAGATCGCGCACGGTTTGGTTCGATTGGCGGCAAACGGCGAAAATCGGGCGGAGCGTGTGGTTCAAGGAAATGACGATCGTCTGCGGGCGGCGACCACTTCGAATTCCGGGATCGTGGAATTGGCCGAAAACGGTGAAACTAAAGAAGGTGTCGTAGTCCAAGGAAACGACGATCGTCTGAAGATCGCGACTTCTAAAAAATACGGACTTGCGGTTTTGTCCGAGCCGGGCGCGTCTGAGCCGGGCAAGGTCGTGACTGCGGATGATCCAAGAATTCGAAATGCAAATACTGAGTTTCCGGGAATTGTTCGATTCGCAAAAAGCGGAGAGGATTCTTCCGAGGCGGCGGTTCAGGGAAATGATAAGCGCCTAAAAATCGCCACCACGGAATCTTACGGAATCGTTCAGCTGGCCCAGTCCGGAGAATCGAAAGACGGAGTCGCGGTGCAAGGAAGCGACAAGCGTCTGCGCGCCGCGACGACGTCTTATCCGGGGATTGTGGAAATTGCGGCGCCGGGGAACAACGCGCCCGGTAAGGTGGTCGCTTCGGACGATCCTAGATTGTCGGATCGAAGGGACCCGAAGCCGCACACGCACGAATACGCTCCGGTGGATCACGACTTCAGTTCTCATACCGGTTTGTTGAAGGTAAAAGGAAACACGGAAGCCTCTTACGCAAATATATCCCCTCCTCCGGAAAATCATGCGCCGGTGTATGCGAAGAATGAAAGTGAAAACGGCGCCGGGGTGATCGGTGCCGCGAGAAATACCGGGCTTTTGGGATACGGAGAGAAGTTTGGTGTTCGAGGTGATTCCTCTTCCGGTGACCGAGAATCGGCGGGGGTTCTCGGGCTCGCAAAACGAGGGTTCGGCGGAATGTTTCATTCGCGATCGGGCGTTGCCTTGTATGCGACGGGAAAAGGAATTTCCGCGTTAGGCGAAACCGGTTCCGGCAAAGCCTTGTTGGCGGAGGGTGAATCGGAGTTCTCCGGAACTGTCAGGATTTCGACGGGTAAAAATGCGGATTGTATTGCGAGGTTTTTTGCGGTAAGCCCGTCCGACGTGATCGGAGAGGGCGACATACTCGTGATGGGCGAGGACGGGCGTTTGCAGAAATCGAAGTCGGCGAACGCGACGAATGCGATCGGTGTTGCCGTGAAATCGGCGGCCCTACTCTTCGGCGCCGAGGCTCCCGCGGAAGGAGCGCATTGGCTCGTGGCCGTTTCCGGAGTTGTAACCGTAAATGCGGACGCTTCCGCGTATCCGATTCAGCCGGGAAGTCTACTCGCGACCGGTTTGACCGGCGGGCACGCTGTTCGAATTTCGGCGGAATCGCTTCGTCCCGGTTCTTTGTTCGGAAAGGCGCTAACCCCGCTTCGTTCCGGGAGAGGACAGATTCAGATTCTCCTTTGTTTTCAATAATTGTAGGTTTATATGAAAAGAATATCCGAAATTTACGGCTCGACAAAAGGGCCTGTGTACTCGTTCGAATTTTTTCCTCCCAAGACGCCGGAAGGAGACGTTAAGTTGATGGAGACGGTAAAGGAGTTATCGTCTTTGCATCCGGACTTCGTAACCGTAACATACGGCGCCGGGGGATCTACCAAGGATAAGACCGTGGAGATTTCGTCTTTGATAGGGAAGAACCATTCGATTCCCGCTGTTCCTCATTTTACCTGTGTGGGCGCGGATCAAGCTCAGATTCTCGAATCGTTAAAACGAATCCGGTCGGAAGGGATTCTGAATCTTATGGCTTTGCGCGGGGATCCACCGAAAGGTCAGGGAGAATTTAAAAAAACTCCGGGGGGATTTGAAAACGCGACGGAATTGATTTCGTTTATTCGTTTGGAGAATCTCGACTTTTGTATCGGCGGAGGTTGTTATCCGGAAAAAGATCCATTGCGACCGCAAATTCC
>NZ_NPEF01000027.1:9346-25513 GCF_002811955.1 Leptospira ellisii
ACATTGGAAGAAGACGTGCGTCATTTGAAATTGAAGGTCGAAGCGGGCGCCGACTTTTTGGTTTCCCAGCTTTTTTTCATGAATTCGGCGTTCGAAAAATTTTTGAATTTAGTTCGAAAGATTGGAATCGGTGTACCCGTGATTCCCGGGATCATGCCGATCACTTCTTTTTCTCAGATCGAGCGGTTTCGGTCGATAGCCGGTTGTGAATTCCCCTCTTCCCTGATTCGGGATCTGCAAGAAGTAGAGCACAGACCGGAAGAATTCTATAGGAGAAGTTTGAATTTTACCGTGAAACAATGTCGGGAGCTTTTGGATATGGGGGTGCCCGGGATTCATCTTTATACCCTCAATCAAAGTCATGCGAGTTATGATATCGTTCGGGAATTGAAAGACGACTCGGTTTAAGAATCGGTTTGGTCTATCAGGAGATACGTTCTCGGGTCAAAAGGGACTTTTATGGGGTTTGGGAATATTTCGAGGTTCTTTTGAGCGGTGTTTTTCGTAGTGTCGAGGTGCCAGATATATCTGTAGATATTTGAGAATGCTGGAACTCCATCATTCAAAACTTTTTCGGTAAAATCCCCCACTTCGGCCTCATCCAACGACAAAAGATAGTTATAAAGAAGGCAACGAGATACACCGTGTGCACTCGCGAGCACGCCTAGAAGATTCCAGTATTTCGTTTCCATTCTCACGCTGATCTTCGCCAGCTGTCCCTGTTTTTTCTGATATAGGACAGAAGTGGCTTCTCCGTTGATGCGGCTTTGGGACGAGACGAGTTTCGCATATTTTCGCAATAGGTGAGGAAGATTTTTCCCTAAACTTTTTTGTCTTTCCGCAGACAGTCGCATCCGCGTCGTTTCGGGCACAAGCAGAGTGATCATTCTCTGCTTTTCTTCATTGAGGGGAGATTTGAGGGTGTGATGAGAACTTAAAAAAATTCGATCCATACCAGATCGGTTCCTTCTCCTTTCCCAGAAACGCGTTCGAGAAATAAAAAACGAAAAAAATTCCCCAAAAGAAAACCGTTTTTGGCGGCGTGGGATATTTTGAGATAGAAGATGGCGTAAGGGAAAGCCGGTAAAATCACGAATGAAATAAAGGAATGCCGTCGCCTCGCACAGATTCGGGCAGCGAGCGGTTTTTTGTCTAAAACAGGCTTTTCTCTTTTCCTGCCGGCAGAAATCCGGCTTGGACTCCCTTTTGATATAAGGTCAAAATCGCGTCCCTCCCCTCTTCCCCGAGAGAACGGGTGAACTCGTTCACATACAATTCGATATGGGCGTCGACCACTTCCCTAGTCGTGTCCTGCGAATGTTGCAGAATGTATCGATACGTTTCCTCGCGATTCCGATATCCGGATTCCAGACTTTTTTTGAGCGAAAGATCGAAATTCGATTTCAAGTCCTCGCCGAGATCCCTTCTGAATGCGATGGCGCCTAACGGGATATGTTTGCCGGTCGTTTCCTCCCACCATTCCCCCAGGTCCTTGAGTTTGACGAGGCCTTGTCTCTCATACGTGAAACGTTCCTCGTGTATCAAAACACCGAAGTCTGCTTCTCCCGAAAGAAGTAAAGGAATGATCTTGTCGTAGCGTATCGCTTGCGGCTCGTAGTCATTTTTCAAAAACAGCTTCAAAAGTAGGTTTGCGGTGGTCAATTCCCCGGGAATCAATATCTTTTTTCCTTTGGCGCCCGCGCCCGGATTTTTTCCTTTTTTATGGACGAGCAGAGGCCCGCAATTCCTTCCCAGCGCGGAGCCCGAATCCAAAATGCTATAACGATCCATCACCGAAAAATACGCCGCGAAGGAAAGTTTCGTAACCTGATAATTTCCGCGGAGCGCGGCGCGGTTCAATTCCTCCACATCGTGCAATTCCTCGCGGATCCGGAATTTGTCGGCCGCGTCTCCGTGTACGAGATGATAGAATAAAAACGTATCGTTGGGGCAAGGGGAGTATGCTAGACTGAGTTCCATTTTTTTTCGTTCTTCCGTTTACGACGTTTAGAGTCCATTCTTCTTCGTTTTGTCAAAAAAGAAAGTCTCTTCCCGAAAAAATCGTTCACTAAATTCCGGCTTCGGATTTTCTAAAAGAATCCATGAACTTCTTCGATCCGAATCTGATTCATACAATCGCCGTCGATTTGGACGGGACGCTTCTCAACTCCAAAAGCAGAATTTCCCCTTTGACCCACGCTGTTTTGCAGAATGCCATCGATCAGGGAAAAAATCTGGTCATCGCGACGGGACGAAGGTTTTATTCCACTTTTTCTTTTGCGAAGGAGTTTCGGGGAGAAGTGCACGTCGTTTCCAACAACGGACAGATTCTGCGGAGATGTCCGAACGCGGAACGTCTTTCGGAAAGTTATTTGGAGCCGGACTTGGTCAGGGATATTCTTTTTCTCGGAAAGGAATTTCACACTCCTCCGATTCTTCACGTGGATACCTTCGAAGACGGAGTGGACATGATTACGGAAACTCCGATCACCGACGGAATGTATCACAGTTATTCCGGCGGCGATCATTCCAGAACCAGAGCCGTGGGAGATTTATTGTCCGCGAGCCTCGAAAAAATTCTGGTGATATGCTTTTTGTCCCTTCGAAGAGAGGATTTGGATTCTTTGACCCGCAAGATAGAATCCCTTCCCTCCGCCGCCGGGCTGCGTTGTATTCTCACCAAAATCCCCGGAGTTTCCTATTGTGTGGAGATCATCAACGGTTCCGTTTCCAAGTGGTCCGGGATTTCCCGTTTTTTGGAGATGAAGGGTCTGGACGGAAAGGGGGTCGTTTCTTTCGGAGACGAACGTAACGATCTGGAGATGCTTCTTTACAGCGGCGCGGGTTTCGCGATGAAAAACGCCATTTCGGAAATCAGGGAAAATGCGAAACACGTTACGCGATACAGTAACGAAGACGATGGAGTCGCGCTCGCTTTAGTGGAGAACGGTATCGTTTCCTTTTGAGGAGGATCTTACTTCGCAGCTTCTGCACGTCTGCGTGTAACAACCGAAGTCCTTCTCCTCCGCGCCGGACGAACTCCGCGTGAATTCGCGGATCACGGACAACAAAGGAAAGAAAAGTCGAATCGCTGTTAGGCTGACGATTCCGTATACGATCCAGTCCTGTGTTTGAATTTCCAAGTGCATACGACCAAATTGAAAATCAGTCTCAATAAAGTCAATGGAAAGTTTTTTGAGACGGTGACACTTCTTTGACAATCAAAGCGTCAAAACTGGTATAGTTCAATCATCGATATGTGGTCCACTCTTCGAGTTTATCATTCCACTCAAAAAGACAGAGAGATCGCGGAAGTTCCGGGTTCTTATTCCTGGTCCACTTGTATGCGCACGATATGGATCGCCGACAGCAGAATTCATCGCGAACCCCGCACTTCGGTTCCTTTGGAGACATACTCCGGATACGAAGGATATCGTTTTCTGCTCGAAGTCATTTCCGGTCTTCATTCCCGTCTGCTCGGAGAAACAGAAGTGCTCGCGCAGTTCCGCGATAAATTCAAAAACGGTTCGCTCCCCTCCTCCGCTTTCGGAGAATATTTGGCGAAACTCCGCGATCTTTTGATTCAGGATTCGAGAAACATCCGTTCGCGTTATCTTCAAAATATAGGTGAACAATCCTACGGCGGATTGGCCAATAAATATCTCAAAGACGAAACGAACCTGGTCCTTTTGGGCACGGGACAACTCGCCGAAAAAATCCTTCCTTGGTTGAAACACAGAAAGGTTCGTTTGGTGGGAAGAAACGAAACCCGTCTTTCCGAACTTTCCGCGACCTTCGACGTTCCGGTGCAAACGTTAAACGAATGGATTCCCGATGCTGCGGATCGCGCAATCGTCGTGGCCGCTCCGATCGATCTGACTCCGTATTTGGATCGGATGAATTCCGATTCCCTTTTGATCGATTTTAGGGAGGTTCCGTTGGAACGGGACATTCCGGATCGGATCCAGCATGTCCCATTCGCCGCGATGTTGGATTCTCTTCGCGAAACCGAAGAACGGGCGAAACGGATTCGGGAAACGGTCCGCCCCGCTTTGGACGATCTCGTCGAAGAACGGGAACTGGAAGCGCAACAGTTTATTTTCGGCTGGGAAGATCTGACTTGTCCCGCGTTCTAAAGATCGGTTCCCGCAAAAGCGCCCTCGCCAAACTTCAAACGTATCTTGTACTCGACGCACTTCGGAAAAAATATCCGGATCTTCCCGTGGAACTTTTTTTTCGCGAAGCGTCCGGAGATCAGGATCTGCAAACCCCTCTTTGGAAAATGGGTACGCGCGGGGTTTTTACGCAGGATCTGACCAAGGAGCTCGTGGACGGAAGGGTGGACGTGGTCGTCCATTCCTGGAAGGACTTGGATTTGGACGGACATCCCGGAACGACGATCCTGGGCGTTTTGAATCGTGCGGATCAGAGGGACGTTCTACTTTGGAAAAAATCCTCTTTGGATCTTTTCTCTCCGACGGAATTGAAAATCCAGACTTCCTCTCCGCGCCGCGAATACAACCTGGGGAAATTCCTTCCTAAACTTCTTCCCTCCCGATATAAAACGTCGGCCCTGATTTTTACCCCCGTGCGGGGAAATATCCAAACGAGAATCCGCAAGTGGATGGAGTCGGATTCGGACGGGCTCGTTCTCGCCAAGGCGGCCCTTGACAGGCTTTTGTCCGAGGATTTTCCCGAAGCCAGTTTATTAGAATATCAAGAAATACGAAATTTCTTGAATGAAGCTCTGGATACGTCCTCGTTCCAAATCCTGCCGCTCTCCCTCAACCCGTCCGCCCCGGCCCAGGGGGCGATCGCCGCGGAGGTCCGTTCGGATGATTTATGGTCTTTGAATATTCTGAAATCCTTTAACGATTCAAAATCGGTCGCGGCCGTCGAGGAAGAACGCGGAATTCTACGGAGTTACGGCGGTGGATGTCATCAAAAGATCGGAGTTTCCGTTCTGGAACGTCCTTACGGCAGGGTTTTATACCGCCGCGGGATCTCCGATTCGGGGGAAGTCCTGGATCTTGAGAGGCAATTTTCGGAAACGCCCGCGCCTGCGGCGCGGGCCCTCTCCGATTGTTATCCCGTTCCCGGCGAAGCCGTGAAACAGAAACGAGTTCCCCTCGATTCCGAAAACGGTTACGTTCTCGCGGTCGACGGTCAAGAGGATCGCATTCTATCGTCCGAAAATTTGGCCCGACTGGATTGGCTCGTCACCCGTGGAAACGCATTCCCGCAGCTGGATCCGTCCTTAAAACACGAAGGTCTGGTGTGGACTTCCGGTTTGAAAACCTGGTTTCAATTGGCGGAGCGGGACGTTTGGGTCAGCGGCTCCCTGGATGCGCTCGGAGAAGACGAACTGCCGCAGGATAAGCTCTTCGGCAAACCGGTACATTTCGTAAAATGTACCCACGTAGGTTCCACGGAAATCGCCTCGGGGTTGGAGAGGGTTCTCACGTATCAAGTCCGACCTTTGGAAGAACATCCGGATCTTTCCGCGAAAACCCATTTTTTTTGGATGAGCGCGTCCCAGTTCGACCGCGCCTTATCCCTGTATCCGCAGATTCGAGATCGAAATCACGCGTGCGGTCCTGGAATCACGTTCTCCCATATCCGAAAAGTTCTGGGAGAATCCGCGCGTTTGTCCGTCTTTATACACTACGAGTCCTGGTTGCAAAGTCTGGGACTGAAAGAATTCGAAGGAACGAAACTTGGAAACCAAACAGAGAAGAATCCGACTGAATTCCCGGCTTAGGGATCTCGCGTCTTCGGAAAGTCTAAATTCAAAAAAGCTCATACAGCCTTTGTTCATCGTCGAAGGATTGAAGGAAAGGGAGCGGATGGATTCCCTGCCCGGAGTTTTCCGCGATACGGAAATTTCCGTTCTCCGTCAAGCGGAATCCGACGTAAAAGCGGGCGTGAGTCAATTCATCCTTTTTTTGGTGCCGGAAACGAAATCGAACACGGCGATTCCGAAGCCGTTTTACGAACGTTCCATCGGCGCGTTAAAAAGGGAATTTCCGGACGCGTTTTTATGGATCGATACCTGTATGTGCTCCCTGACGACGCACGGTCATTGCGGTCTGTTGCGCGGGGACGGAAACATCGACAACCCCGCTTCGGTCTCGCATCTTTCGGAGATCGCTTTGACGTACGCACGGGCGGGGGCGGACGGGATCGCGCCGAGCGATATGATGGACGGTCGTGTCAAAAACCACCGCGAAATTCTCGATCAAAACGGATTTTCGAATATTCCAATATTAAGTTATTCTACTAAGTTTAAGAGTAATTTCTACGGACCTTTTCGTGCGGCCGCGGATTCGACCCCCGGCCACGGGGACCGCTCTTCGTATCAGATCGACGTAAGGAATCGTGAGGATTCCCTCGCCTCCTCCGTCCGGGATAAGGAGGAAGGGGCGGATTTTCTGATGGTGAAACCGGGGATGACTTCCATCGATCTGATCCGTCCCATTCGGGAGGCGACGGGGCTTCCTACGGGAGCATATCAGGTCAGCGGGGAATACGCGTCGATCCATTATCTGGCCCAGAACGGATTCTGCGATTTCGACGCGGCGCTTACGGAAACCTGGAGAATTTTTTCGAGGGCCGGCGCCTCGTATCTGATCACGTATGCGGCCCGAAGAGGAAAGGAGTTGTTGGTATGAGCGGTATGAATCGGATTCCGGTTTCGCCTAACGCAGATTCGCATTTTTGGAAGGGGAAAACCTCGGAGGAATTGTTCGAAAGATCTAAGCGGGTCGCTCCGGGGGGAGTCCATTCCCCCGTACGATCCTTCCGTTCCGTGGGAGGCACGCCCGTTTTTTTCGCTTCGGCGGAAGGCGCAACGTTAACCGACATCGAAGGCAGAAAATACATAGACTATTGTCTGAGTTTCGGTCCGCTGATTTTGGGTCACAGGGATCCGGAGGTAGAGGAAGTCGTCCGCGAAACGGCGGGGATCGCCTGGAGTTTCGGCGCCGCGGAGCCGTATTCCCTCGAGCTCGCGGAATGGATCACGAATGAAATCCCGTGGGCGGAAAAGGTGCGTTTCGTAAATTCCGGAACCGAAGCAGTGATGAGCGCCCTTCGTGTGGCTCGGGCCGCGACGGGTAGGGAGAAGATCCTGAAATTCGACGGATGTTATCACGGACATTCGGACGCTCTTCTTGTAAAGGCGGGTTCCGGTTTGGCCGGGGAATCCTCTTCGGATAGCGCCGGAATTTCTGCGCATTCGATCGCAAACACGTTGGTGCTTCCTTTGGACGACGACGAGGCGTTGGAACGTCTGTTCGCGGCGGAAGGAAAAAACGTCGCCGCGGTCATCATCGAACCTCTTCCCGCGAATTACGGTCTTTTGATACAACGAAACGAATTCCTTCTTAAAATCGCGGAGCTCGCGAAAAAAAACGGAACGTTAGTTGTCTTTGACGAGGTGATCTCCGGTTTCAGAACCGGGCTCCGCGGAATGTCCGGACTTCTCGGCGTCGAACCCGATCTGGTGACGTACGGGAAAATCATCGGCGGAGGATTTCCCGTGGGTTGTTACGCGGGGAAGAAGGATCTTTTGGATCTCGTCGCACCTTCCGGTCCGGTATATCAGGCGGGAACCCTGAGCGGAAGTCCCTTCGGAATGCGCGCCGGTCTCGCCACGTTGCGAAAGGCGAAACGGGAATCGGTGTACGAAGTACTGGAAAAGCGGACCAAAACCCTCGCCGAAGGTCTTGCGACGCTTTTGAATACGAAGTCGGATCGTCCGTGGGAAGCGGTCACGCATTCCTCCCTGTTTTGGCTGCGAGCGCAAACCTCATCTCCCGTACGGAGAATCGAAACGATTCCCGAAGGGCACAAAGAGGCGTTCGCTAAAGTATTTCATGTTTTTCTAAATAACGGGATTTATCTCGCGCCTTCCGGATACGAAGTGGGGTTCCTGTCGTGGGCGCATACGGACGATACGATCGCCCGGACGTTGTCGATCGCGGAAAAGGCGTTGAAGTCGGTTTAATGTCCTCGCTCTGGAAAAATACGAGGATTCTTTTCGCGGTCGTGTGGCTCCTCGTGACGTTTTCGTTGGGCGTTTGGTGGTTTCTTCTCGGCTTGAAGTTGACGAGCACGGTCGCCGGTCTGAGCGCAAAACTGGAGTCCAACGATCTTTCGGAAAGTCGGCAGACGTTGGAAAGACAAAGTCGTATGATCAAAATGGAGGGACATTTTTTTCTCGCGATGCTCGTCCTCGGAGGAAGCACCCTTATCTGGCTTTCGTATCAGGAATCGAAACGTAATAAGATGATCCACGATTTTTTTTCGACGGTGACGCACGAAATGAAAACCCCTCTGGCCAGTCTTCGTCTTCAGGCGGAGAGCCTGCAGGAGGAGCGTCCCGATCCTAGGGAAAACAAACTTATCCATAGGTTGTTGATGGATTCCGTCAGAATCGAATCGCAGATGAACCGCGCGATGTATCTCGCCAGTCTGACCCGTTCCGAAATCCTCTACATAGAAAGGACGAATCTGAAAAACGTACTTTCCTCGATCGTGGAGGATTTTCCAGAACTCGAGGTCGATCTTTCCTCGATCGGAAACGTGTCGGTCCTCGCGGATCGGAAGGCGTTGGAAAGCGTCTTTAAAAATCTCGCCGAAAACTCGCTTAAACACGGAAACGCGACGCGGCTCGAAATCTCCTCCTCAAGAAAAAACGGGCTTGTTTCGATCGCTGTTTCGGATAACGGATCCGGGTTCGCAGGCAAACGGCGGAATTTGGGGATTCCCTTCTACAGACACGGAAGCACGAGCGGAACGGGCATAGGTCTTTATATCATAAAAAAATTGATGAAAAAGATGAAGGGAAGAATGGAGATCGCGCCCTCGGCGTCCGGATTCCGCGTGGATCTGGAACTTCCGGAGGCGCCCGTATGAAAGCCAAACTCTTGTTAGTCGAAGACGACCGTTCGCTCGGAGAAACGCTTCAAGAGCGGCTTCAGAAGGAAGGTTACGACGTCTTTTGGACCGTTTCCGCGGTCGCCGCAAAAAAATTGGTCAAAGAGGAAAAGCCGCATCTGATCCTTTTGGACGTACGTCTGCCGGACGGGGACGGTTTTACCCTTGCGGAGGAACTCAAAACCAATCGGGATTGCCCCCCGTTTCTTTTTTTGACTGCTCAGGCCGGAGCGCCGGAACGACTGCGCGGATTCGAGCTCGGCGCGGAGGAATTCATACCGAAACCGTTCCATCTTAAGGAACTTCTACTGCGCGTCAAACACGTGTTAGAGTCCCACAAACACACTCTTGAGGAATCGAAACTCCGATACAAGGATTACGTCCTCGATTTTCAGGGTTTTCAGATCAAACGGGGTGCGGAGGAATTTCCGCTTTCGAGAAGGGATTGCGCCCTACTCCACTTCCTCGTCACGGAACGGGCGCGTACCGTGAGCAGGGCCGAAATTTTGGACAAACTTTGGGGAGAGGAAAGTTTCCCCACGAACAGAACGATAGACAATTCTATCGTAAGACTCAGGCAGGCGTTCGGTGAAGAGGGAGACAACGTGATCCGATCCGTGCGCGGAGTCGGTTATCAATGGACCGGAGAAATACAGGATGTCGAACCGTAGATACGATAACGCGTTACGCGGAATCGCGCAGAAAATTCCGCCCGTTTGGATGATGCGTCAAGCTGGTCGTTATCACAAACACTATCAGGCACTTCGTCAAAAACATTCCTTCGAAGACTTGTGTAAAATCCCCGAGTTGGCGGCGGAAGTCGCCCTCGGCCCCGTGGACGAATTCGATTTCGACGCGGCGATCCTTTTCTCCGATATTCTTTTTCCTTTGGAAGCGTTGGGCATGGGATTGGAATATACGGACTCCGGTCCGAGATTGGGGTTTGCGATCTCCGACGAAGCGGCGTTGCGACGGTTGAGGCCCGCGGAGGATTCGATTTCCTTTATGGAGTTTCAAAAACGGGCGATGCAGTTTACCCGCGAGCGGATTCCGAAGGAAAAATCCCTCATCGGATTCGTGGGCGGTCCATGGACCTTGTTTACGTACGCGGTATCCGGAAAACACGAAGGGAATCTTTCCCTTCCGAAAACTTTGACGAAAGTCAGGGAAAAATTTCTGGAAACGATAGTCCAATTCTTAAAGGGAAATATACGGCTTCAATTGGAAGGCGGAGCGGACGTGATTCTGGTTTTTGACACGGCCGGAGGCGATCTTTCTCCGGACCTTTTCCGGGAGATCGTTCTGCCGGGAATCGAAACTTTGGCGAAGACGTTCCCCGGAAGGATCGGGTATTACGGAAGAGGCACCGCTTCGCCTCATTTCGAAACTCTACGCGGCGTTTCGGAACTCGCGGGATTCGGTTTCGATCACAGATGGGATTTGAGGGAAGTTATGAAAGTCGAAAAACGGATGATACAGGGCAATTTCGATCAGGCTTTGCTGTTTATGGAGAAGGATGAATTTAAGAAAACCTTAATGCGTTTTCTCGCTCCTTTCTCGGAACTCCCTCCTGAGGAACGAGTCGGTTGGGTCTGCGGACTCGGTCACGGCGTGATGCCAAAAACGCCCGAGGCCAACGTAAAAACGTTCGTAGAAACGGTAAGGGAGACGTTCCGATGAAAACCGCAACCGAGTTGATCGCGAAATACGACATCCCCGCCCCGCGTTACACGAGTTATCCGACCGTGCCGTATTGGTCCGAAAATCCGAACACAAACCAGTGGCTCGATAAGATCCGCGGACGATTGAGCGGAGAAAATTCCTCCCTATCCTTATATCTTCATATTCCGTTTTGTGAATCTCTCTGTTCCTTCTGCGGATGCAACACTTCGATCACGAAAAACCATTCCGTCGAGGAGCCGTATCTCGAAGCCCTTCTCGCCGAATTCGAAAATTACAGAACGGAGGTTCCCGATTTGTCGCGGAGGGAATTGAGGGAACTTCACTTGGGCGGAGGCACCCCCACGTATCTTTCCGAGTCGCATCTGAAATTCCTGATGGAATCTATTTTAAGGAATTTGAATGTATCTTCCAGGCCGGAATTCTCCCTCGAAGTGGATCCGCGGAGGACGCGGGATACGCAGTTGGGAATTCTGCGGGACTTCGGATTTAGGAGAATCAGTCTGGGAGTTCAGGATTTCGATCCCGAAGTCCAGAGATTGATCAACCGTACACAACCGTACGAGATGACGGAGCGGATTACGGACGTTTCCAGAAGTCTCGGTTACGATTCCGTGAATTTCGACCTCATTTACGGACTTCCCAAGCAGACGATCGACGGAATGAAACGCACCGTGGAGAAAACGCTGAAACTTCGCCCGGATCGGATCGCGTTTTACAGTTACGCGCACGTTCCCTGGATCAAGGCGGCGCAGAGACTTTTCACCGAAGAGGATCTTCCTTCCGGCGCCGTTAAACGCGAGTTATACGAAATTTCCAGAAGGATGTTCTTGGAAGCGGGTTACGTCGAGATCGGAATGGACCATTTCGCTCTGCCGTCCGATTCTCTTTCCGAAGCGGCGAAAAGCGGAACGCTGCACAGAAACTTTATGGGATACACCACCAAAACGACGGACATGCTTCTCGGTCTTGGCGTCTCGGCGATTTCGGACAGTTGGGATTGTTTTCATCAGAACGAAAAGATCGTTAAAAAATACCAAAGACAGATTTCCGAAAATCGATTCGCGACGTTCAGGGGACATAAATTGAACGACGAGGATCTGATACAGAGGGCGTTGATTTTGGAGTTGTCCACGACGGGGAAGGTTCGCGTTCCGGACGAAATTTTAGAGGACGTGAGACTGTATTTGAGCTCGATGGAGGTCGATACTCTAATCAGATGGGAGGGAAACCTCCTTTCTTTGACCGAAACGGGGTGGCCGTTTTTGAGAAACGCCTGCACCGGCTTGGACCTTCGATTGAGACGGAAAAGTCCCGAATCCAGGGTTTTTTCGAAATCCATCTAGGACCTTATCCGCTCGTTTTCGGGTCAAAAAGTCGTCCAATAATTTATTGATATATAAGGAAGGATTTCGTGAAATTTAAACGGAATCCGTTTGTTTTAGCTAAGGAAGGTCCTTGTTTTGATGCCGTCGTTGAAAAAACCGTTTTTGTATCTTAGTTTATTCTTTTGCGCATCCCTTTCCGCCGAAACTGTCCTTTTGCACGAAGGTGGTTCTTTCCGGGGGAAGGTAGTCACACAAAATCAAAAGACGATCACGATTCAAACCAAGGAAGGAAGAAGGGTCGTCGCCAAACGTGAGATTCTTAAGGTAATCTACAAGGATATCGACGAGGAAGAGGAAGAAAGGATCCGAAACGCGGAAATCAAACGTCTCGAAGACGAGAAACTCGCCAAACAAAGGGACGCCGAACTCAAAAAGCAGAACGACGAACAAGAACGTCTCAGAAGGGAAAGAGAGGACTCGGAACGGAATAAACCGGCTCCCACCCCGAACCCTCCTCCCAAATCGGAGGTTTCCAGATTGGGCGCTCTCGCGAGATCCGCCGCGCTTCCGGGTTGGGGGCAATGGGCGAGCGGAAGGAAATTCGCCGCGGTGATTTATCCTACCTTATTTTTAGCCGCCGGTTATGCGGTGTACGAAAACAATCGTAAATTTCTCGTGGCGAGAAAGGAATACGAAAGTTACGGAAATCCCTATTCTCACGACGCGATCCTATTAAACGCTCTCGGAATTCAGAATCCTCATTTAGCGCCGGTGATTTCGGATCCGTTGTCGCTTTATATTTATAACGAGCAGCTAAGTCCTTTTCAGGATAAACGGGAAGCCGTCGATAAGGCGTATAAAAATCTGCAGACGAGCATCGGGGTTTTGGCGGGAATTTATCTGATCAACCTCGCGGACGCCTTTATTTTCGGCGGTAAAGTGGCCTCCGCGGTCGGGATTTCGGACGGCGCGAGCAAGGGGTTGCTTCTGGACTACAATCCCATGGCGAACTCCGGAAACACGGGGGCTTATTCGTCCTCTTCGTTCGAATCCAAGTATACTCTCGGATATAAATTCAATTTTTAACCGTAACCCTTCCCTACTTCGGCGGTGTTCTTCGCTTCGAAAAGAAAGGTAAAACCGTAGATTGTAGATTTACAATCTTTCCATTCCGCAGAAAAATAGGATCGTGCCCTCGAAACAACCGGATCATATCGTCATAGGCGCTGGTTTTACCGGCCTTTTATACGCGACCCTTTCGATACTTAAGGGTGAAACGGTCCACGTCTACGAAAAACGAAATCGTATCGGAGGTTTGATACAATCCGTTCGCACTCCTTTCGGACTTGTGGAAACGGCGGCGAACGGAATACTCAATTCCTATCGTCTGGAGGCTCTGGCCTCCGAGTTGAATCTCGAACTTCTTCCCTCTAGAAAAGATTCCAAAAAAAGATACATATGGATCGACGGAGGTCCGAAACGGATCCCTATTTCGTTTTTCGGCGCCTTACGCGTTTTATACGGAATCGCCGCGATCCCTTCCGGAGTTCGCGGGGACGAATCCGTATTCCAGTGGGGTAAACGTGTACTCGGCGAAGAGGCTGTGAAAAACATACTCGAACCCGGTTTGTCGGGGATATATGCGGGCGATTTGAGGACGATGTCCGCGAAACTCGTACTGGAAAAATTTCTTACCCTCGACGCGCCGCTTTGGAAGAACATCCGCGCGACGATCGCCGCGAAAAAAAATCTTCCCCGAGTGCCTAAGTCCAGAAGGGGCACCGTAAGTTTTCGCGGAGGATTGGGCGAGTTGTTGAACGCGATGGAGACGAAGGTGAAGTCGTCCCTCGGTTCGGAGATTTTTTATTCGGAAACGGCCCCTTCCCTGGCCGCATTGCGGAAAAAATATCCTAAGTCTAAAATCACGATCGCCGCGGGTCTGGAATCTTCGTTGAGGATTTTGTCCTCGTTCGATCCGAATTTCAAACGTTACGTTAGGGTTTGTCGTTCCCTTTCGGTGGTTACGGCGACCCGTTTCGGAAAAAAACCGCTTCTAGGAAATAAGAACGGATTCGGAATCCTATTTCCTCCGGGTTCCGGATTCCGCGCCCGCGGAGTATTGTTGAATTCCCAGATTTTCGACGGAAGGGCGGCGGACGGAAACAATTCGGAAACGTACATTTTCGGCGGCGCTTTGGACGAAGAGATTGCGAAATCGAAGGAATCCGAGATCATATCGTTTCTGGAAGAGGATCGAAAAAGGATCGTTCCCGGCGGAGACGATCCTCTCAATCATTATGTTACCGTTTGGAAATCGGCGCTGCCTGCGTACGACGCCGCCCTATTGGAATTCAACCGCGAATTGGATCGAAGTCTGCCGGAAGGCGTTTTCGTGGAAGGGAACTTCCGCTACGGGATCGGACTGAGTTCCATCCTGGAGCGCGCCTGGGGGCGGCGGGCGTTCGATCGGTAGGATTCGCGGTTATATTTCCGTTGCGCACTCCCCGCGTTCCGGAACGTGACCGCCCCGTTTTTTACAGATACATCCGCCTTTTCCCTCCCGCAGGGAATCCAGCGCCAACGTCGCCATCGCGTCTATAAATTTAGGATAAATCCCCGGAGCCGGTATCCTATGATATTCCGTAATCCCGCTTTGATGCGCGATTTCCTTTAATTGTTCTCCGATCTCTTCGAGGGTTTCGAGATGATCTCCGACGAAACTGATCGGATAAACGGCGATACGTTTGACGCCCTTTTGTCCGAGGGAGCGGAGCATGGTGATCGTGTTCGGTTCGGTCCATTTGGAAGGCCCTACCCTACTCTGAAACGAAACGTGACAATTACCTTTGAATCCTTTCCTGCGGAGAATATCCGTAAGATTTCGAGCGTTGGTTTCGATCTCCTGCCGATATACATCGCCTTTTTTTATCAGTCTGAGGGGAATTCCATGGGCGCTGAAAACGAGATCCAGATTTTCCCATTCGGGAATTTTTCCGAAAGATCCGGAATGAAGGAAGTCCCCCGGGTTCAACCTGCCGAGGAAAAAATCGAGAATAAGATCTCCGACGGCTTCGAGATACGGCGTCGAATCGTGAAACGGCTTCACCCAACCGGGTAAAGCCGCGGGACAATAGTTCAGTTTTTTCTGAATCAACTTCGCCGTACTCAACACCGTTGATCTGGAAAAATGGGGATACAACGGAAGAATGACGTTCTTCGCCCTCGGTTTTAGGGATTCGATTTCGAGTTCCCGTATGTCGGGATATCCGCACGTCATCGCGATCGAGGCTTCCCAAACTTCCCCGGTTTTTTTCCGCAACACCTCCGCGATCGCTTCGGCTTGTTTTTCGGTTTCGGCGACGAGCGGCGAGCCTCCTCCGAAGCCCATGGAGTCGTACGTCGCGGCCACCTTCGGAGCCCTTTTTTTGGCGATCCACCGGGCCAATCTGATCCTTAAAAATTCCGGCAATGGGAGGTCGAACACGTAAGGATCTTCGAAAAGATCGATCAGAAATTTTTCGATTTCCGAAACGTTTCTCGGCCCGCCTAAGTTGATCAGCAAAATCCTGTTTTTCATATTTTTAAACCGCCGGGAAGGTTCAGTATAGGTATCCGGTCACGGACATTTCCAGATTCCATTCCTTCATGTTCATATAATTCTTATACTGTCCTAGGTGTTGGGACAGGATGTCGCTCGTACTCAATCCGCCTTTGGTTACGAAGTGGCCTTCGCCGAAAAGCCGGTGTTCGTTGAGTTTGAAATACAGGAGATAATTTCCGAAAATCCGCCCGGCTCCTACGTTAAAGTCGATTCCGAATCCGGATACGTCTCCGATAAAATTGAGCGCCCTCTGATAGTGAAAATCGCGGAAATGCCCGTTCCAAAAAATGCCGGAGAGAGAGGTTTCGAAAACCCACGTTCCGTCGGAATATCGATAACCGAGTCCGAGGGGGAATTCATACGTGGAATAAGAAAGGCTCAATCCCAGGCCGATCCGGCTTAAAAAGACCGGGTTGGAATCGAAAAATTGGAACACGTCGTAAAGGACGTATTTCATGAAAGTGTATTGGAATCCGCCGGTCAAAAAGAACCCTTTGCCCTCTTTCCTCGCGTCCGGATCCGAATCTCCGAAGTATCTCCGCAGGATCAGCGCGTGTCGATCCTGTTTCATGGACAATCTGCCTTTCCCGTCCGCGAAGTTTCGTATTACGATACGCC
>NZ_NPEF01000270.1 GCF_002811955.1 Leptospira ellisii
GTTGTCGTCCTCGTAAGAGAAGAAGGGTCTAAGGTAGTTTTCCATGGCAAGATATAGAGGTCCTGTTGTAAAGATCATGAGAAGGGAGGGAGTTGATCTCTTCCTTAAGTCGAGTTATACTTTTAATAAAGATAAATTCCACCGCAAAGGGCCCCCCGGGATGCCCACAAAGCGGAAAGGAAAAGTGTCCGAGTACGGCGCGCAGCTCCGTGAAAAACAAAAACTCAAAAGAGCCTACGGACTTTTGGAAAAACAATTCCGTAGATATTACGAAGAGGCGACTCACATTCACGGGGTAACCGGTGAAATTCTTCTTCAACTTTTGGAAAGAAGATTGGATAACGTGATCTATCGTCTCGGATTTGCGGTAACACGTCGCCAAGCGAGAAACTTCATCGCTCACAGACACGTTCTTGTGAACGGCGAAAGAGTGGATATCCCTTCCTACAGACTGAACGTAGGGGACAAAGTGGAAATCCGCGAGAAGTTCAGAACTTCCGCATTCATTGCGGACAATATCAGATTGTCCCAGTCCTTGCAGGGAGTTCCCTCTTGGTTGTCGGCGGATTACACCAATTTCGGCGGGGACGTTACGGCATTGCCTGAACGTCATCATATCGATCTACCGGTTAAAGAACAGGTAATCGTTGAGCTTTACTCGAAATAAAATCTGATAGAAGGGTCTCAAATTGTCTCTCAAAAGCTTACTCAAAGGATTTAAACGTCCTAAGAAGATTGAATTCAACACGGAAGCGAACACTCCCAATTACGGGAAGTTCGTTGCAGAGCCATTTGAAAGGGGTTTTGCGACAACTATCGGAAACTCCCTGAGAAGGACTTTGATGTCCTCGATCGAAGGGGCCGCGATTTCCGCAATTCGTATCGAAGGGGTAAACCACGAGTTTTCCTTTATCGAAGGCGTTGCGGAAGACGTGACGAGAATCATTCTGAACCTGAAACAGGTTCGTATCAAATACGAGCCCGAAGAAAAGGATCAAAGCAAAATCGTTCATCTCGAACTGAAAGGTGCGGGATATTTTAGGGCGGGTGATCTCGCTGTGGATTCTTCCATCGAGATCATGAATCCGGATCTTCATATCGCAACCCTCAACGAAGACGCAAATCTGATTATGGATTTGGAAATTCAAAGAGGAAGAGGATACGTTCCCGCAGAAGAAAAGAAAAAGGACATAGAAGTTCTCGGAACCATTCCCGTGGATTCCATCTTTTCTCCGGTTCAAAAAGTGGTTTTCGAAGTATCCGAAACCCGCGTCGCTCAAAGATCGGATTACGAAAAACTGACTCTGGAAGTATGGACCGACGGTTCCGTATCGCCGGACGACGCCGTAGCTCAAGCGGCTAAAATCTTAAAAGAGCATCTTACAGTATTTATCAATTTCGAAGAAGAACTGGAAGAAGAAGACGACGAACTGGATGAAGCGGATGAAAAACTCAAAGCTTCCCTGTCGAAACACGTGGAGGAATTGGAACTTTCCGTTCGTTCTCTCAATGTGCTGAGAAGTCTGGAAATCGATTTCATCGGAGATCTCGTAAAAAGATCGGAAGAGGAAATGTCGAAGTCCAAACACTACAGCGATCAGTGTCTCCAAGAGTTGAAGGCGAAACTTTCCACTCTGGGTCTCTCTTTCGGAATGAGGGATTTCTAAAATGAACAAAAGAAATAAAGTAAAACATTTAAACCGCAACAAAGGTCACAGAGACGCGTTGATCAATAATATGATCACCTCTCTTTTTAAATACGAGAGAATCGAATCCACTCAGGCAAAATTGAAAGTGATTCGTTCTCACGCGGAAAAGCTGATCACGAGAGCGAAAAAAAATCTCGCGGCGGATCTGAAACCGGAAACCGTACTTCATAACAAACGCGAAGTGATGAAACGGATCAAGGACCGCGAAGTAGTCGTAAAACTTTTCGAAGATATCGCAAAACGTTTCGAGAGCAAAAACGGCGGTTACACCCGCGTATTGAAACTCGTAAACAGAGCTTCCGATAATTCCGAAGTCGGAATTTTGGAACTCACTTCCAGAAAAGAAAGAGCTACTCTCTTGAAAGAAAGAGAGGAAAAACGCGAAGGACAAGCAAAGGTTAGAGAAGAGAAAAGAGCCGCAAGAAAATCCGGTTCCGCTCCTGCGGCCCCCGCTAAAAAAGAAGCGGCTCCTAAGAAGGAATCCAAAAAGAAAAAATAAGATCGATCGAAATCGTTTCGATTTTCGAAAGTTTGATCGTAAAACCCGGCGGCCGTTTCGGTTGTCGGGTTTTTTTGTAATTTAAGAACGTAGGAACTGCCCGTTTTTTATAGAAACGGTATGTTATAGCCGATTGTTTTCGGGAATTTGCACAGTCACCCGGAAAAAAACCGGCGATTTATTGTTTTCAGGAAATCGTTCAAATTTCAAAATCGGTCTAAAGGATCGAATTGGATCGGGATTCTATGGTTTGTTTTCATCTTACGCTGAACCGCTTTTCAATAACAAATCGTCCGATTTTTACTCGCCTCGGTTCTCTTATTTTATCCCTTTCTTTTTTCGTTTCGTGTATGCACGCGGACAAGATCAGCTTGGATTCCAGCAATCCGCTCGGTTTTATGCTTCAGATCGTTGTTCCGAACACCGTTTCCGGAATCGGAAGCGGAGGTCAGAACGGGGCCGGTCCAAGTTTACAGGCTACGGGCGGAATTCATTCGGTTAGTTTGAGTTGGTCGGCCGTATCGGACGGATCCAGCTTTAAAATCTATTCATCGACGAGTTCCGACGTAAACGCAACTTCTCCGGATATCACTTCCGGCGGAACGACCGCGTCCTCTTTCGTGCATTCCGCTTTGAACGGCGGAGAAACGCGTTTTTATCTTTTGGAGAAAATTCTTCCGGACGGTTCGAAGTCTTATTCCTCCGTCGTGCAGGCGACCACGTATTACCTTCCTTCTGACGTTTCCAGTCTGATTTTTTGGCTCGGAGCGGATTTCGGGGTCACGAAGGACGCTTCCAATCTTGTGACGAATTGGACGGATCGTATCGGCTCTTTGGCGTATTCGAACGTTTATGCGAGTCAGGAGCCGATATGGGTTCCCAATTATCGAAATCAACAGGCATTTATCACGACGAGTCAATCCGCCTCCCGTTTTTTTCAAGGACCGGGGATTCCGATTTCGGGGAGTTCCTACACGATTTTATCCGTGGTGGAGCAAACTACGGCGGATTCGAGTAGTCAGGGAATGATAGAACTGACCGGCGGAGGAAACGATCTGATTCTGAAGTTTCAGGGAGGGAAGTTGCTCGTCAACAACGGAGGTGGCGACTTTCAAAGCAACGCTTATACGACGACGAACGCTCATGTTATGACGGCTCAATTTTCTGCCTCTTCCACTTCTTTGTATATAAACGGAACCTTGAATAAGACGACTTCGAACGTTTATCCGATTGTCGGAAACAGCATCGGTTATATAGGGGTTTATTTCGGCGGAGCGGGGTTCGACGGTAAAATCGGCGAAATTCTCGTTTACGACCAGGGATTAAGCGCGGCGGACCGGATTAAAGCGGAATGTTATCTCGGTTTTAAATACGGAATCTCCGTTCCTCATTCGTGTAATTAAGTATTTCAGAATATTCTTGTGTTCGAATTCGTTTGTCCCTATTTTCGGTCAGCCGAATTTTCGGATCGGACTCGGACGTCAGCAGTGCGGATCGTCGCGTCGTCGGGGCTGGATTTTGTCCGTTCGCCGTCTTGTCTTTATCGGCTGAATACGTAAACGGCGCCGGAATTCGGTTTGAGTTCGTTCCAGCTGCGAATTTCTCCCACCGTAACCGTAGTTTGTCCCCCGTCTTCCTGCGGAGCGCCGGCTACGACCGTGTCACCCGATAAGGCGACGCCCATTCCGAACCAATCTCCCGATTGAACGTTAGGCGCCTTTATATAAGATTCCTGAGCCCAGGCGGTTCCGGTTCTTTGATAGACGTATAACGCGCCGGAAGCGGGTAACGTGTTATCCAAAGAAGCGACCGTACCGTTTAGGATCCGATTTTCGTTCCCGTCTTCGGAATAGGTGCCGACGGCGATCGTGTTCCCCGAAATGGACAGACTGAGGCCGAAATTCGTAACGCTTCCGGGGTTGGCCGGTTGTATGATCGCTTCCTGACTCCAGAGCGCAGCCGTTCTCGTATAAACATAAACCGCTCCCTCGTTGGAATAGACCGATCCGACCGCGACGGTATCGCCGTCCACTGCGACGGTCGTGCCGAATTGATCACCAGTCTGTCCATTGCCCGCCTTGAGATACGCTTCCTGCGCCCAGATCGTGCCCGTTCTTAAATACACATAGACTGCTCCGGAAGAGGCCCTTGCGTTATTCGCGCTTGCGGTCGTTCCGTTGGTGATCGTGATTTGATTGCTACTTTCCTGCGCGGCTCCTACGGCGAGGGTATTTCCCGAAAGAGCCACGCTGATTCCGAATAGATCGCCTGCGTCCCCGTTGACGGCTTTGATATACGCCTCTTCCGTCCAGTTGGTTCCGGTTCTTTGATACACATAGACTGCTCCGGAAGAGGCGTTTGTGTTATCGGCGCTTGCTATGCCCCCGTTGGTGATTGTGTTTTGATTGCTGGATTCTCCCATCGCCCCGACTGCGATCGTATTCCCCGAAATCGCAAGACTATAACCGAAATAATCCGACGCTTCCGCGTTAGACGCCTTTAGATATGCCTCTT
>NZ_NPEF01000271.1 GCF_002811955.1 Leptospira ellisii
TTTGGGAATCGGAATTGAGAACCGCCAAAAACAGAAGTGCGGAATCGAATTCAGGGAAAGGGGCGGAACAACCTAACGGCGCGTCTACGGTGATTTCGGTTTTTCCGGAGTACGTTTTTCCGCTCCATACGTGTTCCCATTCCCCTTCGGGAATATACCCGGAAACGGAAGATTCCCCTTTCTCCAGAACCGGAAAAACGAGAAGGTCCTTGCCCAACAGAAATTGACGTTTGAGTTCCGCGGTTCGAGGATCGTTCGGATACTGAAGATACAAAGGGCGGACGACTGGAAGCCCGGTTATGGACGCCTCCTTTACCAGAGTTTTGAGATATTCCTTCAAAGCGAAGTGCATCTTTCCGTATCTCGCGAATTCCCGTATGGTTTCCTCGTCGCCGTAGGCTTGATGGTTTTTTTCGGGACGATTTCCCTCGTGCGTGCGAAAGACCGTACCGAACACGTTCAATTCCGCCCAACGCAGGAACAACTCCTTGGATCTGTGATAGTTCGTCAGCGGATTGTTGATCGTCGTATAACCGCCTATATCGCTGTGATTGAGGGAAATTCCGCTCATTCCGCCCGAAAGAAGTCCGGTCACCGCGGATACGATTCCGTCGTGTTCTCCCCAGCTCACCATCTGATCCCCTTCCCAAAACAACGTGGAATGTCTCATGGACTGGCTGTAACCCGCCCTCGTAAAAAATACGATCTTGCCTTCCTTTCCGGCTTTGCGGATAGCCTCCCGGTTGATACGGGCCCATTCCACCGGATATACGTTATGATACGCTTCGGCAGAAACTCCCGAATGTAGAACCGCGTCCAGGGGAAGCCATTCCCCGAAGTCCGCCATCCAACCGGAAAGTCCGGCCCCTATGAGATTTTTCCGGATGATTTCCTGGATCCAACCGACCGCGGCCGGATTGGTGAGATCCAAAAGATAGGCGGGAAATCCCGCGGTTTGAATTTCGTAATTTTTGCCGTTCTTGTCCTTGACGAGATATCCGTTTTTCACCGCTTCCTCGTAGAGCGGTCCCTCGTTCGCCAAAAAAGGATTCAAATATCCTAATACATGAATTCCTTGTGCGTTTAAGGAAGCGCAGAATTTTTTGAACTCGGGATAGGAGGTTTCGTCCGCGATCCACCTCCACCAAAGCTGGGAACCGAAACCGGTCTTTCTTCTTCCCACCCAATCCTGGATCCAGAGGGCGGTGATCGGATTTCCCTCCTTTTTCGCGGTTTCTATGTGTTTGAGAACGGTTTCCTTACCGCCCTGCACTCCGAGCCAGGTTCCGTACGCCCAATCCGGAAGGACCGGCGCCCTTCCCGTTTTCTGCGTGAACTTCTCCAGAAGTTTTTCGGGAGAGGAATCCTTCCAAAAAAATCCCCGGATTCCGTTTTCCCTAAATTCGATCCGTATCTCCTCGGGTTCGGAAAAATCGAATTTGGAATACGACGTGTTTTCGAAGTATGCGGATCTGTGATTCGAGGTGAGAAAAAACGGGATCGGAGCGTATGTGGAATATTCGTTTCCGCCGGCCCCCGCGGTAAGATCGGCTCCCGCGGTGATCGGCTGATCCCCTCTTCCGATCCCCTGTTCTTCCGTGAGTAGAAAGGGGGTTTTACCCTTCAGATTGAAATGCGAAAACTGTTCTCCGAGACCGAACACGTTTTCCTCCGGCGAAGAAAGGATCCTAAAGAAGGAACGGTTGAGAAGCGTGTTCGACAGACTCAATCGGAACGAAAGCGATGTTTCGTCTAACGCGGAAAATTTCAATTCGTAAAAACTGGAACATTCCTTTCCCTCCAATATCCCCTTGATTTTCAGATCGTTTCCGGAAACCTCGATCGAATCGACGCTCTGCCGGTCGCAGAAATCCGCGATTTTATCCTTTATATGAAAGGACGCGAATTTATACGTTACGGATTGTTTTCCGATGGCCGCCGAAAGAAAGGGTTTGTCCAAAGGAAGACGCAGGAATTCTCCGCGGACGGAGCGTATTTCCAAAGCGGTTTCCCCCCGGATCGCCTGAAAGTTTTTGCCGAAGAAGAAGGTCTTTTCCGCGGGAAGGGAAAGTTTCGTATAATCGGAAAAAGGTCCGGAACAGGATAATAATTTCGAAACGATGAAAAACGTTAAGAGACGTTTGAGAAACATTCGATTCTCCTCATAAATGGGTATTACCTGATTAAAGATTTCGTTTTAAAAATCCAGTTCTAAATGGGGGAAAAGAGGGAATCCGCAAGGCGGAGAGAACGAAGGTTCACTCGGAACGTTCGATTAATACGAAGGAGCGTCCCAAAGATTTTCTCATGGAACGACCTCTTTCACGAACACTCTCGTAGGATTCGGTAAAATTCGCCCTCGGCCAATGTTCGTTGGTGTCGAAGTTGTGCATCATAAGGACGACGTTCGGCTCGTTTTTCCGGATCAAACCGATAATGTTCTTTTTCGGATGTTTTACGATTCTAAAATCTTCGATCGTTTCCTTCCAAGAATCCACGTTCGTAAAAAAATACATCGGAATCTCGACCCGCCCGTCGATCAAAATTTCCAAAAGCCCGGCTTGCGCGTATTCCCAGCTATCTTCGGTATAAATCGCAACCTTACAATAACGGATTCCCGTATCCAGTTCGCCGAGTTTCGTAACTCCTTCGTACGGGTTTTGAGGCCATCGGATAAAGATCCAAACGAGAAATAAAAATTGTACCGAGTTGCCCGCGATCAGGAATACGAAATATTTTTTGGGAATTCGCATTTCGAATTTTACGGATCGTTAAATACGAAATGGATTTTTCTTCCGAATCAGGACTTGCGATCGGAACCGCCGATTCGAGGAGCCGCCGCGCCCGCCCCGGTTTGTCCGTACACCGAAACCGCTTGTTTCGGAAGACTGGATTTTCTCCATTCGAACCAGGAACCTTGGTAGGTATGCACGTCCAAATAACCCACTTCGCGTAACATCAACGCCAAAAGGGAGGAACGCGCGCCGTTGTAGTCGTAGATCACCGTGGTTCTTTCCGGCATAAACGGAAAAGAGCGCAATTTTTTGTTGAATTGATTCTTTTCGATCAGATTTCCCTGACCGTCGTAGAGAATTCTCCAATCCCAAAGAAACGCTCCCGGAAGACGACCGCAAAGGGAACCGGGTTCCGGCGCGGTCAATCGGGGAAGTTTACCCTCGTATTCTTCGATCGTTCTCGTATCGAAGATCTGCAAACGGGTGAGATTTTTTTCAAGGAAGGCCTTGTCCACGACTCCTTCCAACTTCTTCGGTTTATCGCCGGGACCGAGCTCCATTTCTTTGGAACCTTTTTCCACGACGCCTCCTTCCACGGGCCAACGGTTTCCGTAGAGAAACGCGTTCTGAAAACCAGCGGCGCGAAGCAGATACACCATTCTCGAAGCGAACATTCCCATTCCTTCGTCGAATGCGATCACTCGGGCCGATCCGTCCTTTTGAACCAATTTTAAAATTTCTTCCAAAGGTCCGGTCATCTTCTTCTGGGATTCCGGATCCGAAGCGAATGCTTTTTTTATAAAAGGGAAACTATACGATCCCTTGAACGTGGATTCCTGATAACCGGACGAAGAGCGGCAATCGATTAAAAAATCCTTATCGTTAAATTCAGTTTTGATAAAATTCCAGCTGGACAAACAAACCTTCCGTTACGAATCGAAATCAGAGTATTCTTAGAATTTAACCATTATTTACAGCCTAAGATTTCCGATGTACTTTTTTTTAAAAAACGCGATAAATTTGGGACATAAGTAAAAAATTCTCTTTGTATTCGGGAAGTTAACATCGGGGGGTTCGCAATCCGATATTCTAAAAGATGAAGACCGCATTCGGGAACCGACTCCGCAGAATCTCCGTCCTTTCCCTAAATTTAGGAACGGTCGCGGCTCTTTGTGTTCTGACTTCCGTCTTCGTGTTCGCGTATCCGGACGAAATCGGAAGCGATACGAGACGCGATTCTTCCGAATCGGTTCGGGAGGAATTCAAATCCTTTCTCAAGGAATTTCAAAAACTTCCTTCCGAAACTTCCCTACGATCGTTCCGCAGAAGACATTCCGGTTTCGACGTTTCCCCGTGTTACTTCGAGGAGTCGGGGCGTTTCGAAACCGTCCGTTACCTTTCCTTCCATTGCGACGGGGAAACCTGGAAGAATTTCATCCAACTCGGTTCCGCTTCCGGAATCTCCAAAAGAAAACTGGAAACGGTTTCTCTCGGCGAAGCGATGACGATCGGTAAAAAAGTATTCCTCGAAATCAAACCGGCTTCTTCCGTTTCCGAATCGGGAAAGGAATCGGTTTTCGATAGAACGGAAAAAACCAAACACGAACGGGAGAATCCGATTCGGCCGACTACGGTAAAGGAACCCAAGGATAACTTCGGGTTACGGTATTTTTTGAGCATAGCCAAACATCCGTCCAAACGCGATCTGAATCCAGGAAAGGAGATCTTTTTCGATTCGACTTGTCCCCTTGTTTTTTTGAAAAAAGATTCCGATTTCTACTGGGACAAGGCGGTCTATTATTCCTTTCAGGCGAGTTGTATTCCGTCCTCTCCGTATTCGTACATCCGGATCAAGGCCGACTTTTTGGGAAAGATCAGAATGGACGACAAGGACACGGATCAGATTCAGGAAGGGGCGAAATATCTGGGCAAGTTGAGAATCCATTCCGTGGAAGCGGATAAAATCCTCTGGCGGGACG
>NZ_NPEF01000272.1 GCF_002811955.1 Leptospira ellisii
TTTCCGTTTAAAAAAGGATTCCGCGCCGTACGCGGCGCCCCAATAAAGATTTCCTTCCAAGGAACGCGGGATCCCCCGCTTTTCCTCTTCCGCAGGCCAATAACGCACCGTCGCACAAAGGGACGAACACTTCTATCGTGACTGCAGCGATCGGAGAATGGATTAAAAACGGGAAAAAAAGGATTCCGATCCGAAAGAGTTGCAAACGGGGGTTTGGAAATCTCATTTTGCGAAGGATCGTATATTAGATAATCGTTAATTGGCTCGGATGAGCTAAAGATCCGTGCGACGTCTTCGTTTTCGTAGTATTCGATCCGAAAAAAGAAAAAGCCGCGGTTCGGGGAAGGTTCCCGGAGAAGGAATCTTTCCCCGGGAAAGAAGTTACCCGGGTCTACTCTTCCGAGTCTTCGAGAAGATTGTTCAGACTTTCCACGAGAACGTCGACTTCCACTCCGTATCCCATACAAACCTGCTCGATCGTTTCGAGTTCGTTGATGGAGCAGTGGGAACAGCCTCCCAAATGATAGCTGGAAAATACGAGGCCCGCTTCGGGGTGAACCGCCATCGCTTCTCCCACCGTCATTTCCTTATAAAATCTTGGCTTGACCACTTCCGTCATTGAATATCTCCTACATTCATACCCTGCGTTTTTCGATGAGACGCGGGAGGATGTTTTGTTCGATCCGAATTCCCGCAAATCGAACGATTTGCGTTCCCGGTTCGCCATTGCTTCCAATCTATAGACTGGGGAAAGAAAGTCAAGAGCTATGTTTTTCGAAGAATCCGGTAGATTTTACATTCGAATCGAGGAACGTTTCGAATCCTCTCATTTCCTTTACAAATACTTTCCGGACGGTTCGGACGAACCGATCCACGGTCATTCCTGGAAAGTCGAATTGTATCTTTCCGGTAAAAAAAACATAGGCGAGGACGGGATCAGTTTCGATTTTTTGACTTCGAAACGAAGGTTGAAGGAATTGGTCGGAAAATTGGATCATATTCTCATCAACGATCTGGAGGAATTTAAAACCATCAATCCCACATCGGAAAATATCGCGCGCTGGTTTTACCACTATCTCAAGGAAAGCGTTCATTCCGCCGGGGGAAAGGTGGACCGGATCGTAATTCACGAGGGCCCGGAGAATTTGGCGTTTTTCGAGCCCGCATAATCCGATTTCGCTTTTCGATGCGGGGAGTTCCCGCACAACAAAGTAAAAAAGCGGATTTTTCGTCGGTAGTTTTACATACAAAGACGTAAAAGATAACCGGTCAAAACGATCGTAAATCCGAGGCTGAAAAAGAAACCGATCTTTACCGGTTGCGTGTGCGTCTTGTATCCGGAAACGTAGATGTGCAACGTCAAAAATCCGACCGCCACGGCCTCCGTAATCAAAACCGCGATTACGGGTGCGATCGGACCGTAGAACAGAAGAAGAAGCGCGGGAAGAAAACCGAGGAAACTCATAAAGGCTCCCGTCGTAATCCACATCATCAAAATCAATCTGGATTGTCTTTCCCCCGGAAATTGGAAGAATCCCACGGCGGCGCCCACGATCAGCTGATGAATCAAACCGTGCAGGGTATAAAGAATTCCCGCGGAGATCAGAACGATTTCGGGAAAGCGGATGTGTTCGAATGAATTCAAAGTCGTTTCTCGGATTTATTTTTCCTAAACCTACAAACCGCTCGCCGTTCCTCAATCAAAATTCATGTTGACCCGACTTCTCCAAAAAAATGTAATAGAGACCGAAAAATAAAGAACCGAGAGATCGAATGCAACAAGAGTTATGGGCGCCTTCTTCCGATCGAATTTCCGCCTCGAATTTAAACCGTTATCAAACCTTCCTGAAAGAATCGAAACGAACGAACTTCTCCGACTACGAACAGTTACGGGCTTGGTCCGTTCGGGACGTGGGGGCGTTTTGGGAAAGTATTTGGGAATTCGCGGGCGTGATCCATTCCCGCAAATACGAAACCGCGTTCCAAAAAGGCGTCTCGTTTTCCCAGTCCCGTTTTTTCCCCGGGGCGAAGTTGAATTTTGCGGAAAATCTTCTGCGCAGAAAGGACGAGTTCCCGGCCCTCGTATATCGGGGCGAGGACGGATCGAGAAGGGAGATCAGTTATGCGGAATTGCATCGTTACGTCGCGGCTCTCGCCGCGGATTTGAAACGGAGAGGAGTCGTTCCTGGAGATCGGGTCGCGGGTTTGATGCCGAACGTTCCGGAGACCGTGATCGCTATGTTGGCGACGACTTCGATCGGCGCCGTGTGGAGTTCCTGTTCTCCCGACTTCGGAGTCAAAGGGGTTTTGGATCGGTTCGGCCAGATCGAACCCAAGATTCTTTTCACCACGGATCGTTATTCGTTTAAGGGAAAGGAACTTTCCCTTGCGGAGAATCTGACCCGGATTTTGGAATCGATCCCTTCTTTGGAAGCTGTCATCGTATCCGATTACAAGGAAGGGGTAGACCGCGTCCGGAACGGAGTCGAAACCGAGTCGCCGAATATATTCCCGAAACGGAATATTCATTTTTTTGAAAGTGTCGTAGCGGAGAATTCCGGCGCGGAACTTTCGTTCTATCAAGCCGGCCTGGATCATCCCGTTTATATCATGTATTCCTCCGGAACGACCGGGCTTCCGAAATGTATGGTCCAGGGGGCGGGCGTTTGGCTCAATCATTGGAAGGAACTCGTCCTTCATTCCGATCTCAAGGAAGGGGAAAGGATCTTTTATTATACCACCTGCGGATGGATGATGTGGAACTGGCTCGTGAGTTCCCTTTCCGTCGGAGCCACCGTGGTTCTGTTCGACGGGAATCCGTTTTTTCCAGGTCCGGAGATCCTGTTTAAAATCGCGGCCGAGGAAAGAATCGACGTTTTCGGAGTCGGTGCGAAATACGTTCTCACTTTGGAGAAGTCGGGTTTTTCGCCCGGGGAATTCGACCTTTCTTCGGTTCGAACGATCCTGTCCACCGGTTCTCCCCTGACCGCTTCCGGTTTCCGTTACGTTTACGAGTTTTGGAAGAAGGACGTGCAGCTTGCCTCGATTTCGGGTGGAACGGATCTCAACGGTTGTTTCGCGCTCGGAGTTCCGACCCTTCCCGTCAACGCGGGCGAGATACAGGGAAGAGGTTTGGGTATGGACGTGGAGATCTGGAACGAATCCGGTAAATCCGTGTTAGGTGAAAAAGGCGAATTGGTCTGCAAACAGCCGTTCCCCTCCATGCCGCTTTATTTTTGGAAGGATCCGGAAGGAAAAAAATACGAATCCGCGTATTTCGAAACGTTTCCCGACGTTTGGTGTCACGGGGATTTCGCCGAACTCAAGGACAACGGCGGGTTGGTGGTTTACGGCAGATCGGACGCCACCCTCAATCCCGGAGGCGTGCGGATCGGAACGGCGGATCTTTACAGTCTGATCGAAACGTTTCCGGAAATCGCGGATTCGGTGATCATCGGTCAGGATTGGAAAGAGGACGTTCGAATCGTTCTTTTTTTGAAGATGGCGTCCGGAAAAACGTTAGACGACACTCTGGTTCAAAAATTGAAAAAAGAGATCCGGGACAAGGTTTCTCCGCGGCACGTTCCTTCCAAAATCCTATCCGTCCCCGACGTTCCTTATACGATCAATATGAAGAAGGTGGAGATCGCGGTCAAACGGACCGTACAAGGGGAACCGGTCACGAACAGGGAAGCCCTCAGCAATCCGGAATGTCTGGAGTTTTACAGGGATCTTCCGGCGCTTCGGGAAGATTGATATGACGTCTGCAATTCGAAATAGAAAGCGAGACCGTCCGATCGGACCGTTTTTCCCTTTCGGATTCCCGCGCCGTAAATCGTATCGGAGATCGGCGGATCTCTTAAATACTCGTCCTCGCATTTTCACCTTATTTATGTTATGCGGAATGATCTCGCTTTTTCCGATGACGGAGATCGGTTTTTTGGACGCGGAAGCGGTCCCTTCTCCTTTGTATCGAAACTCCCGTTTGAGGGAAATTCTGGATAAAGGGGAGCTGAAAATCGCGGGGAATAAAGCGGACGAACCGTTTTATGTAGAGAATGCCAAGGAGGGTTTTCCGGGTTTCGATTACGAATTGGGAAGGGCCTACGCTGATTTTTTGGGAGTGAAATACGTTTTCGTTTCCTATTCGGAATTCAGCGAGTTCGCCGATGCGATCAAAAAAAAGGAAGTGGACATCGCGTTATCCGGAATCTCCAGCTCTTTGGAACGTTCCCAAAAGGTACGTTTCAGTTCCGCGTATTTGGTTTCCACGCCGGCGGCTTTGATCCGCAAATCGGCCCTTCCTCCTCCGCCGGAAGGAAACATCATCACTACGCAGAGTTTCAGAAGTCTTTTGGATCTTCAGGACGTGAGCGGGGTCACCTTTGCGGTGCGATCGTTTTCCAATCGTCACGAATACCTTCTGAAAAAATTCAGGAACAACCGCATATTCACCTACGGAGACACCCCTTCCGCCTGGGAGGCCGTGAAAAACGGCACGGCGAACTGTTTCGTGGCCGATTCGTTTTACATTAAAGGAATATTACAAAAAGATAAATCAGTTGCCTCGAACTTCCGACCTCTTTTGGAGCAGGTGCAGAGAGAGGATATCAGCGCGGCGTTCCCGTTGGGTGATCCGGTGTTTATACGCAATTTCGAATTCTTCCTATCCGAATTAAACCGAACCGGGGTTTTGCGGGAA
>NZ_NPEF01000273.1 GCF_002811955.1 Leptospira ellisii
ATCCTTGGAAGCGGCAAAAACCTGTTTGGATCAGGCGCCGGATCTACCCACTCCGTTGACGGAAGTGGAGATCGTAACCTTGTTCAGCGGGAACGCGGCGCTCGGAACGTATCAGAATTATTGCAGCGGGCTACTTTCCTCCGCGACCTTCTCTAAGTTCACCGATAGAGCCAAGGCTTGTCTGATGGATTGTAATAAAGCGTATTGGGAAAATCGCAATTCCGCGGGAACCTGTTCCCAAAGCGGGCTTTCTCAGATAACGGGTTTGTCCACGGGGACCTTCGCTTGTACGAAAACCTGCGTAAGCATCTCGGGACAATGACGAAAGAAAACGGCATCGAAAACTGAGTGACTTCACTCAGGGTTTTAAAAAAAACAGATAAAGAGGGATCCAAATCATGACCATGTTTTTAGTCGAATACGGCGAGACTTTTATTTTTATCGTAATGTTGATCGCAAGTATCGTCGCACTCGCCGTCGGAACCGAACGTATTCTCATCTTTCGTAAGAATCTCAAAAACGCGGAGGCGATACTCCCGACGTTGACTTCGGAGATTCGTAACGGAAATTTAGAATCCGTAAAATCCCTGGCTTCCGAAAATCCGGGAAACATCTACGCGAAGTTTTCCCGATTCTCCGCCGAAAACGCGGGAGTCGGTCACGACGGGCTTTCGGAGTTGCAGGAAGGAAGGATCATCGCCGAAAGGATCGAACTTGAAAACCATCTTTCGATTTTGAACACCCTCGGAAACAACGCTCCGTTTATCGGACTTCTCGGAACGGTCCTCGGGGTCATCAAAGCCTTCTACGGATTGGGAACCTTGGGAAGCACCGGAGCCGAATTCGTGATGCGAAGCATCTCCACCGCGTTACTCGCAACCGCGGCCGGTTTGGGCGTGGCGATTCCCGTCGTGATGGCGAACAATTACTTCAGCCGGAAACTGAAAGTCATTCAGGCGAATTTGGAGATTCTTTCGAGAGAGTTTCTTGCGAATTTGTCCCGTAAGGACTAGAATAAGGATAAGGAGAACGGAATATGGCAGGCGCTGCTCCATCCGGCGACGGAGACGAAATCGGTAATATCAACATCACTCCCATGGTGGACGTGATTCTCGTTCTTCTGGTCATCTTTATGGTGACCGCGAACTTTTTGAAAAAGGAATCGATCAATATCAATCTTCCGAAAGTGGAAGCCGCGGACCCGAACGTGGCCCAGTCCGTTCAGGTCGCGTTGACCAAGGACGGAAAGATTCTTTTAGAAGGCGCCGATACCACCGTGGAACGTTTGAAGGCCCAGCTGGAACGCGATTCCAAAATCAGACCGAACATGCGTCTGACCCTCTCCGCCGACTCGTCCCTGCCTTACGGAAAAATCGCGGAGACTATGGGAGTGATCCGCAGAGCGGGAGTTACGCGTATCGCGCTTTCCGTGAAACGTTAGGCGTAATAGGAAGAATCGATGGTAAGCGTTCCCGAAATAAAACAGAAAATTATAAAGTTCGGACTGTTCAAGTTTTGTCTGATCGCGTCCTTTACGTTGCACACACTTACCATAGGAATTTATTTCGCGGCCACCTACCTCCCCGAGGACGAAATTTCCTCCGAGGATTTGGAGGCTAAGGACGTGGAAGTCGATCTGGAGGAGATTCCTCCGGAATTGATAGGCGGCACTTCCTCGCCGGCTCCCGTGGAAAAACAGGAATGGGTGGAAGGTTCCAACAAAAACGCGGACGATCCGATCGACGAGGATCTCAATCCGAACGCATTGAACGGAAACGGAACCGATAAAGACGGTTATCTTTTCTCCTACAACGGGGATAAAACCCCCACTCCCATCATCGACTTCGATCTCCGAGATTTTTTTCCGCCGCAAGCCAAATCGGCCGGGATCGTATCCAAGCAGGTCGTCGTGATCGTTCAGATCGACGAACAGGGAAATCTGCAGGGAGCCAAAGTCGCCTCGGGAAAAGCGGGATACGGTTTTGACGAAGCCGCCATCAAGATCGTAAAGATGGCGCGGTGGAGTCCCGGATATATCCAAGGACGTCCCACGAAGATGTCGCATCGCGTTCCGATTTCCTTCAATTTGGAAGATTAAAAGAATCTTCGATCCGAATCCCCCGCTTTATACGTCTAACGTTACGTTTTGAAAATAATTTTTTTCCTGTCGAAGGCCGTTGCGGGTCTTTCCGTTTTCGTTTGTTTTTACTTGGTTTTCGTTGCAAATCCCTTTCGTATTCGGGATTCCTCCGGTTTGGACGTTTCCGGAGTTTTGACGGATCGTGAAATTCCCGAGTTCCGTCTTTACGATTTTGGAAATTTTTTATTTACGAAATCCTCCCTTCTTGGCAAACCCTATCTCATCTATTTCGTTTACGGAAATTGTAAATCGGTCTGCAGCGTCGGAATCTCGAAATTGGAAAAATACGCGTCTCGAAACGCCCTTTCCGCTTATGACCTCGCGCTGATCAGTTTGAATCCGGAAAAGGATCGTAAAGAGGATTCGAATCTTTTTAGGTCCGTCGCGCATTGGAAAAAAGCTCCCCTTTTGCTTTTTCCGGAAAATCGTTCGGAGGCGGAGAGTTTGGCGCGTTCGTTTCGTATTTCCGTTTTTTCGGGATCCGAAGACGAAATTCTACATTCCGATCTTCTTTTTGTGACCGAAGGGAACGGAAAATTCGCCGCGGTAATTCCGGATTTCTCCGAAACGAAACAGGATTTGTCGTCCGTTTTTACGCGTACGTTTCGAGGTAATTGAATGTTCCAATCCGAAAACAACAAGGCTCATCGCGATCATCGCGAAAAAACGACGGATCCGATTCCGTATCAAGCCGACGTTTTGTTCGATCCCCGTTCGACTTTTGAAAAGGCGAAATCCAAACTTCGGGAGGAATATCGCTCCGCCGATCGTTTTATCTGGATCCTTTTGCTCGCGCACGTTCCGGCTTCCCTTTTGTTCTCCCTCGGTTTCGGAACCTGGAAGTTCGCGTTGTATTCCTCCTCGGTCGTCGCCGTCGCCGCCACCTTGAACTTTTTCGCGTTTCGGGGCACCGTCCTAAGCAGGGTCTTAAATTCGATTTTTCTAATGATCTTTTCCGGGATTTTCATCCAATCGGAATTCGGAAGGATCGAGATGCACTTTCATATTTTCGGCGCGCTCGCCTTCCTTCTCATCTATAAGGATTGGAAGACGATCGTTCCCCCCGCCGGTTTTATCGCGGTCCATCACGGATTGCTGAATTATTGCCAGGAAAATCGGATCGAATGGAACGGCTTCCCGCTTACGGCCTTCAATTCTGGTTCGGGTTGGGACGTGGTTCTCATACATGCAATTTTCGTAATTTTTGAATCCGTCATATTGGTCTATTATTCGGTCTCTCTGGAGCGGGAATTTTTGGATCACTGGAGGACGTATTTCGAACGGGAGGAATTCCATTCCGCCAATCTCGTCATACAGAAATCGGTGCAGTCCAAGGTGGATTTTTTAAGGAAGAACATGGCCTCCATGGAGGAAAGTTCCTTGGACGTCGTGGATAATTCCGACCGGCAGATCGCCAACATAGGACACATAGACGCCGCCGTGGAAAACGCCTGGAACAATTTGGGATCTGTTTCCCGCGCCGCGGAATTGCAGGCAGCTTCCCATAGGGAGTTTGCGGGTCTTTATTCCTCTTTCGAAACCAAGTTCCGTATGTTGGAGGAAGAGATCGTCAACAGCAAAGCTATCCTCACCAAGGCGGGTCAACATACGAGACAAAGCGAGGAATCCTTGGGAAGAATGGTGAATTCGATCCGAAAGGTTTCCGAGAGTTACCGGGAGATGTCTCTTCGCCTGCGTGTGATCAACGACATCGCCGAAAAAGTGAATCTACTCTCCTTAAACGCTTCGATAGAAGCCGCTCGTGCCGGAGAACAAGGACGCGGTTTCGCGGTCGTCGCGGATGAAATATCCAAACTCGCGGATCAAACCGCTAAGACGATCAAGGAGATCCACAATCTGATCTCCGCGGGAAACGAAGCGATGAACGATAATACCGAAATCGTCCGGCAGGGAACGCATACGATTTCCCAGGTGATCGAAGACGTGAACGAAATCACGGATATGACCGAAACGTTTTTCGAAACGTTGCGGGAACAAACCGAAAGCAGAAGCAAGCTGAGCGGAATCTTCGAGCGGGTCATCCGCAACGCGGGAGAATTGGAGACCGTGATTCGGGAACAATCCTCCGTGATCGAGGAAGTGAAAGAGGCTTCTGTTTCCATCGGAGGGGCCACCCAATTGATCCACAAACTAGCGATAGAAACTTCCGAAATCGCGAGAACCTGCGCGGAAGTTTCGGGCGATCTGGGGAAGGACGCGGCCTTGTTTAAAAATTAAAAAACTTCTTGCGGCTTGCGTTCCAAGATCCATACTTCACCTTTGGTTCCCACTGGAATCCAATCGGAGACTCAAGATGAATTTTAAAAGAATCGCCTGCTTCGCTTTTTTTTGCATCGCACTTCCGCTTTTCCCCCTTCCCGTTCCGCCTTCGCTC
>NZ_NPEF01000274.1 GCF_002811955.1 Leptospira ellisii
TCTTTCGCCTAAACGGGATTATATAGGCGAATCCTACGAGGCCGAGGACAGAAAGACGAAGATCAACGGAACCGAATTCACCGCGTCCGAGATAAACGATCTGATAGCCCGGGGAAGAACGATCGACGCGGTGATCAACAATATCCTTCTTTCCAAACCGGTGGAATACATGTCGGTTCCGCTGAGTTTCGGAGTGGATTTCGAAACCGGAGGGCATGTGTTCCAGTTTTTCGTAACGAACAGTCGGACGATCGCGCACACGCAACTGTTGCGCGGGGCGGATTACGATTACGACAAGAAGGATTGGACGATCGGATTCAACATCCATCGTTATTTTTCTTTGGAGAGTTCCCCGGAGAACGGCGCGACCGCCAAGAAGGACTAAAACACTAAAGAATCTGAAAAACGGATCAGCCGCCTTTCGCCATCAGATATTTCTCCATAAACTCGGTGATATCCTTGATGTTGCGGTTGATCATTTTTCTCAATTCCGGGGGAATGTTCTGGGATTTGATGACCCGGTAATAATTGAGAGCGTTTTTCAGCATTTTTCTGCGCGCGAATTCCTGGGCTTTGACTAACATCGGTTTGTATTTATAGTATGAGTATTCCATAATACTATAATTCTTGGAAAGTTTAAATGCGTGCGGAATTTTTCCGAAATCGTACGTCAACGTCAAAAACGGAGCGTCGTCCACTTCCGGAGGTTTGAGTTCCAGAATCCCGTGGATCATACGGGGTTCCTCTTCCTTAGGACCTCCTCCGGATTCCTCCTTTTCCTCGTCGAAGGGCTCCAGACCGCCTTCGACCATCTCTATTTCCGGAGCCTCCTCTTCTCCGGACGCGGGAGAAGCTAGATGGGGAATTTCCGGAACCGCCTCGTCCGTCTTCTGATATACCGGATCGGGGAGTCCTATTTTAGGAAGTTCTAATGGAGTGGTTTCCTTCGAGGCTCCTTCGGCAGGAGCCGCGGTTTCCAACTTCAATTCGCCTAACGGCGCAGAGGTGGTTGCTGGCGGAAGTTCCGCTTCCGGACGGACGGTTTTGTCCTCGGGATCGGGAAGACGGATCGGAACGAGTTCGATTTTAGGAACGACAGGCGCCAAAAACGGAGGCAAATCGTCTCGCAGAGGGGCTTCCGGCCAATCGAAATCCGCCGGCTCCGGGGCTTGCTGCGGTTCCGGAGGAGCTTCGGCTCTTTCCTTTTTTTTCTGCTCTTCCTTTTGTTTGAGATAATCGTCCCGAAGTTTAAAAAGATCCTCTTTACGACGATCGTCTCCCCTTCGGCGGTCCTTTCGATTGGGATCCTGTCCGCGACGATCGCTTCCGGATCTGCGGCTTTCTCCGGTTCTGCGATCGACGAGAGGAAGGTCTTTGAACTTGTCCCATTCCTCGGAAAAAAACGTATCTTCCGGAAGGTCCAGCGCGTTCGGATCCAAGT
Source organism: Leptospira ellisii (assembly GCF_002811955.1). Taxonomy (GTDB): domain Bacteria; phylum Spirochaetota; class Leptospiria; order Leptospirales; family Leptospiraceae; genus Leptospira; species Leptospira ellisii. The sequence goes on from NZ_NPEF01000274.1 coordinate 1,442, forward strand.
ATTCCCGAGAATCGCTCGACGAGGGAGTTCCCGCACTTCCGCCGCCCATTCCTCCTCCGAAAGGAGATCCTACGCCACCGCCAGGACCTCCTCCCCCGGAAGAGCCACCGCCTGTCCCTGACGTTCCTCCTCCGCTCGAAAAACCGCCACCGGATCCACTAGAGGAGGGAGTTCCCACATCTCCGGAAAAATCATCATCTGCAAAACCACCCCCCCCCGAAGAACCCGCAGAAGGACATCCTACATCCCCGGAACCGGATGATCCTCCGCCTCCACCTGAGGAAGCCCCCCCTCCTCCGGGAAACGAGGGCAAAAAGGAAACAGGTCCTACATCACCGCCGGAACCCGAACCGGGTGGAATCGGAGGAATACTACCCGGAGGCAAAGCCGGGCCTGGGCTAAAAACGTGATACGAAACCGGACCGGAAGGAAAACTTCCCGAAGACGTCGGAGGACCGGGAATGGCGCCGGGATCCAAAGGCGAACCGGGAAGCGAAATCGGATTCCCAAACCCTTTCGAAATGGTGTCGCCTAACGATTCACTGATGTCCTTGATCGCTCGGACCAAATCTCCCAAAGGAATCGGAGGTCCGTCGTAATTTTCAGGACGATATACTTCCTCTTCGTCGCTTTCCAGATGATTTTCAATCTGGTCGATATTCTCCTGGATCTTACCCTGAATCTCGTTATCCGGAACCCTCGTTTTGGTTCTTTTATAAATTTCTAATGCACCATTGTAACTTTCCTTATCGACCAGAGCTTCCGCGTTGATCAAAGGACGTCTATGATTGGCGAATTTAGAATTCGTTCGAATGATATCGTCGACCTTATGCTTAAGGTCTAGTTTAGGTTTTTTGCGAAGACCCGGAAATTGATCTTTGTGGGATTTCGCATCCGCAGAATCAAGTTTCGGCTCCCCTCTTCGATCCCCGGTCGGAACACCGGCCCCCGCCCCGGGTAAGCCTCCGCCCCCTGGACCCGGGGACGGGGGAGTTCCCACAGGAGGAGCGCCCGGAGAAACGGGAATTTCTTTCCCGCGGTCTTCTCTTGAAAATCCTCCCGACCCGGCGCCGGAACCGCTTCCCGGAGCGCCCGTTTTTCCGGAAGCGGAAGATGAGTCGGAATCCTTCGACGCAGGCTTTTCTCTAAAAAGAGTATAAGCGCCCGCACCGGCGGATAAAAGACCTAACATGAATAAGAGAAGCGTGGTCATAAAGAGAAGTTACTGTTCTTAAAATCGACAAACGCGGGTAAGGATCTTGAACCCGTTCCGCCTTCTTTTTGTAATTGACGCCATGTATGTATAGTATATTCCTGACTTATGAAAGCTTCGGTTCGGGCAAACTTAAGTTTTGGATCCAGTCCAGACAATCCGGACGGACTTCAATTGAAAATCACCTTTGATGAGGATACCCAATCCGCATACGGCGATTTCACTTGTCCGGAAAAGTTTCAAGGTCAACCGGATGTAATTCACCCGGGGATTATATCTACGATCTTAGACGAAATCATGGTGAAAATCAATGAGGCCATGAATTTCAAAACAACCACTGGCGAACTCACGATTCGTTTTTTGCAGCCTGCTTTTGTGAACCAACCGCTCCATTTGCGTGGATGGTTCGTAAAAAAGAACAAGAAAGTGATCGAAAATCGCGCCGAAATCGAAAACGAAATCGGCAAAATCGTAGCTCGTGGAAAAGGAAAGTACATCGAAGTAGACGACTGAACTTTCTTCCGCAATCAACCGCCGATGTGGTGAAACTGGTAGACGCAGTGGATTCAAAATCCACCGGAGGCAACTCTGTGTCGGTTCGAGTCCGACCATCGGCAAATTTTAAACGACATTCCATCGATCAATTTTTAGCGATCCCTTTCGAGACGGTTTGGGCGGCTCCTGCCGAATCTCTTGATCAAATCCGAATCGAATCACGACGGCAGGACCGGGCTCTCCGCTTCGGTCGTCCGGATCGTTTGATTTCTGGATCGAATTTCACGGAGAAAAGCGGCCGACCCCGCATCGATCCCTGCCGCACGAAAAGGATCGATTTTACCGACAAAGCGTGCGGGAACTCTCACACAGACGATTTATCGGACCGCACAGATCCGAACGGCAACGTAGGAACTCCTCAACCCGAACCTCGATTCGAAAAAATTCTCGTAAAAATCGGATTTCGATCCCGGCTTGCGTAAATTTCCGCAATCGCGCAGACCAAAACCACAAGCGCCAAAACGAACGAAACCCCCGTATCTCCGGCAAAACCCAAAACGGAAATATGAGATCCTACAGCCCCGATCATGATCACACCCGCCACCATCGCACCCAACCAACTCGTCTGCGGAATCAAAAGCAAAACCACGACGATCAATTCCGCGAAACCTACCGCATAACGCCCGAAAGGTTCCGCATCCAAAGCCGAAAAGGTCGTGATAGAACGATCCGCGCCGGACAACTTAAAATAGAAAGCGGGGATCAAAATCAGCACCGCGACGATGCGAACGATCCAATCCAAAAGATTCGATTTCATACGCTCCTCCGATCGAGGTTGAATATTGTAACCGTTTCCGAAGGACGCGCAAGGATATTTCCTGGGAAAAACTCGTTCTAAAAAGTCGATCTCGGAACGGGAAACGCGATCCGGATCTGCATTAAGAATTTCTAAAGAATGGACTCGACGTGATGTTAGATCTTTCCGTTACGCTTCAAAGCGTCCTCGAAGAAATCGGTTTCGATCCGATCTACCGCCGCGAGTATCCGTTTCATTTCGTCTTCCGATAAACCTTCGAACAGCTCCCTTCCTTTTTCCAAAATGGACAAACCGAGACCGATCCCCTCCACTTCCAACTTGGTGTACGTCTTCGGTTTGGAATCCATCTTACGCACGATCGCGCGCATCATGGAGACGATCTTATCCAACAACTCCCGATTGGACAGGGTTTCGACGAGTTTTACGAGATCGATTCTGAACTGATCCGCCTCCGTTTTCGGAACCTGCGCGATGATCGCCCGGAAAACGTTCGGATCCTCGGGGTCGTTCCCTTTTTTCAATTCCTCTTTGGCGAATTCGAACATCAGCGTTTCGAAACGACGCGCGGTGAGATAGGAATTCAACGCGGCAAAACCCGTTCGAAACGCCGCCCCCAGATGTTTTCCGAAACTGAACGCGGCGGCGCCCAACGATCCGATCAGACCGAAAACTTTGGAGGGACTGTGGACGAAACCGGAAAG
>NZ_NPEF01000275.1 GCF_002811955.1 Leptospira ellisii
GTTCTTCACCAAACCGGAACGGGTATTGACCACGAGGGTATGATTTTTGAGGAGATCCGCGGGTTTTTGCCCCCCCATGAGGTTCATCTCGCTGAGCCTACGCAGATGTTCCGGAAGAAGCACCACCGCGGGAACTCCTTCGGCTTTGAGGGATTCCGCCTTGATTTCCAAACCGTCCCGTTTCAGAACCTTCTCGAAAAATTCCCGAATCCGATCCGCTTCCGTCTTATTGTCGCCGTCCACGATCGAAGAGGAAGTCTCCCGATCCACGACGCCGTCCGCGAGTTCGGAATCGGCCCTTTGAAATTTCATGTCCGGATTTTTGGATTCCAAAAACTGCACGAAGTGCGAATCGATCCGCGAATCCACAAGGATCGCCTCCAAGCCCTGCGATTTCAAAAGGTCCATATAAACGGAAGAAGTTTCGGATTCGTTCGCGTAAAAGACCTTCCCGCCGTTTTTATCCCTGTTTCGGATCCAATAATCCTCGAGACGAACGATGTCTCCGGAGGAGGTCTTAAAGAAGATCAGATCCTTGGCGGCGTCGTAGAATTTTTCGTCTGTTAGCATTCCATACTTTACGAATATGGAAATCTCGTCCCAATTCCCGCGGAACTGCTCTTCGTTCTTTTTGAATTCCTCATTGAGACGATCCGCGATCTTTTTGACGATATGCGCCGAAATCCTCTTAACCAAAGGATCGCTTTGAAGATACGATCGGGAGACGTTCAACGGAAGATCCGGGATGTCTATCGTGCCCTTAAGAACGGTCAAAAACTTAGGCACCAACTCGTTCGCGTCGTCGCTGACGAACACGTGGTTGCAGTAGAGTTTGATTCCGGATTGGTTGACGTCCAATTCGTGTTTTAATTTAGGAAAATATAATATTCCTTGAAGACGGAACGGATGATCCACGTTGAGATGGACGTGAAAAAGCGGTTCGCCTGAGAACGGAAACAGATAATTGTAGAATTCGTCGTATTTTTCCTTGGTAACGGAGGCGGGAGTTTCCGACCAAAGCGGAGTTTGGCGGTTCGCCTTCTCGCCCTTGACGTTGATCGCGACCGGCAGAAAATCGCAGTATTTACGGATCAATTCCTTGAGTTTCCACTGATCCAGATATTCCCCCGAATCGGAATCCAAGTGAAGCGTGATTTTGGTTCCTCTGGAGGACTTATCGGAGGATCGCATGGAGAATTCCGTGCCGGATTCGCTTTCCCATACTACCGCGGCGGAATCCTTTTTATAGGATTTGGTCTCTATCACCACGCGCGTGGAAACCATAAAACAGGAATAAAAACCGAGACCGAAATGACCGATGATCTCCGGTTTGCCTCCTTCTCCCTGAAATTTTTTGACGAATTCCTCCGCGCTGGAGAACGCGATCTGATTGATGTATTTCTGAACCTCTTCGGAACTCATTCCGATTCCGTTGTCTTCGATGACGAGGATCCTTTTTTCCTGATCGAAATCCAGATCGATCCTATAATCCGTGCCGCCTTCGAATTCTTCGGACAACGCGATTTTCCTCAGTTTGGTGATCGCGTCGCTCGCGTTGGAAACGAGTTCTCTGATGAAGATGTCCTTTTCGGAATAGAGCCATTTTTTGATGATCGGAAATATGTTTTCCGTTTCGACGGAAATTCTTCCTTTGATTTCTTCGCTCACGATTTATCCTCCTTTAATGTTTCGACGACTTTGGAAGCGATCGTCAACAGACCCCTTTTTTCGTCGGAGTTCATATGTTCGGAAAGTTCCGTAAAGTTCGTCGTCGTCCGGGAAAGGCCCGCCAAAAAGGAGGCCTCGGGTTCGGAGATCCCTTTCGACAAAAGGGATTGTTTTAAGACAAAGCCTCGTTTGTTTCCCACGAGCGCGTCAAGCTCTTTTAGAATCGGAAGACCCAAGACCGCGAACCAACCGGGTATCCATCGAAAGAATCTCCAATGCAGGCTTCCGTTTTTCGCCTTCCATAACAATAAACCTAAAAACGACATCGCCAAAAGAACCGCGGCGATCCGCAGGGGACTTCGGACCGAACTCGGCGAGTCGGTCGTGTGACGGCTCGTTTCGGGAATCGTATCGTTCCGTTTTTTCGAAACGGAGGAGACCGAGACGGAAGGAAATTCGAAAACGGAAACGCGGTAACTTCCCGACGCCGGATCGAAAAACGCGAACTCGCGATCCTCCGGTTTCCAGACCCCGGACCTCTCCGCGGGAACGCCGTATTCGAAACGCGCGATCGAGTAGAATCCGTAACCGGAACTTTCCAATTCCGTAAACTTCCAGGAACGGAACGTATCGTATAACGTCGATTTTACGGAGCAGTTTTTCCACGATCCGCAGGACGTGGACCATGGATCCGTCACCGCCGAAAGATTCCCCTCCCCTTCCACGATCAACGTGAAGTAAAGAGTGTCGCCTAACGCGATATCGCCCGGATCGTTTTTGAGTTTCACCTGCGTGCGGAAATTACCTACCGCGCCGCTGAAGGTTCCGGAGAATTTTGGAAGCGCCTTAACCGTGATCCGGTTGGGAGTGGTGCCGATCGTCTTTACGTTGAAGTAGGATTGCAGCTGTCCTTCGAGGGAGAACGTGGTTTTCCCCAATTGGAATTCCCCGGGACGAAGGGGAACGAGCGAGTAGATCTCCTTATTGTAGACCGCTATGTCGTAGACGTTGCCTTCGTAAAGGACCTGATCCGGAACCTTAACGGCGACGCCGGACAAAACCTCGCTTCGAAAGTAAGGGAACTGGATCGAATCCGCCGGGTTTCGATCGAAATACGGCTTACGCACGTCCCTGAAATACAACGTGAAGTAACCTATGACCGGCTCTCCCACCCACGCCTCTTTTTTACTGGTCTGAAAGAGGACTTTTAGATCCGCGTTTTCGGGAAGTTCCTCCCCTTCGAATTGAAAAAACCGATCGAAAAACGAACGCGCTCCTCTGGACTTCGCGGCCTTGGATTCGGCGAGGACCTGAATCCGTACCGGCTCCGGGGTGAATCGTTTGCCGTCCACTTCGATCGCGACCGAAGGCAGTGTGAACGAACCTTCCCGAGAAGCGCGGATTCTGAATTTCAAAAGTCGCTTACGAAACACCTGAAAGTTGATGATGGTCCTGTTTTCCTCGACGCCTATGTAAACCAGAGTAAGATCCCCGTTGCTAAAGGAGGAATTCGGGATGGAGAACTTGGAATCCATATCCAATTCGAACACGGCAAGGGATTCCTCTCCGAGAGGAAAGACGTTTCGCGTAACGTAGAATTTCGTCTCCTCCGCGTTTAACGCCGAACAAAAAAGGAAAAGGAGGAGAAAACGAAACGGGAATCTCACCAGAAAACCTCCCTATCCTTGCTCCTTCTGCTTTTTCTGCGGATCTTGTTGAGATCGAGGGAATCCAGAATCCTCTCCGCCTCCTCTTCGGAAAGTCTCCCCCCTCGCTCGGATCCCGAACGCGGATCTGAACCCGAAGAGCCGGAAGTGCGGTCCTTAGATTGTTCCTGCGGCGAACCGCCGTTAGACGAAGGATCCGTCCCTTTTCCCTGATTGTGCCGGTCCGACTTGGAATCGGAGGAAGAGGAAGGCGGCGGATTGTGTCTGAGATATTCCAGATTTTTCTGCGCTTCCTTAAGGTTCGGGTTGAGTTTTAAGGCTTTGATGTATTCCTCCGCGGCGCGCTTTCGGTCCCCGATCTTCTTATAACTGTTTCCCAGGTTGTATCTGGATCTCCACTGAAGTTCAGGATCCGAGGAAGCCGCGGATTTTTCGAAATGCCGGATCGCTTTGGCCACGTTGCCGGATTTGAATTCGGCCGCGCCACGATTGAATTCCAAACGGGCGTCTTCCGGAAAATACGGTTCCGCCTCCTGGTATCTTTTCAAAGAATCCCGGAAGTCCCCCTGTTCGTAGCGCTCCGCGCCCTCTTCGACACGGGAACCTCCCGGATCCAGCTCGAACGCCGACAAAACCCCGTGCGAAAAAAATAATATAAGTATAATCAAATATACAAAAGTTCTAATATATTTCAAGAGACGATCTCTCCTTGCGCCGGGGGAAAAGCGCGTTTTCGACGAAAATCCAGTCCAAAAGCAGAAACAACACGGCCGCCAAGAGGAATTTTCCGGAGCCTTCCGCGCGTTTCAGGTCCTTTTTCCGGGAATACAAATTCTCCTCCAAAGAACGGATTTCCTTTTTTAGGGATTCCGCGTCCGGAGCGGATGTCTCCAACGGATAAAACGTGCCTCCGTTTTTGTCTGCCAAGTCGCCCAAAAATTCCGCGTTCATCCTCGAGCGGATCACACCCGGAAGGGTTTCGTTCGGACTCAGACTTCCGTCCTTCATCAGATAACCGCTCAAACCGGAATCGTCGTCGTTATAAACTATGGGTCCGCCCGAAGAGGTGCCGGTCCCCCAAATTTGAAACAAGGCGGGGAATTTCACGGTTTCCGGATCTCCGATATCTTCCCCGTCCGTGACCAAAATCAGGATCCGATTTCTAAACACCTTATCCGAATTGAGAAGATCTTCCGCCTTCTTAAACGCCTTCGCCAAATCCGTCCCGCGATCGCCCACCATATCCGCGTCCAAACCTCGGACGTAATCCGAAAACGCGGCGACGTCCGAGGTCATAGGGCAGTACAAAAACGGACTTCCGGCGAACACG
>NZ_NPEF01000276.1 GCF_002811955.1 Leptospira ellisii
GATCCAAGAACAAAAACGATCCGTGGTAAGGCTGATCTCGAAATCACTGGACGAAAACGGCGAATTGATCGCGGAACTTCTTTCCGTCTGGGTCGTAAAATCGGAACGATGATGATCCTTTACCGGAAAGATTTTTCGCGGGATAGAATCGTCCTATGATCCGGTAAAAACGAATCATAGAATGGTTTAAAGAGTTATTATGCGACGAAAAATTCGGCGCGGCTGATGCTCGCGAGCTCCACCGCGCTGGAAAGATTTTTCGAAGGGAAATACACGATCTGTTCCCCCACCAGTTTACGATTGCGATCCAGTTCCACGCGTGAGCCGTCTTTGAGATGAAGCACTATATCGATTCCGCGATAGTTGATGTATCTTTCCAACTGACTCTTAAACTTTGCACCCTGTTCTTGCATGGAAACTTCCTTAAAAATTGTTGAAAGGATGTTCCGGGAGTACGGGCAAAAGTACAAGTATTTTTTTTCAAAGAGACAGAATTTTTTTATTTCGTCTTTCCGAACGAATCGGTTCCGAAATAGAAAAAATTTATTTCACGGAAGGGGTGATGGTCTCCTGTTCCGTCCAGGTGACTCCGCTGTCGGTCGAAACATACCGTTTCAATAGATGATCCGACGTATTGGTGAACAAATGCAGTTTTTCCGTGCCGCTGTTGGTGACGAACGTACCCATTACGGGAGTGTAGATCGGAAGCATGGGATCCTCGAACGTCGACGGAGGAAGGGGCATCGAGGATAGATTGATCGGCGCCCAATTCACCCCTTGATCGATCGATCGGAACAGATAAGGAGTGTATAGGTTCGCGGAATCCCGACTCAAGATAAAAGAAAGATAAGAGGCGGGGGGCGAGACGAAAGAACGAACCGAGTTTATATAATCGGAAGAAAGGATTCCCGGAGCGGAAAGGATTTGCTGATTTCCGTTCACACCCAACGATACCGAACCGAAAGAAGTCAGATCTCCGATCCCCGTCGTGATCCGCAACGTATCCGCTGCGTTTTCGATAAAATAGGATTCGCTGAAATCCGGTTGTACGACTACGTTTTGAAGACTCGGGTATTGGTCAAAGGGGGACGATCCGAAATTCGCGGTGCTCAAATCCACCGGCTGATTCAGAAAACCAGCGGCGGTTCCGTCGGATCCGTAAAAAGTGATGTCGGCACCGCTGGCGCCACTGGTAGCATCGTAACACCACGCCGTTCCCGGAGTGACTTGCGCGTATTTTTCGCAGGACGTGGGGCTACTCATCACACCTCCGATCAAAACCGGGGAGGAAAAATCGCCCGACCTTCCGTAACAAACGACCGAACCTCCGTTGATCGGAGACTCGCAACTGACCGCGTTCTCGACACCGCCCCCTGCGGTAAGCGGAGCGAAACTGTGAATCCCGTTTCCCGCGGAAACCGGGTCCACTTTCGCGAAAGTCATAACGCTTCCCGCAGTCGGTAAGGAAGGACCGGACCAAAAATAATGTTCGGATGTTCCCGTATCGAACGTGTATAAATTCACCTGAAAGAGGAACGAATAAACGTGGGTTACGTTCGTAGGCACGTATCCGTATCCCACCAATCTTACGTATTGGTCCCCGATCATAGGAACGTTCGTAGGAATGATATCGGTAGAATTTTCGTTCGCGACGATGAGATCGATTCGATTGCTCGGATCGTCCAAAGGTCCGAACGATCTCCTCGCAAACGAGACGTATGTGTTCGTATTCGCCTTATTGAATCCCGCCAAATCGCCGCTAGATAAAAAACCGGAATAACCGTCGATATTGACGTTTCCGAAAAGGGACGACATCACGAGACTGAACGGACTCGTAGGATCGAATAGATTCTCCTGAAAGCGAAAACACTGGAGTTGGATCAGAACCAAAAACAAAATCGCTCTCGTTTTCATCGAACGCTCCCGTCGTATTAAATTCTAAGATTCCGTTTTACCCGGGATCGTTCTCCAGTTTATAACCCATTTTTGAAAAACGATCCATATCTTTTTTAATTGGAAAGAGGTATATCCTCCAAAAGAGTCCAGGTCAATCCCGCGTCGGTGCTTACGTAACGGGATAAGGTCGTAGGAAACGCGTCGTTTCGTATGAAAGTATGGATGCGATCCGAGGTTCCGTCGAACAGTACGAAGGTTTCATACACCATCGCATACGGTACACTCCAATCGCCCAAATCGGTGTTTGTTGGAAACGGCAAGGTGGAAAAATCCACCAAAGTATAGGTTCCCCCTCCGTCTGTGGTCCGAACGACATAAGGGACAGGATTGATTCCGCTGATCTGCAGAAAACCGAGATATTCGCCGAAAGCACAACCGTTCGTAGAACAAAGATAGTTTAAGTCGCTAAAAACGGGAGCCATCAATGCGTTCGGAATCCCGATACTACCGCCGTTATCGAAACCACCGATCGGCCCCGCATAGGACCCGGCTACGCCGCTACTCAAGTAATTGATTCGTATGGAATCCGTCACGGTCGAAGTATCGATGAAAAATCCCTGACCTGAAAAGTCATACGGAATCGTAAACATAGCATTGGTAGCGGCTTGGAAAATCCCGCTTGCGTACGTTGCCGGAAGAGTCCCGGCAAAGGACACGGTCGTCAAGGTGGTTCCATCGAACGTATTGGTCGGCACGCTGTTTGTCGAGGTCTCTAAACTATCATAACAAATCAGATCCCCGCCCGGATTCCGGAACGCTTGTTCGCAAGTCGGCGAAGAACCCAAAGGCGCTAATACGGTTAAAGGAGGAAAAACGGGAGAAGTAAAACATCCTCCCGGACCGAAAGAAGGAGTGCTCTCACACCAAAAATACGTAGCTCCCGGAACACTTCCCGCATAATAAAGCTGATTGATTCGATTTCCAGCGCCTTGCGGAAAAACTTCCGTAAAAAAAAGGGCGTCTCCCGCGATAGGAAGTGTGGGGGACTCCCAGAAAAAATACCGATATGCGCCGATCCCTGACTGAACGGAAAAAAGCATATAAAATCCGGTTGTGTTCGGACCTAACCCGACCAATTCGACGTTTCCGGTATCTCCGCCGGGAACGTTCGTAGGAATAACATCCGTCGTTAAATCGTAAGCGAAAATGATGTCGATTCGATTCCCTGGATTTCCTCCGCCGAAATATCTTGTGATATAAGAAATACTGATCCCCGGAGTGATTTCACGAAATCTTTGGGAAGCGGATCCGAAAAACTGATACCCCGATTTTAGGGAACCGGAAAAAAAGAAACCTCGTAAAAGACTGAACGGGGCCGTCGGATCGAAGGAATTCTCTTGAAAATGATAACAGTTTCCCGAGAGAAGAAGAATAAAAATAAGAATGATTCGTTTCATGCGGATTCCTTAAAAAAACCAATTGTATCTGGCTTCGGCTCTCCAGCCGGAAGCGGAGGAAGAATTCAAAGCGGCGGCGTTCCCCTGACTCCATTCCCGATACGAATCCAATTGCAGACCTTTTTTCAGAATTTCTCCCTGGGGAGAAAGAACCGTTTCTTCCTGCTCCCAAGAAACTCCCGTAAAATACGAATGCGTGAGTTGAATCAAGTAAATCAAAGCGGTTCCTGCGGCTGCATTTTGATAATCGTGGATAGACTTTTTATAAGCCGCGCGTTTGTCGCTTACGTACCATTCGCCGAAGATCAAATCTCCGCTAAACTGCGCGATCAATGTGGATTGATCGTATTCCGATTTTTTCTGCTGAATCTGATTGGCGCTGATCGCAGTAAAAACTACGCCGCCCCAAAATAAGGAACCGTAAACGATCGAAGTTTTTTTCCGTTCCGCCTTCCAATGTCCCCAACCCGGTAAAACGGCCGATCTCCAAACCAAACTCCAACGACTTCTGCTCCCTCCGGTTTTGACCGGCTCGGGAACCACCACCGCCTGCTCTTCGATCTTCTTTTTTTCGTCGGCCGTTTTCGCTTCCTGAAGTTTGCGCTCCTCTTCCTGACGGATACGCTTGACTTCCTCGTCGTTGACGTCCTTATAAATCACCTTTAAGATTGATTTTTTGGAAAACGTTTTTACCGAACCGTCCTCCGTACGGACGGTGATCGTTTTTTCGTTCTGACCGGTGACGTCCCCTTTGAGGGAGGTTCCGTTTTTCAAAAGAATCGTCTGCGCACCCCAAACGGATTGCGAGGTCAGAATCAGTAAAAACGGAAGAAACAATAAAAGTATTATCTTCTTCAAAAAAATCTCCGTACGCACATCGAGACGAAGTAAAACCGAATGTTACGGTTTCGTTTCGAATTTTATTTATGACGGAGATAGTAACCGGTTTTGAGTCACGTTATCAATAACTTTTTATTCGGCGAAAAATATATTTCCTCTTTTCTATAAGATGCCTCGTTCGCACATAAAGTGCGACGAATTTAGACGATTCGTACGGAAGCGAAGATTACGAGATGAAACCGTGCTTTTTATAGAATTCGTTTAACAACCGTTCAAGTTGATCGGGTCGGTCGTGATGCATATTGTGTCCCGCGTTTTCGATTTCGAAATATTCAAGATATTTAAAATGCGAAAGTATCTCCTCGCGGTTTTCGGGCATAAGATGCGTTTCCTTACCGTAGACGATCATGGTCGGAGATTGTATACATTCCCAGAGGTGTCTGGAAAGATGCGGAGAAAACAGGAAC
>NZ_NPEF01000277.1 GCF_002811955.1 Leptospira ellisii
TTTCGAGGAGGAATACGGGTTTAACGGAGAAACGGGAACGGATTCCAACACGGGAAGCACCGATTCGGAAACGTTACCGTAAACGTCGGAGGAGGATATATAAACGAAACGAACCCTCTTTTTCAAGGAACGCAACGATTCCAAAACATTTAACGTTCCGTGAACGTTGATTTCCAGAGTTTCACCCGGATCTTCCACGGCCCTGGGAACGAAGGGTTGTGCGGCGAGATGAAAGACCGTATCGGGAGAAAAATCCGCGATCAATTTCCTGGTTTGTTCCGGATCTCGGATATCGCAAATCACGGATCGGTACGAACGGGGTAGATCCGGATCGTCGGCAGGATTAGGTCCGGAATGAACTCCGATCCCTAAAAAATCCGTATAGGATTCCCTGAGCTCTTTGAGCAGATAAAAGCCCACAAAGCCTGCCGCTCCTGTAATAAGGCATTTCATAGAATTCTTGCTTTTCCGTAAAATTACTGTTGTTTTAGAAAATGTATAAAAAACAATCGAATAAAATTCTCCCCCTCCTCGCGCATGGAAGATAAATTTCAGGAACTATTCGAAATCAGGGATTCTCGGATCAACGTCCGGGAGATCATGGAAGAAATAGAATCCAAGCTGAAAAAGAATCCTTCCACAAAAGAGGAAATCGATAAGCTGACTCATTGGAAATTTTCCCCTCCCGGTCCGGAAGGATATCGGGATTTCGATCCCTCCGAAATCGCGCATCTTTTCGAAAAGGGAATCGCCGCTCCGAAGTTCACCAATCCCAAACTTTGGTTCGTACGCGGACCTTTAAAATGGCTTCTGATCCGGTTCGCGGAATTTTATTCTTTCCTGGATAAAAAACTCTCCGAGAACCGCACGCGCGCGTTTTACAGCGTTCTTCACGAATTGATTCTCATCCGTTCCGAAAATCAGAATTTAAAAAGAAAGATGGAGGCCTTTTATTCCGAATTTTTGGAATGGAACCAAGCCATCGGCAGAGAAGTCCGCCCGGAATTCCTATGGGCCAACGAAAACTTATATTCGGAAAATAATCCGGAGGAAAGCGAAGCCTTCCTGTTGGAATCGGTGAACCCCTCCGAAAAAATCCTAGTGCTTTCTCCCGGTTGGGGAAAGATCCTCAAACAGCTTTTGAAACTCGGATCGCAATTCGAAGCCGTAAGCTGGAACCGATCCTGCACGGATTTTATCCGTACCTCCGTCACCGCCCAAATCCGTCTGGAGGAACCGGGATCGATTCCGAAAGACTGTTCAGAATATTCTAAAATCATAATATTCGAAAATCTTTCCATTCACCCTCATTGGCTTATCGAAAAGGCGTTGCGGTCCCTGAGTCTGAGCGTTTCGTCCGGAACCGAAATCCGTTTCCGCTTTTCCAACGAAAACTCGAATTATCCCTCGCCCTTTTTGCCGCTTCGACTCACCAAAATCCAGGAACCTCTGATCCGCGATTATCTCAAACAGCTCGGCTTTAGAAACATCATAGAAAAAAAATCGGAAGACGGTTTTACGATTCTTTCCTTTAGAAAATGAAAGTCTATCAGCACGTCACAGAATTCCGCGACGGAGACGGAATCGGAAACGACATCAAGGGAATCCGCGCCGTTTTGGAAAGTTTAGGCGCGTCCAATTCGATCGTATGTCTCAAAAATTTTTCCAAGGAAAATTTTCCGGTTTTTACACATCCGATTCCGATCGAATTCCGTAAAGACGACGTTCATATCCTGAATTACGGAGGATGCGGTTATCCGCTGGAGTGGTTCCGCGATCTTCCCGGAAAAAAGATAATCAGATATCAGAGTTTCACTCCGGCCGCCTACTTTAAGGATTTCGTAAGTTCGGAGATTTATAATACGCTTCAACTTGAGGAAAAACGTTCCCTTTTGGAATTATATTCCCTCAAAAACGAAGCCGATCTTTTCCTTCCTTCTTCCGAGTTTAACGGCGAGTTTTTGGATTCCTTAGGGGTTAAAAATCGTATCGTTCTTCCGATCGTCCGAAAATACAAAATGCGCGCCAACGTTCCCAAGGACAAACGCGAATTTACGATCGGTTTTATCGGGAGATTGTCCCCCAATAAGAAGATGGAAGACCTTCTCGAACTGACTTCACACGTCGCCCGATTCCGGGAAAACGTACAATTGATGATCTGCGGGAGCATACCTTCGGTTTTTCAAGAATATTATTCTTTTCTAAAGAAGATGATTCTTCAAAAAAGACTGACCGGAAAAGTCCAAATCCGACTCGACGCAAACGACTCGGAGATGGAGAATTTTCTGAACTCGATGGATCTTTACGTTTGTATGAGCGAACACGAAGGATTCAACATCCCCGTTTTGGAGGCTTTCGGTGCGGGGATTCCGGTCCTCTCGTATTGCGCTGGGGCGACTCCGGGAACGATGAAAAACGGCGGAATTCTTTTTAAGGACAAATCCGGTCCCGCCATGACGGTCCTCGCCGCTTTGATCGATTCCCTTTTGGAAAAAAAATCCATCCGGCAAAACTTGATCGAAACGGAGCGCGAGGTGGCGGAGGGATACAATTCCTTTCCCTTCGAAACGATATTCCGAGAGAAGATACTGGCATGAGATCGGTGCAGCAATTTTCGGCGGGTTTTAATCCCGGAGACGCCATCAGCAACCAGATGCTCGAACTCCGATCCTACTTAAAGGATTTGGAATATAAAGGCGACATCTATTCCGAAAACATAGGCGCGGCCAAACTTCCTTTCGTGAAAAAATACAAGACGTATCTCAGATCCTCGAAGGACGTCCTGATATATCATCATTCGATCCACTCGGGAATTTTCGAATTTTTAAGGACGTTCCGTTCCCCGAGAATTCTCATCTATCACAACGTTACCCCGCATCACTTTCTGGAATCCTACGATCTAAAGATGAGCTACCTTCTAAAAAAGGGAAGGGAGGAACTGACCTTGATGAAGGATCGTTTCGATCTCGTGTTCGCGGTCTCGGAATTCAACCGGAAGGAACTGGAGGAATTGGGATTCCAAAACGTGAAAATTCTCCCGATTACGTATCAGTTGTCGTCCGCGATCTTCAAACGGGAGGAAAAACCCAAGTCGGAAATAAAAAAATTCCTATTTGTGGGAAGGATCACCCCCAATAAAAGACAGGACGATCTGATCCGTCTTGCGCACGCGTATAAGTCCTTATACTCGGATCGATTCCAGTTCTATCTCGCTGGTTTCAGTTCCAGGGAGCTTTATCTTTATAGGGAGGAATTGGAACGTATGCTGGATTTTTACGATCTCAGAAACAACGTTCTGATCACCGACTTTCTTTCCGATCAGGAACTCAATCATCTCTATTCGGAAGCGGACGTTTTCGTTTCCATGAGCGAGCACGAGGGTTTTTGTGTACCCTTGTTCGAAGCGATGGTGCATAAAATTCCGATCCTGGCCTACAAAGGCGGGGCGGTCCCGGAAACCTTGAACGGCGCCGGCGTCTTGTTTTCGCAAAAGAATTTTCCGGAACTTGCGGTTTTGCTAAATCGTTCCGCGCAGGACGAAGTATTCCGTGCCCGAATTTTGGAAGGTCAGGAAAAACGTTTGGAGGAATTCAAACGGACGGAGTCGAAAACGATTCTCGGGAGCGCGCTTGAAAGCCTCTCTTAAAAAGATCGCGGTCGTTTCTCCGATTTTTTCGGACAAGGTTTCCGGCGGTTCGGAAAAACTGATCTTTCAATTTGTGGAACTTCTTTCCGAAGATTTCGAAGTAACCGTTTTGACGACCCGAAGTCTGGATTACGTTACGTGGAAAAATTCGATCTCCGTGAATGAAACCGATCTTTATCAGGAATGGAGCGGACGTTCCAAACCGATCCGCTTCGAAGAAAGGCGATCCGCTTCCGGAGGAAAATACAAACTGCTCCAATTCACCGTGGAAAAACAAAGAAACATCGATCGTTTTAATCGTATGTCCGAAAGAATTCTCCGCGAACCTTCCCTGCAAAATCGGGAAAACGTGAATCTTTGGTTGGAGGAACAAGGGCCCTACGTTCCCGAACTTGTGCAATTCATCGAAGCGCACAAAAGCGAATACGAAATTTTTATCTTCGTGAGTTATCTTTATTATCCCCTCGTTTTCGGAATCGGTTCGGTAATCGAAAAATCGATCGTCATTCCCACCTTTCACGACGAAGCACCCGCGTATCTTCCGATCTATAAGGAAGTCCTAACTGACCAAAGCTCCTATTCGTTCAACACCCCGGAGGAACTATCCGTTTTCGAAAACATCCTAGGATTCAAACCGGGTTCGTATTCGGTGATCGGAATGAACTTGGATTTAGAAAAGACGGAGCGTGAATACGAAAGTAGGAATAAGCGGAAATCCGCCGCAGGCCAGGTTTCTACGGAAGATCCGTTTCTACTTTATATAGGCCGCGTGGATCAGGGAAAGGGATTTTTGGAAATGGCGGAGTGGTTCGCCGAATGGAAAAAAAATTCCCGGTCGCCTTTTAAACTTAAAATCGTGGGTAAAACAGCGTCCAAAATTCCCGCTAAAATATTAGAAAATAATGATATAGAATTTCTGGGTTTCGTGGAAGAAGGCGTAAAACTGGATCTGCTCCACGGATGTTCCTGCC
>NZ_NPEF01000278.1 GCF_002811955.1 Leptospira ellisii
CAAATCACTTCATCAAGTGCGTGTGCGCCGGAAATAGCCGTAGTTAAGCTCCATGGGTTCGATATCATCCCCACCTATGGCATCATCAATGATTTCAGTTTTAAATTGAATATGGATCCATCTTTGGAAATCCGGATTAGCGAAGAATTAAAATCCCTTAGATATGACTATATTATATTAGATGTAAACCCCTTGCTCAATGAAACCACCAGATTCGCGATAAAAAACAGTGATATTGGAATCGCCCCGCTAGAAGAAGATACACAAAATTTAGATGGAATTTCGGATTTGATAAATTTTCGAAATAGCTTCAAATTCAAAACGCCTATCAAAGTCCTGCGGAGCAACATTAGCAAAGCAAAAGAAGAATTTATGAAAGAAATGGTCTTGGGTAGAGAATTACTATTGTTCGACTCGGTCATTTATACGAATGCAAGCATAAAGACTGCAAAAAATATACGACAACCGATCTCAAATAAAAATGAAGCCTTTGGATATTTTACCTCTCTCGCTAAGGAGATAATAAATGAAATCTAATAATAATAGTATTAAATCTCAAAAAGCCAACGCTTTCCTTAGTCATTCAAAAGTAAGAACAGCTCTTGAGCCAACGCAAAACTTAATCGAGTTAGATATAGATGAGACCGCAGAGAATATTAACAAACTAGTCGAAGGAGCGGAAAATGATTTTAAAAACGGAATGCTTAAATACATAAAAGCAGGTGAGCTTCTAATACAACAAAAGGAAAAAATGCCTTATGGAGAATTCACAGCTTGGCAAGAAAAAAATCTGAAATTCTCAATTCCTAGCGCTTCAATATATATGAAATTCGCTAAGTATAAAGAGGAGCTCATCAAAAGTAAGGAAAAGACGATCAGGGGCGCTAGAACATTAATTAAAGAATTAGAAGATGCCACTAAGCCGAAGAGCGAAGTTAATGATGAAAATTCGGAAAAACGGCTCATTTCTAAAAATGAATCTAAAATTTTCTACAAAAAATTTCTCTCAGGCGAGAAATTAACGAAATTGCAAAAAAAAACTGTTAAGACGTATTTAAATTCTGAAATAGAAAGAATAAAAAAGCGTATAGATCGCTTTAATGATCACTTAAAAAAACTTTGAGTTTTAGCACTTTTATAACATGTTATAAAAGTGATTTTAAACTTTTTCAATGAGCTTTCTAAAAAGTTCTTGTACTGAAATTGAAATTTCATATATTAGCGATGAGCTAAATAGAAGTTTAACTTCTAAAGTTCACTTTCCAAAAAAAACGCCCGCTACGGAAGTCAGATACCTAGCGGGCATCCTCTTCAAAAATTATGTCACTTTTTTTAAATTATGTCCCTAAATTACTTGACATTTGTCCGGTACCCTATTCTAGTCCGAAACTATCTTAGGAGACATAACTAAGATCGGCTTATCTGACATTTGCCGAGGAAAGTGAATCGAGGACCTACCAAAAGCTCCATGCTTTAACCATAGCTCCCCGTTTCTGAAAAAGTAGGGCGAACTACTATTGCCGTGCGAGCCCAAAATATGTCCGCACCGCATACGGGAAATAACCATGGTCGAAATTAAAAAAGCGACTGTGATTTCTGATGTAATCGAGTGCCTTGATTTGTCTTGGGCCAAAACTCGATTACTAAGTTTAATCACGGATCTAGATATAAAAGGTAGAGCAACAGGCCACGAGGGATGCTATGCCAAAAACAAATCCTTGGGCTCTATGCTCGGCTTGGCGGAAACTACGGTCTCAAAGTACATCCGAGAATTAACCAGAGAAGGCTATCTTGTACCCGGACGCTTCCATGGTCATCACAGAGTCTTAAATTCTACCTTTTATCACGCTGTGCTACAGGAAAGAAAGGCGTATAACGATCATAAATCTGCAAAAATGGTGGATGATATAAATGTCCTAGCCTGCCCGGTACGAGCGTACGAGGCAGGGGCGTACGAAAGTACGGGGCCTAATCCTAATAATACAAGTACACACCAAATAAATAACAAAGAGAATAATACCTTTTTTTCAAATGAGTATTTTCCAAAATTAATTGAAAGATCTAAAACTCTCATTATTGAAAAATGCGGTAAATACGACAGCGTAGCGGAAAAAGAAAAGTCCAAAGCCAAACTTTGGTTTAAAATGGACTCAAAAATAGAACCAGTGCTCGAATCGATTCAAAGATTGATCGAGATTAAACAGTCGGAAGAATTCAAGAACGACTTTAGATTTTGGGGAGGAATTCCAGTAAATATCGCTTCCGCATATACTCACAAAGATGCGATTACGAACACGTACGAATCTCTTGTAAGGTATCGTAAAAGCGTAAAAATCAAAAGTGAAGATAATGCTACAACCCCTTTGGAGGCAAAAAATCAATCGGAAAAATATAAGCCGACTTGGGAAGGATTTCGACACTGGGCAAAAAGCAGGTTAACGTTTTCAACAAAGGAAATCTTAAATCAAGTAAAGGTGAAAATAGAAGGCCAAAGGATCCTTATTTTTGGGGATCTTCCTGATTCTGTTAAGATTATAATAACTAAGTATTTCTCCGAAGAAGTGAACCAGAGAATGGAAATAAAATATTTCAAAGAAGAAAAAATAGCCGAAGACCCGAGCCTGAAATCATCCGACGAAGGAGAAGTGAAAACGGATGAGACGATAGATCACGCTTGGTTTATGAGCGAGCTGTCCAATCGATTAAATGGGAGCAAATCAAAGTTTGTGGCGTAAAAATTAATAACGTGCGTACTGAGGACGAAGAAACGGACAGACGGGATTCAATAAATCCGAATTCAAATCATAATTTGGCATAGGGAGCGCTGGAAAATACAAATTATCCGAATTTGGAGTAATATAGAACGATTGAGAATTCAAAGGTGGAAATTGAGGTGCTACATATGGGTAGAGACTTTGAAAAAATCACACAGATTTTTCCGGCTGCTACGTATTTTTCGAAGGGGATCAAAACCAATACGTTGGAATAACAAGAAATATTGCTAAGAGAGTGTGGCAACACTTGAAAGGATCGAATCGCCATACCTCGCTCGTGTTTTCGATGGTAGGGGAGGTAGTAGGTTTTAAACTGAAACGAAACAAAGCTCTAAAAAACGCCAAATATTTACCTGAGTTCGAAAGTGCGCGAGACCGTATCGCAAAGTGGAATCTGTCGGTACTTGAAATTGCAGATCCTGTTGAATTGTATCTTTTAGAAGTATACGCTTCTCTGAAATTAAAAACAAAATACAACTTTTTCGAAGCACAATAAACCGTATGAAAATTCGAATTCCATCTCTTAATATATATAATAAGAAGAGAGGCTAACGTAGTTTCTGGCTGAGTGAGAAGAGTTGTGGTTCCTTAATATATATAATAAGGGCAAAAGCATCTCAAAATATAAATCAGGATCACGTTTTGAAGAAAATGACAAGTGGTTGCTAAAAGGAAGACTTGACGTACAGAGATTGTGTAAAAAATTTCCTTCGAAACGAGGATGGAAAAAGTTTTTTCACACAAGCAAAGGAAGTTTTTTTCAAAGCTGATCTGGCTTGCCGTATTAACGGTGCCTTTTTTTCAGATAGAGATCATTCCTCCGAAGCCGATCTCATTAAAAAGAACGTATATCCCAATGGAAAAAGCAGCCTTCGAACACGAGGCTGAAAATTCCGAAACGCATTCCGTGAATAATAATTCTAAAAATTCTTCGATTCCGAATTTAGCTCTGTACGATTTGAGCCTAGGGAAACTAGACGAAGAAATTCAAGAAGATCTGAAGTCTGCATATCTGTCAGAAAATTCTTTCCTTGCGAATCAGTTTGATTTCGTACTCTATCGGATTTTAGATACGTCTGCTTTTTTGCAGGACTTTTTGAATTCTTCCGTTCCTTTGCATTTTCGGTATTTTTATTCCGCAAAGAACGAAGGCGCTTGGAAAATACTTTTTACCTCCTTGGTTGCCATTTCTCAAAACCGCGAAGGTGAGACTGAAACGTCCCCGCCAGATTTGTCTGAGACGACAACGGACTTTGGCTCGTTGCTTCGCTCGTTTGCATTTTTTCAAGTAAGCCGTATTTTACAACCCGAGCGTGCGATCCTCGAACGAAAACGTTCGAGATATTTCGCTCTGCTATTCAGTTATCCTCCCAATTTTGATTTAGGAACAATTTTCAAATGACCCATCTCCATACTCACTCTCAATCATCGAATCAAACTACTTCTGCTTTTTCTGGAACTCCTCCAAAGCAAATATCTCATAACTCTTCTTCTTTGCGGATGTCTTTGTTTCAAAAGAGTCTTTATTTAATTTCGCCTCGCTTTTTGAAACAAGGCGAAGCATTGCAACAGAGTAGGGGAGTTTTTTCCGTAAGAATTCTTTCTGTATTGGGAAGTATGATCGGTAGAAACGAATCCGATCCGTTCAGGTTGGATTTACGAGTTTCTTTCGATACTGGAAGAATGGGGCGAAAGAAGGCGTGGGTTCGTAGAACGGCCCTTCCGATGATCCTGGTCTTTTTGTTCGACTTCGTTTTTTTGCCGGTGTGGGATACGCAGGGTCTTTTTGCGGATCCGTTCGACGCGTCGTTTGAGGAG
>NZ_NPEF01000279.1 GCF_002811955.1 Leptospira ellisii
CATCACCTTTGCCGATATTGTAGCTCACATCACTCGACAAACCCAAACGATCATTGTAGCTCAAGCTGCCCCGAACATTCGAAAAGTGCTCCGTTCCAGGCAACTGGATCGATACTCCAAACGTATTCGTCTGTTTTCCTCCGTTCACGTTCAACGAATAGTTCAAGGACACAGGAACCCCTTTCCCACTCAAACTCGCGGAATACGTCGTCCCTCCCCTCTGGCTCACGCCTACATCCAATCCCACTCCGTTCGCAAACCCGTAGCCTACGCTCGCTCCACCTTCATCGCAAATGCCAGAACCTTTCTCTCGGCCGCGTCCCGGTCGCTTTGTATTTCCTCTGCAACAACATCCTTAAACGAAAAAGAGCGCCGGGTCGCGCTCTCAACTCCGGTCAAGTTATTCTGTTCTTTCGTTATTGTATTCAACTTCTCTAATGCTAATAACTTGACCACGTCTCGATCGCTCGCGGGGGTTTCTTCCTTTTTGAACCAAAAAGAGCCACTACGTTCCGGAGGACGCTTGACAAGATCATATAAAACCCACTGATTAGGTTGCCTATTAAATGTAAAACTAATCCCGTATTCATAACCGTCTTTTCCCATTCCGAAATCTATAAACGATCCCTCTTTATCTATTCTTCTATTTCCATTTTTAATTAAATAAATCACTTCTTCATAAATTATATATTTGCTTAATTCAACGTAGTCAGTCTTTATCGCACTATTCCAATATTCTTCCAAATTAATGCGACTATATTCGTCACTAATCTCTAATAATGGAGACAGATTTTTCACCGTTCGAATTTTCTTGACAAGCTCAGCAAGCATGATCTCAAATTTTTCTACTTTCTCCTTTTTCGAATATTGGCTTACTTGTTTAGATTCAGAAATTTTCTGACCTTCGGGCCTTACCTCAATTTTCTCTTTTTTATCTACGGAAATAGTTTTGCACAAACTTAGAGTAGAAATTAAAGAACAAAGAAACAAAATTCGACTATAGCTATTCATTTTCCTATTCCTATCTTTAAAAATCATCAATACCCCCAAGCAGGCTTATCTATCCTTAACTGCAAATGTAAGTGATTGCTATGCTTGATTTGATTTTGATCACGATCAAAATCTATATAAAGATTTGGCAAAGTATTTTCAGGTTTATTAAAATACTCCCTAACAGCAGGATCATTAAACTTTACGAAACCGCTAATCCCCACTGGCATATTCCTAGAAATTGTCTTAATAAACTCAATAGTCTTATTTACGTCATAATTCGGATTATTCTGATAATCACCGCCGTATTTACCGCCACTCACCATATAACCCAAGTCTCCCTGATTCCCACCTGAATGATGATCCGGATTCGGCCCAGGATCATAACCCCCGGTTTTGTATCCTAAGTCGTTGATTGGCACTGGATCTGTCGGATGTGTATTCTTCCACTCTGCGATTGTCTTCGCTAACGTATCCACTAACTCAAATTGACCATATTTGTGTTCCCAAGCATTGCCCTGCGACGCTGTGTTATAAAAACCTTCTCCATCCAATCGAAATCTATATTTCAGTTTATCTCCGTCTATCTGGCGATAATATTCATGCAAACCAAAACGATTGATGGATTCGGCGAGGTCGTTTAACATTGACGGCGATACGCTGTAACCAAGTTCAATCGCTTGTTTTATCGCAGCAACTTTAGCCAAGGAATTCTTGTCGGCTAATGACATGTTGTGATCTTCGAATTGATTCTTTGAATTCTGATACGCCTTGCTGATTAGGTCAGAATCAGTTCCCCATCCTGCACCACTCAAACCGTTATAGAGAAATTGACCCATCTTCTGTAATAGATTTGCATCACGCAATTCGGGCACATCACTCAGATTATATTCAGATTCCTGTTTCGATCCACTCACGATCCTTCCGTCAAACGCAATAATCCCATTCGCATTTGCTAATAGAACGTTGTCATAAGGATCATCCCCCCCAAACACACCGTCCCACACGGACTTCACACCACGACCAATCCCACTCACAACAGAACCAAGACCCCCGATGAGATCATCCAACAAGTTGTATTGCGCACGCTCCGCCTCTGTCATAGGCTTCGGAGCATCACCTTTGCCGATATTGTAGCTCACATCACTCGACAAACCCAAACGATCATTGTAGCTCAAACTACCCCGAACATTCGAAAAGTGTTCCGTTCCAGGCAACTGGATCGATACTCCAAACGTATTCGTCTGTTTTCCTCCGTTTACGTTCAACGAATAGTTCAAGGACACAGGAACCCCTTTCCCACTCAAACTCGCGGAATACGTCGTCCCTCCCCTCTGGCTCACGCCTACATCCAATCCCACTCCGTTCGCAAACCCGTAGCCTACGCTCGCTCCACCTTCATCGCAAATGCGAGAATCTTTCTTTCGGCCGCGTCCCGGTCGCTTTGTATTTCCTCTGCAACAACATCCTTAAACGAAAAAGAGCGCCGGGTCGCGCTCTCAACTCCGGTCAAGTTATTCTGTTTTGCTCTCATTGCATTCAACTTCTCGAATGCTAATAACTTGACCACGTTTCGATCGCTCGCGGAGTTGTGGAAGTGGGAGATTTCATATCAATTATCGATGCTCCCGAATTAATTTAATACTACCGTCATTAAGATTCACTTCGTATTCACCGCCTGCCCAGTTAAATGCGATTAATCTTTTGTCTCGCAGTTTCATTTTTATGAATGGGATCCCCCAGTTTTCATGAACATATGATTTTATTCTCCAAAGAACATTATCATCTTTGTCTATTCGGCAAATATTTCGATTTTGTTCTTCAACGGAAACCTTACCTTTAATTTTCTCACTATTATAAAGAATGATTCTATCCCCATTCTCCAATTTAATCATCTTTTGAATGTATTCGTTCAATATGGCAACCTCTCGGTCGTTAATACTTTGTAATTTAACATAGGAATTCGATCCTTAATATAAATCTGATTCCCTCCAAATCCAGGTAAACCCCATTCCGACTGAGGACCTACTTTTCCATAGTATATTTGGGTTCCAGCCGGAATTTCCACCGTCATTTTATAAGTAGGAGTCTTCGGCAAACCTAATATTCTTTGAATCTCTGTTGCGCTCTTTCCAGCAATTTCTCCCGGTAGTGTCATAAAACCACCATAGGGATTATCTTTATTAAAAACTCTCACAGCCTTTATAGCTTCCGAAGTCGTCATTTCATACGCGTTATATCCTGCCCCAAATGGATCACTAAGATTATTTTGCTTAAATAATGCGTTTACTTCAGCAGAACTAATCAGCTTTGCATTCGAATGCGGGATATCGTTCGCAGAAAAACTACGGCCTAAATTTCCTAACGTCAGAACCTTCGTCAAAGCATAACCCTGCAAAAGTCCACCGGCAAGTTCACCAAAGCCTCGCATCTCAAGAAAACCAGCTTGGAATTCTACCGGCTTGTCCTTCAAAAACTCGATCGTTTTCGCTAACTTCGCTTCTGCTTCCGCTGGGTTCTTTGCCATATCGGAGAAACTTGGAAAGAAACCTTCCAACGCTCCACCGATAAAACCGCTTGCCCTACCTGCTAAATAACTCTTTAAACCATCGGAACCCGATTTCTTGTAAATCCCGATCATTTTGTCTAATTGACCTGTGGATTCTAAGCGTTCTATTTCCTCAGGAGCCATTTTGATTTCGGCATTCCCAAGAATTGCAATTCCGTTTTGGACTTTCGTCTTTCTTAAAAACTCAATCTGATTGGTAATTTCGATCTCTTGATTTAAATCCGATACGGAGCCGTAAGGGCCTGCTACTTGATTTAACTTACGTTTCTTTTCCTCTAAGGCTTCGATTTGATTGTTAAGGTTTTGAATCGAGTCAATCCCCGCGTTATTATTCGGAGCCGTAGTATTTGCCTCATCACCACCAAACACCCCGTCCCACACGGACTTCACACCACGACCAATCCCACTCACAACAGAACCAAGACCACCGATGAGGTCATCCAACAAGTTGTATTGCGCACGCTCCGCCTCGGTCATAGGCTTCGGAGCATCACCTTTGCCGATATTGTAGCTCACATCACTCGACAAACCCAAACGATCATTGTAGCTCAAACTACCCCGAACATTCGAAAAGTGCTCCGTTCCAGGCAACTGGATCGATACTCCAAACGTATTCGTCTGTTTTCCTCCGTTTACGTTCAACGAATAGTTCAAGGACACAGGAACCCCTTTCCCACTCAAACTCGCGGAATACGTCGTCCCTCCCCTCTGGCTCACGCCTACATCCAATCCCACTCCGTTCGCAAACCCGTAGCCTACGCTCGCTCCAAAACCGTTCTTGTCTGACCAATCCAATCCTACCTGAGGACCCGTTCCGTTCGGACCAAACCCTACGCTCACTCCGGCGCTGTAACCGTTTGCGTAGCTGTAGCCCAAGTTCACGCTCACTCCCCCTTTCTGCGTCACCGTGTTGATCGCGCCCGCTACCGCGCCTGCCGCCGCTCCTCCCGCTCCACCTTCATACGCTCCGCGCATCGCTTTGTACGCGATCAGAGCAGGCACCGTAATCGCAGCAGCACCGGGA
>NZ_NPEF01000028.1 GCF_002811955.1 Leptospira ellisii
TCCAAACCCGCGTGCGACAACACGTTGGGGTGAATCAAACCGCAGGGAAGAAGTTCCAGCCAACCGGACTGTTTGCAGACGGGGCAACCTTTTCCTTCGCAGACAAGACAATTGATGTCCAATTCGAATCCCGGTTCCACGAACGGAAAATAACCCGGTCTCAACCTGGTTTTGATTTCCTTCTCGAAAATCCTGGAAAGCAGAACCTGCATCGTGTCGATCAGATTGGCCGCGGATATATCCTTGCCTACGACCATTCCTTCGATTTGATAAAACGTATGCTCGTGGGAAGCGTCCACTTCCTCGTAACGGAACACGCGCCCCGGTGCGATGATCCTGAACGGAGGTTTCAATTTTCTTAATGTTCTCACCTGAATGGCGGAAGTATGGGTCCGAAGAAGATTTCCGTTTTCAAGATAGAACGTATCCTGCATCTCCCTCGCGGGATGATCCTCCGTAAAGTTCAAAGCGCCGAAATTATTCGTATCGGTTTCGATTTCAGGGCCGTCCATCACGCTGAAGCCCATAGACGCGAATATGTCCTCGATCTCGTATTGAATCTGAGTGATCGGATGTAGGGTTCCGTTGGAAGGATCGCGTAAAGGCCGGAGCGCGTCGAAAAATTCCGAGGCGGCCTGCGTTTCGAAAAGTTTTTTCTTTAAGTCGGACTTGGTTTCGATCACGAACGCTTCGAGTTTCTTGGAAAGCTCGTTCGCCTTTTGACCGACCGTCTTTTTTTCCTCGATGGAAAGGGAAGCCACGTTCTTCAAAACCGCCGTCAGCTTTCCTTTTTTACCGATGAAGTCGTTTTTATTTTTGTCCAAGTCCTCTTCGGAAACGGAGGACGCGATTTTACGAACCGCTTCTTCGTAAATGGAATCCAATTCCTGCGATAAATTCATACGTGTTTCCGCGCCAATTCCACAAGACCGGGATAAATTCCTCCAAAGGCTCCGTTGGACATGGCTAAGATCAGAATTTTTTGTCCCGCGAATTGGGGAATCATTTTCTCTAATTTTGCAAGCAACTCCTGAGGGTCCTTCGCATAGACGGGCAACGTTTTGGAATTTTTCAGAAGTTTCTGAACCAGTTTTTTGACGTCCAAACGCACGTCCTTAGGAACCTTCTTGAGGTTGTAAATTTCGGTGAGTATGGTCAAATCCGATCCCAAAAAGGAATAGGAATATTCCTTTTGAAATACGTTCCGATGCGAAGTCGCACTTCTCGGTTCGAACAAAGAAATGATCTTATAACCGTGGAATCTTTTTTTGACCGAATGGATCGTCTCGTGAACCGCCACCGGATGATGTGCGAAATCCTCCATCACGATCGCCTTCGCGGATTGAAACAGGATATCCTGTCTTCGCTTGACTCCCGGAACCGAATCGATCGCAGCCGAAAATCCGGGTTTATAACCGTCCGGATTTTTTTCCCTAAGAATCTCCGAACAAACCCGGATCGCGACTTCCAAATTTCTATAATTATGATCTCCGAATATTACGGGATCGAGTTTTACGTTCTCCCAAAAAAGCTCGTGTTTTTTCCAACTGAGAGCGGAGTCCTTTCGGTTCCATTCGAAACCTTCGGTTTTCGTGAACTTGACGTGTTGAACCAGCTTCTTCAACGAACCGGAACCGCTCCAATAAAAGATCTTACCGTTACCCGGAACCAAATTGATCAGCCTCTTGAACATCGTTTCGATCGCGGCGATATCCGGAAAAATATCCGCGTGATCGTAATCCAAAGCGTTTAACACCGCATAGGTGGGGCGATAATGAAGAAACTTGGAGGACTTATCGAAAAAGGCCGTGTCGTATTCGTCGCCTTCGATGACGAAATAAGGGCCGTTTCCCAGTTCGAATCCCGGAAAACCGTCCTTACGGATCCCGCCGACGAACAATCCCGGCTCGACTCCGTTTTCCTTTAGAATATGATGAATTAAGAATGTAGTCGTGGTTTTACCGTGCGTCCCGGCGACCACGATCACCTTTTTTCCTTTCAGAAAAAACTCGCTGATCGCGGCGGGCATGGAGAGATATTCCGTTCCGGAGTCGAGCATTTCCTCCACTTCCGGATTCCCCCTCGAAATCGCGTTTCCGACCACGATCAAATCCTGGCCTTTTATATTCTCGGCCTTAAACCCTTCGAAATAGGGAATTCCCCATTCCTTCAGTTTATCCGACATGGGAGGATACACCCCGGCGTCGGAACCGGAGACTTCGTGTCCGCTTTTTTTGAGCATGTGGGCCAGGTTGCCCATCGCGATCCCGCCGATGCCGATGAGATAGATCTTCAATTGAGGACGGTCCTGATTAGATTGTAGAATACGGTTAGGAATAAGACTCCGGTGAGCAGATACGCCGATCCGGACAGAAAGAATATTAGAATTTCCTTATCATTCCAATTCAAAATCCTTTTCAGACTTCTGACGGATAACGCGCAGGAAAGAAAAAACGAAATCGCGACAAAAACCGCCTGAAACGGAGAAGGTAAAATCCAGAATAAGGAAGAGGCGCTAAAGGGCAAGAAGGACAAAAGCAGAATATTCGCGGGCGGAAGCGCTTCCCCTTTGGTTCGGTCCGCCTTTTTTTGAAAGACTCGAAACACATCCAGCTGAACTACGACGAACAGAATTGCGGGATAAATCGCGAAGGAAAAGATAATTCCGGAAAAGATCGTCCATTCCCCGTCGTCGAAACGCACAAAAGAAAGAACGGACAAAATCAGATTGGAAACGAGCTTGGCCGTCGGCGCGATCAACCAAAGTAGAAAATGCGTTTTTAGAATTTCGCCGTATCCAAATCCGTCGGTTTTCTGATAAAGTTCGAAGGCCGATTCGGGAGATTGAAACACCCGTTGAAGAAGACCCGTACGTATTTCCGAAAAGTCCTGTTCTTTTTCCGTGATCATTTTTTTGGAATCGCGGATTGATGATTCTTCAGGATTTGCTCCGGAGAAACCGGCGACTTTTTCGCCTCCGCTTTATCCAAGTTCGCTACGTTTTCTTTTAACCGCAAGAAACTATCTTCGCGGATATAAAAAGGAGGTTCGGAAAATTTTCCGTTTATGATCCGCACCGTTGGACGGTAATCGATGGAGTGAATGTTCGTCTTCGGATAATAACGGAAAACGATCCAATCTCCGTTGGAAACACGGATCTTCAGGGAAGCCTCCGCCGGAACGGAAGTAAGTTTTTTCGCGACCGCAAAACCGGCACCGCTCGGATCGTCCGGATATACGTCCACCTTCTGACCGATGATCTGACTGTTCCAAGCGTCGCCTAGATGATTTTCCACCGCGATGATCTTTCCGGATAGCCTTCTCCAAAAGTTCTTTTTGATGGATTGTTCCTTGTAGGGGTGATTGTCAAGACGAAGGGTTTTCCCCTCCTCTTCCCAGACGGTTTCCAAAACGGATTCGTCCTTTAGAAGAACGAGTTGTTTTTGGCGGAATTCGCCAATCCCCCTCGTAAGCCGATCCAGAATGTGTTTGGGAACGATCAGAATCTCGTCCCCTTCCCTTATGATTCGGGTAGAATCCGACGATTTCTTTTTACCGATTAAAATCCGCTTTAAAATCCGACCGGACGATTTCAAAATCAACCGGGGGGAATCTTCACCTAACATAAGCGA
The DNA here is from genome assembly GCF_002811955.1 of Leptospira ellisii. Classification (GTDB taxonomy): domain Bacteria; phylum Spirochaetota; class Leptospiria; order Leptospirales; family Leptospiraceae; genus Leptospira; species Leptospira ellisii. The sequence goes on from NZ_NPEF01000028.1 coordinate 3,633, forward strand.
GGCGGTCGCCTCCTCTTTTGCGATCGGTTCGACGCCTTTCACTTTTAGGATCGATAGCTCGCGGAACAGATTGTCCACGTTATGACCGCCTTCGAACGCGATCGACTCTCCCGTCTCCGAATCCACGGATCCGACCACGGAAAAATTTCCCGATTCGCTGATCTCCTTTTCCTTTTTGAAAAGGATCGGGAAACGGAAGAATGAAGCGGCGTCTTCCGCACCCCAGGATGATTTCGGAGGAATGTATTCGATCTCGTCGATATCCACGTCCCAAACGGAAACTTCCGTCTGATCCTCCTTCTTCTCGTCGAGAAGAAAGAAACTGGCGGCGAGCAAAAGCAGCGCAAGAACGAAAAGAATCCCTCTCTTCAAGATTCTTCTCCTTCCCTTCTACGTCTTTGAATGAGAACGAAGGAGGATATCACGGCGATCAATCCAGGAAAGACGAACATTCCCAGAATCCAAACCGTACGTTTTTGCGTGTCGGTGAGGGATACCGTATTCACCTCCTCCTTTTTCGGCTGTATCGAAGTCAAAGAAACGTCCTGATACATCCACGTAACGGACGACGTAGCAAGTTCGTAATTGGTTCCGTAGGAAATAAACTGATCGGTGATCCAGGACGTGCCCGAAAATAGGAGAACTCTTCCCTCCCCTTTGGATTCGGGGGCCGTTTCGTTTTTCGGCGACTCGGGGGTTTGCGTCCCCAATCCGGGTATAGGAGAGGAATCCTTCGTCCCGAGCGGATCGCTTTTTCCGAGATTCGACGCGTTAGACGATATCGGATTCTTCGCGACGCTTCTCAGGATCATTCCCAGAATCACGTTCCGCTTTTCCTCGCCCGGATCCTGTTTTCCATTATTATTTTTATCTAATATGGATTCGCCGCCCGATTCCACTAGGGGAAACGGATCGAGTGTTTTTCCTGCGGGAGTCAATTGGGCGGAGGCGACGAAATATCCGCCGAACGGAAACATGGAACCCATTTCCTTGCGGGTCAGAGTCTCCTCGATCGGATGTTTTCGGAAAGACTTCGCGATCACGACGCCGGGTTGGCTCGGAATTTGGGAAAGCGGTCCTTTCGAAAATTCGTATCCGGCCCGTTCCAACAACCAGGAGAAATTCTCCGAACCCTTCGGATCGATCGTAATGAAAACCTTTCCCTTTTTTCGCTCGATATAATCGATCACCGCTTCCTGCGCCTCTTTGGAAAATGCGACCGTAGGTCCCGTGATCACGAGAACGTCCGCATTTTCCGGAATTCTTCCGGGCCAACCTTCCGCGATCCCGAGCCCCTTCACCTTAAAATTCAGAAAACCGAGCGCATTGCTCAGGATCCCCACCCTTTCGTTGGGAAGGTTCTGAAAGATCGGCGAAAAACGTTCTCCGTTGGATTGAGTGAAATAGACGTTTTTCTCTTCGGTTGTGATGTTCACGACCGCCTGGACGAGTTTGCGCTCGAAGTCCTCTAGGTCGGTCTTTTCCTTGATGGAAAGTCTCTGTTCCGCGAATTGTTTTCCGTCTTCGGAAAGCGGCTTTTTCACGCGTATCAAAACGATTCCGTTGGAAACCTGACCGAATTCGGCGAGTTCGTCCAACTCCACATCCGCATTGATAAAACGGACCTTGTACTGCGCTCCCAAAGATTTGAGCTGATCCAGATAAATCTCGAGATCCGGACGGATTCTGCGGAGCGAAAAGGAATTCGCCTTATCGCTCGCGGCGGAATTCTCCAGAGGACGCGGATAAAAGGCGATCACGTCGACTTCTTTGGTCGCGTTTTTGAGAATTTTGACCGCGGTGGGACTGAAGGAATACTGCCCCTTGGAACTGAGATCGAAATTCCTGTTGCGGATCACGGAAACGTAATTCACCACCACGAGAACCACGAAAACGATCGCCAAGTTTAGGATAAAATAGCGGACGAGGGCTTGTTTAGAGGTTTTTAATACGCTTTGCGCTCCCGCGGAATCCTTTCCCAATTCCTTCAAGAGGGTGAGAATCAGAAATCCGAGCACCGCCAATACCAAAAGCACCAAAAGTATTTCCCGCAGACGTTCGCTTCCCGTATGAGAACCGCTCGTTTTGAGGGCGATCTCCTCCAGATAAATCCGAAGATGGTAGATTCCGAAAGCGGCAAGCCCGAGGCCCGCGGAAATATAAGAATTCCATTCTTCTTTAATATTCTTTTTTCGAAGATAACGGTAACCGGGTTCCAGGACCAGAATCGCGAAAACGAAACCGAACCAGACCCACTTGGTTCCGGAAGCGAGAATACTGTCCCGAACCGGAAAATAGAGAAACAGTGCGGCGAGGGAAACCCAGGGGAAAATTCTAAGCAGAACGGATTCTTTCATCCTCTCCATCTCCTGGACTCCAAAACTTTTACGGTGAGATAAAGGAAGAATAACGCACCGCTGATAAAAAATACGATACCGTTCAAGGGAAGAACTCCTTTACAAAATCCGATAAAGTGCGAAAAAATATGAAGGTGATACAGAACCTTTCTCGTTACCGAGTCGAAAAGATACGAGAAATATCCCGAAACCCAAAGAGTCAGAATGATCACGATCGAAATCAGAAGGGAGATCATCTGATTTTTACCGAGACTGCTTCCGAACAAACCGACGGAAAACGAAAACAATCCCAAAAGAAAAACTCCGATCGTTCCCGATACGACGATGTAAAGCGGAGCCTTCCAGAATGAATAGAGAAAGATCGGAAACAATCCGTTTACGAAAACCGATATCAAAAAACAGATTAGCGCGCCGAACGCGAACTTTCCCGCCACGATCTCCAAATCGGTGACCGGCGCGGTAAAAAGAAATTCGAGCGTTCCCCTGTTTCTTTCCTCGGTGATGCTTCCCATGGCAAGGATCAGCATCGCGATGATGATCGTCGACATAAACGAAAGAAACGTGATCACGGTCGTGTCCACGTAATTCGTACCCGAGTTGAAATTCAAAATGAGCACGAAAAGCGAATTGAGAAACGCGGTTCCTCCGAAAACCAGAGGGGCCATAAAGGTCCCGAAGAAAACCTTCACTTCCTTAAAAAAAATCCATTTTATATTTTGGAACATAAATTCCTCAGACCTGATTCATAAAAATCTGTTCTAACGTGACTTCCTGCTTACGGACGTATTCCAAACGGGGAACGGAAGGAGCCGAAGCGAAGAGGCGATCCTTAAATTCGCGCTCCGCGGAAGTGGAAACAAGGAAAGTGATTCCTTTCGAATCCTCTCCAATCGGCCGGATCTTTTCCGGAGACGTACCGGGAAGCGATGACAGATAACGTTTCCCCGCCTCCGAATCGGTTTCGGATAACGTGACCTCCAATCCCGAGACTTTTTCCATCTCTTCCTCGAGCTGCTTGCGGTCGCGCTGATAAACCATCCGTCCCTTGTGAAGAAAGAGGAACCTGTTGCAGGTTTTATAAACTTCCGGAAGAATATGACTCGAAAGAAGAATGGTATGTCCTTCCTTGAGGGAATGGATCAGATTTCGGATTTCCACGATCTGTTTCGGATCCAAACCCGAGACCGGCTCGTCTAGAATGATGATCCTCGGATTTCCCAAAAGCGCCTGAGCGATCCCCACCCGCTTGCGATATCCCAAAGAAAGCGTTTCGATATTATTCCTACGCACTTCCGTAAGAAAGGTTCTCTCGCAAACCCTTCCGATTTCGGTCTCGATCGCCGAGGAGGGAACTTGTTTGATTCGAGCGGCGAACTTGAGATAATCCTCGACGGAAAGTTCCGGATACAAGGGAGGCGTTTCGGGAAGATAGCCGATTTTCTTTTTTACTTCGAGAGGATTTTCGAAAGTGTTCGTGCCGTCTATTTCGCAGATCCCGTCCGATGCGATGAGATATCCGGTGAGAATCCGGATCGTCGTTGTTTTACCCGCACCGTTTAAACCGAGAAGTCCGACGATCTCCCCTTCTCCCAATTCGAAATTCAAACGGTCTATGGCTAATTTCTTGCCGTAGAACTTAGATAGGTTTTTGACTTTGATCATCTTTGTTAAAACTTACGGCGGCCGATCGGCCGCGTTATCTGGTAAAGAATACAAAAAATTTACAAGATAGGGTCAACCTCTTTTCTCGGGCCGAAAAGGACGTCGACCGCAGATCCGTAAATTCACGAAACCATTCTCTCTAAGACCGAAGTTTCGCCGAAAAATGTTCCGCACGAAAAAGTCGAAATCCCGGAACCAAAGCGGAATCAAAGTCGCGGAACGGTAACGAAGTTTATCCGAGCAGCTCTAAAAACGAAAACGGATCGGATGCCTTTCAAAAAGCGCTTCCCGGCCGTTCTAAACGATGGGATTTCCAAAAAATCATTTTACTTGTTTGAACAAATAAAGGACTTGCAAAAATTCCCGGAGGTGTTTGAGTGAAAATTAATTGTCCAAACAAATAATGGAGGATCTTATGAAAACACTGGAGCTATTTTGCAGGATAACGCTCGGTTCCGTTTTTCTACTTTTCGGGATCAATAAGTTCGTCGTATTCATTCCTTCGCCGCCCATGCTTCCCGCCGCGGCCAAGTTTATCGGCGCCCTTCTTGAAACGGGCTATCTATGGAAAATTTTAGGAGTCATGGAAATCGCAGGCGCCTGCCTCGTTTTGTCGGGAAGATGGACCGCACTCGGGTTGGTCGTATTAGCCCCGATCGTGGTCAACATCGTATCCTATCTTTTGATCTTACAATCCGGAATCGGCGTTCCCCCCTTTATCATGAGCGCCTTCCTTCTATCGTCCGGAATTTATCTGGCATTTAGAAATAAGGAACGTTATACGCGTTTGTTTTTGAATCGGAACTACGGAACGGAAAATTCCTGACCGACGGGGTTCATTTCCGCAACGGAACGTAGATATCGGTTATCTGCGTTCCGAATTTTCTCCGCAGCGGATCCAAATAAACCTCGAACGGCGGGGAATTATTCGGTACGATTCTTTTTTCCGGTATAAAACGATTTAGAAGAAATGAATATACTTCCGGCAATCCGGAATATTCTCCCCTATATCGCACGGCCAGATATTTTCCTCCGGGAACGGTCTGTTTGCCGAGTTCGATCCGATTCAGATATTCCCCTTCCGAAACGGAAACTCCCAGATCGAACCGTATTTTTTCGGCGGGAGTAATTTCGGGATCGTCCTGCGAAATCCCCACCCATTGATGATTTTCCGGAATCGAATTTCGCGATTTTAGGAACGAGAACAGAGATTTCACTTCCGCAGAATTGGGATCGAAACCGGGGAATTCTTCGTAAGGACCCTGATGACGGACATAGACGATCGGAAACGAGGAGATTTCCTTTTTATAAATTTCGTTCGTATCGATTCCATCCGGAAGGGAAAGCTGGATTTTTTCCGGACGTTTTCGTTTTTGAAACCGATCCCGAAATCGTTTCGGCGTGATTTCGAAAATCCGTTTGAACGCTTTCGTAAACGCCTCGTTCGATTCGTATCCGGCTTGGATCGCGATTTCCAAAATCGGATAAGAGGAAATTTTAAGTTCGTACGCGGCCTTCTCCAATCTCAACCTGCGGATATGCCCTTGAACGGATTCCCCTTGAAGTTCTGAAAAAATACGATGAAAATGCCAAGGGGATAAATTACTCAAAAACGCGAGTTGATTGAGTCCGATGGGTTCGTCGATTTTATTTCGGATATGATCCCAAACCGGATAGAGTTTTTCCGAAGTCCGCTTCTTTGTCCCCACGAAACAGATTTCGTATCGGTTCCAGTTTTCTGTCTTCCACGATTTAACATCAAACTTCCCTCGCTTGGACGATATCGATTCCGATTCCGTTCGGATCGACCAAGGTGAAATGGACGTCTCCCCATTCCTCCTCGGTGAGCGGAAGGTCTATCGGCGCCGCATCGGTCTTCATACGTTCGTAGTCCTCGACTATATTCTCGGATTCTAATATGATCCAGACCCCCGAACCTTCATACCCCTTTCGAAAGTAATCCCTACGGACCTGTTCCAAACCGGGAAGCATAAATCCTATTTCGAATTCCGGACGATCGGGAAGACATAAAAGCACGAACCAATCCGATTCGAACTTGATCCTAAAACCCAGGACCTTGGTATAAAACTCCTTCGACTCCGAAATCAGTTCGGTGACGATTCCCTTTTGCAGACTTTTAAAGCGCATGTTCCCTCCGCTTCGTTTTATGGATACATTCGTATCACGGATTCCGGGTTAAAAATGGATCGTTTTTGCTTTTTTCGGAGAATCTCCGAAAATCAAAAAAAAGCGCCCGAAGCCGGACGCCGTAAAAGATAGGATGTGCCTTTACAAAAGAGTTGCGGATAAAACGGAATGCTTCGTTTTAATTCTGCGAAGAGCCGTAGATTTGTTCGATTTCTTTGGAATATTTCTCCGTGATCAAAAACCGTTTTAAGGAGAGTTTTGCGGTCAACTCCTCCCCTTTTTCCCAGGGTTTGTTCAAAAGACTGAACCCGCCGATCCGTTCAAAGGATTTGAATCCGTTTTGATCGCTGATCATCCGCGAAATTTCGGTGCGGATCAGGGATTTTACTTCAGAATTTTTGCATATAGAATCCAGATCGTTTCCGTATTGTCTCAGATTTTCCAGACTCGGAACGACGAGAACTCCCGCGAATTTCTTATCCTGTCCGACGACCATACACGATTCGATCAAAGGGGATTCCTGTAGTTTCGCTTCTATGGGGACCGGTTCCAAATTCTCCCCGTTGGAAAGTACGATCGTTTCCTTGATCCTTCCCACGATTTTAAGATATAAATCCGGAGTGATCAAAGCGAGATCGCCCGTTTTAAACCACCCGTCCTGGAACACGCGTTCGGTAGCTTCGGGATTTTTGTAATAACCCTTCATCACCTGGGGGCCTTTCACCACGAGTTCGCCTTTTTTTCCGAAACCTTCCGTTCCGGGATAAATGTCCTTTCCGGTGGCCACGTCCAAAATCCGGATTCTGGTTTCCGGAAATATCTTCCCCACCGTTCCTACGATCAGATTTTGAGGCGTCCTCATGGAGAGGATCGGGCTTGTCTCCGTCAGACCGTAACCTTCCAACACGGGAATTCCTATCGCGTTAAAAAGTTCGTCCACGTGAAGAGGCAAAGCACCTCCTCCGGAAACGCTCGCCTTGAGTTTTCCTCCCGTCGCCTGTCTCACCTTTTTCAGAACGACAAGATCCAAAAACGATGCGGGAAGGAATACGACGATAAACATTAAAAAAGAATAAAGTCGTTCTACCATGACGATCGGAAAAAAACCACGCTTCATCCTTAGTTTACGGTTTTTTAATACGGATAAATGGTGATAACGGAAACGGTTCGTCTTCAAAGCCGCGGAAAACAAAAACCTACCTGCGCCTTTCATACCCTGAAGTTTGGCCTGAATTCCCTGAAAGATGCTTTCCCAAAGTCTCGGCGCGGACGCCATAAACGTGGGTTTTACGGTCTGCAGATCCTCCTTTAGGGAACGGATATTCGTGTAATACGTTTTGCACCCGAAGGTGATCGACACGATCTCGAAGATCCGTTCGAAGATATGCCACACGGGAAGAATCGAAAGGATCTTATCGTCCTGATTCAATCCGAGCGGAATGTTCCGGATCTGGGAAAGGATATTCGAGTGGGTGAGCATCACGCCTTTGGGATTTCCCGTCGTTCCGGAGGTATAAATCAAGGTGAGAAGATCGTCGGGGCGGATCCTGTCCGCTCTGGAAAGAACCTCTTCTTTGGAAAGTTTCCTTCCTTCCTGAAGAATGTTCCAGAACGAAAGCGCCTTTCCTTCCCGAAGCAGTTCCTGATTTCCGTCCATCAGAATCACGTGTTCCAAGGCGGGGAGTCTGTCGCGAATCGTATTCAATTTTTTGAATACGTTGGGATTTTCCACGAAGACAATCCTACAATCGACGTGGGAAAGGATATATTCCAGATCCTGCACGGTCGCGTCGCTTCCCCTCGGCACGTCGGCGGCGCCGGAAAATAAGACCGCGAGATCAGTCAAAATCCATTCCAAACGGTTATCCGCGATGATCGCCACGTTTTCCTGCGGTTTTAATCCGCACTTATGGATGAGGAAGGAGGCCAGGGACAACGCGTCCTCGTACAATTCCCCATAGGTCGGTCCCTCGAACACACCTTGGGAATTTTTCGTCAAAAACGATTTTTCATCCTTATAAGTCCGAACCGAATGACGAAACAGCTGAGCGAGATTTTGGAAATTATCTACGTTTGTTTTGGACATGCTCCCACGATACTTCGTTTTTCAGGAAGGATCGACGGGATTCATGATTTCATACCCTTTTTTTTGAGATATTGCGTGGGTGTAAGCCCGGTTTCCTTACGAAAGGATTCGTTAAACGAGCTTTTACTGTTAAAACCGCTCCTCATCGCGACGTGAATGATTTTGAGTTCCGGTTCCTTCTCCAAAAGACGTATCGCTTCCCGGATTCTGTAATTATTCAGAAAGCGGTTGAAATTGATTCCATAGGAATCGTTGATCACCTGGGAAAGGTGATCCGGTCTAAGTGAGAGTCTGGAGGAAAGGGATTTCAAGGAAAGATCCTCGTCGAGATAAATCTTCTCCCTATCGAACAAGTCGTAGATTCGGTTTAGCGTGGAAGCGGTTTGGTCCGGCGAGATCCGATTCTGTTTTCTTCGGATTTCCCGGATCCCCCTGCGGAGAAGTTCCAAAAAGTCAGGATATCTCGCCAGCAGAACGAAGATCGAAACGACGCCCGTCGAAAAAAGGAACGCGCCGATCTTCTTCAGAAAGTTCCATTCCTCCCAAAAAAAACCGGAGAAGGTGACGAGTTTGGAAAACGCGAAAAATCCCAGCACGAGATAAAACGCGAAAAGGCTTTTTTCCTTTCCCGCCGAAAACAGGATTCTGACGTTAAGTAGAAATCGGAACGAAAAGATTACGTAAATTCCCGGGATAAAATAACTCATATTTAAGAAAAACAGAATATAGTTCCTCATAAACGGATCGACCGCGCCCAAATTCCCGCGGAACAATTCGTATTTGATCTCCGAGGGAATCGAGGCGACCGGTAAAAACGCGACTAGAAAAACCAGAACGAGTGCGACATGCCACCATTGTTTCTTCTCCCATAAGTAATCGGTCTTGAATATGGATTTGATGAAAAGATAAAACAGCGGACCGGTGGAAACGGCGAACGGAACGTGCAGGAAGATCAATTCCGGAAAAAGAATCAACTTTCCCGACGTGAAAAGATGAAGTTCTATCAACCAGGCCGAAACGCAAAAAAACAAAAACGAACCGATCGTCAGCGTCGGATTTCTTTTGCGACTAACGACGAACATTACGCCGATGAGAAACGCACAAAACGAACTCGCATATCCGTACAATTCGATCCACATCGTTTTAGCCGTTTCGTAAAGCTAGATCCGTTCCTAATTCTGCCAATACCAATTTGAACCCGCTCCATGAATCGGTCCAAAAGTCGAATTCGCTTTATAAAAAACGTTAAATTCCCTTAAATTCCTACGATTTCGGATGAAAAACGGGGCTAACGACGCGGGTAACATCCGATTTCGGGAATCGCAGCCGCAAAAAAGAATTGCGGAAGGGCCCCCGAAACGGGATCCATCCTTAAACACCTAAGGAAAAAAAAGTTCATGGAAATAGCAAACTTTCTGAACCAAGTCAAAGCAGGCGGAGGCAAACTCTTTCTGCAATTCGGAGGACAAGGGTCTCCTTTTTTAAAAGAACTCTCCAAACTTTACGAATCAGAACCTTCACTCAAAGAATTCTTCGAAGTCTCCTTTAAAGCGATCAGCGAAGAGGTTCCTAAACTCGATACGAAAATCTTATACGGCGGATACGATTTCGAAAGCTGGGTAAAAAATCCGGATTCCGCTCCCGACGAAAATTATCTCTGCAGTGCGCCGGTTTCCATCGTAGGAATTTTTCTCACTCAAATAGCGAACTACATCGCGTTCACAAACAAAGGATTTCCGGTTTCGGAACTGATCTCCAACTCCATAGGAGTTACAGGACACAGCCAAGGTGTGATCTCCTCCGCTTTGATCGCACTCGGCAAAGAAGGAGCGGATTTTTACGCCGCTTACGTTAAGTTCCTAAAATTCGTCCTTTATATCGGCTATAGAGCGCAGGAATTGGTCGGACCTTACAATCCTTCCGAAGCTCTGATCAAAGCGAATGAAGAAGTGGGAGACAAACAACCCGCGCCTATGGTCGCCGTGATCGGTTATTCCCAAAAGGAATTGGAGGACCGCGTAAAACAAACCAACGAAGCGCTGGGGCTAAGCGGCGACAAAGCGATTTACGTAAGTCTTTTTAACACTCCGGATTCGAACATCGTTTCGGGAAGCCCCGAATCCTTATTGGAACTTCGTAAAAAATTCAAGGCGGAAATGGACGAAAAGAAAGTGAAGTTCGTTTATCTCAGAACGACCGCTCCGTTCCATTCTCCTCATATGAACGAAACCGAGAAGACGGTTCCGTTGGATATGGAAAGAATCGGTTTCGACTTCAAGGGAAGCGATCTGAAAACCCCCGTTTATTCCATCTTCGACGGCAGAAACATGCAGTCCGACGACGGAATCGGCCTTCCTTTGTTCAAGGAAATGTTGATCAAAACCTTGTATTGGGACAAGGCCGTAAAGGCGTTTGTAAGCACGTCTAACGTCACCGGAATCGATTTCGGACCGAGCATCGTAAGTCAGAAACTGACCCAGGCGAACATGGGAACCTCCGAAAACAAAATCTACGCGGTTTCCAGTCCGAAGGACATCAAGGTTCTTTTGGCCTGAAAAACCTCGGACCTCCGATTCTAAAATGGATTTACCCGTTCCGGAAAATTCTTCCGGAATGGGCTTTGGTCCGTTTCGCGTTTAATCGACCGGGCGAGGAAATTCCCAAACTCACCAAAGCGGGTTATACCACCGGTCTTTATTGCGAATACCATCTCTGGCTCAACACATACGAGCCCCGACCCGACTTCGATCCTTTCGAACACCAATACATCTCCCCCAAACAAAAATCCCTGCTCCGGGAGTTTTCCCATTCCCTTTTTCCCGAATCGAAAAACACGCGTTATAACGAATCGGAAACCAGGAGAATCCTGAAATCCGGCGGCGGAGTGAGGTCCGCTTGTCTGGAAACGGAGAAATTTTCGATGAAGGCGGAATACGTTCTTCCGAACAAAGACGTCGAAAACACGTTCGAACTCGTAATACTAAAAGCCTCCAGTTCATTCAAAAAACAGCATATTACGGAAGTTGCATTCCAAAAGTTCGTAGCGGAGGAATGCGGATTTCCGATTTCGAAATGCACTCTGCTTTTCGTGAACTCGAAATTTCCGTTCCGCGGGAAGATCGAGCCGGAATCCTTTTTCGTAAGAAAGGACATCACTTCCGACGTGAACGCGAAATCCGGAGAAACCAGGGAGCGCTCCTTTTCCTTATACGACCTTCTTTCCAGAAAAGATCTTCCGCCCAGGTCCGTTAGTCGAAACTGCGCTCATCCCAGAAATTGCGTTTATCCCCAAATCTGCCTGGCCCCCGAAGTTCCGGGAGACATCTTCTCCCTTCGCGAAGGGAAAGAGGAATCCGGCAGATTCTATAAGGAGGGGATTTTTTACCTTAAGGATGTCCGCGATCAGGAAGGTTTGACCGCGCGGCAAAGGATTCAGATCGAAGCCGCGAAAACGGGGATTCCTTACGTCAATCATAAGGTCTTCGCCGAATTTCTCAAAAGAATCCGGTTTCCGATCCATTTTCTGGATTTCGAATCGATCAATCCTCCGATTCCGGTTTATCCGAATTCGAATCCGTTCCAGCACGTTCCCTTTCTTTTTTCGCTTCACATACTGCGCGAGGATCTGTCCGCAGAACCGGAAAGTTTCCATTACATGGACGACGGCGCGGAGGATCCGAGAAAAGGAATATTAGAAAAGCTGCAACAATGGATTTCTCCCGGAGGAACCGTACTCTGCTACAACGATAAATTCGAAAAACGATGTCTGGAGGAATCGGCGGCCGTTTTTCCCGAATTCAAACCCTGGTTAAAATCGATCGAAAACGATTTCGTGGATTTGGCGATGCCGTTTTGGGAATATGAATACTATCATCCGGATCAAAAGGGAAGCACTTCCTTAAAGACGATCCTTCCCGTCATCGCGGGAAAATCGTATCGGGATCTGGACATCAAATCGGGACAGACGGCCAACGCCGAGTTTCTTCGTATCAAAACCGAATCCGTTTCCGAAGAGGAGAAAAGGGAAATCGAAAGGAACCTGATCGAGTATTGTAAATTGGACACGTACGCGATGGTGCTCATATTGAGAAAAATCCGGGAGTGGATCGAAACGGTCTGAACCCCGGACCCGAAACGTACGGACAAACGATCGATGGATCCTCTCGAAATCAACGGGAAAATTTCCCCGAAAACATTCTCTTCCTTGAATATTCAAGAAATAAAATTTACGATTTCGTTAACGAATGTAAGCGCGGAGGAAATCGGGATATATCCCGACGTCGCGCTGTTCACGGGAATCTCCGGTTGGGGAGGCCCCAGTTTCGGAATCGAAATCTCCCCCGCGTCATTCCGCGAACTTAGGAATTATTACGGACCTCCCGCACAACCGCCCAACCGGGCCTTTTACGAAAAAAACGAGATTCTACTTTCGCCGAACGAATCGTTCCGCAAAACGCTGACGGCGTGTTGGATTCCGCGCAGTGCGATCTCTCGGGCCGCGGTCGCCTCGGAAAATCTGGACCCGGAGGGAATGGATTCGGTCGATCCGATTCTGTTTCGAAAATCCTCCTTTCTCGTTTTAGGGAAAGGGTCCGAACAGGTCTTACGAGAGATGAATTCCCGACCGGATTTTCTTCGTCCCAATTCTCTGCTCGTTTTTCAGCATTCCGGGACATACGAATTTTCCGTATCCTATCTTCAATCCGAATGGGTGGAGTTCCGACCCAGACAATCCTCGTTTTGCAGATCCTCGTCCGTATCCGTAAACGTGGAATAAAACGAACGGAGAAAAGCACGCCCTCTCGAACCGGAATGCCATCGGAAAAGAGGGAAAATCCGGTTGTCCACAGACCTGGATGGAATTTCAGTGTTCACAGAATGGCGCAAAATAAACCCGTTAAAAAAATCGTTCTCGCATACTCGGGAGGATTGGACACATCCGTAATTCTTACCTGGCTGAAGGAAACCTACGGCTGCGAAGTGATCGCGTTTACGGCCGACATCGGTCAAAAAGAGGAACTTTCCGGTTTGGAGGAAAAGGGAATCAAAACCGGAGCCTCCAAAGTTTATATCCAGGATCTGCGACTGGAATTCGCCCGCGATTTCATATTCCCCGCCATTCAAGGAAACGCGATCTACGAAATGCGTTATCTTCTCGGTACGTCCCTCGCAAGACCTTTGATCGCTAAGGCGATGGTGGAAGTCGCCGAAAAAGAGGGCGCGGACGCGTTCGCACACGGAGCCACCGGAAAAGGAAACGATCAGGTCCGGTTCGAATTGGGAGTGAAGTCCCTCGCCCCTTCGAAAACGATCATCGCTCCTTGGAGAATTTGGGACTTCGGCGGAAGATCGGATCTGATAGAATACGCTAAGTCCAAAGGGATCCCGGTTCCGGTAACCGCGGAAAAACCGTATTCCATGGATCGGAATCTGATGCACATATCTTACGAAGGCGGAATATTAGAGGATCCTTATAAAGAGCCGGATGAAAAAATGTTCCTTCTCACCTCTTCTCCCGAAAAGGCCTCCGACGCTCCGGAATATCTGGAGCTGGATTTCGAGGAAGGGAATTGCGTCGCGGTCAACGGCAAAAAAATGAATCCCCTCGACGTGATGGAAACCCTGAACACGATCGCGGGAAAACACGGAGTGGGAAGGGTCGATATCGTGGAAAATCGTCTCGTGGGAATCAAATCCAGGGGCGTTTACGAAACCCCGGGAGGAACCGTACTTTTCGTCGCCCACCGCGATTTGGAATCGATCACGATCGATCGGGACACGCAACATCATAAGGATAAGTTATCCATAGAATTCGCCGAGCTGATCTACAACGGTCATTGGTTCTCCTCGAGGATGAAAGCCGTCAGAGCCTTCATCGCAGAAACCCAGAGATACGTGACCGGAACGGTAAAAGTGAAACTTTACAAAGGAGCCTGCAGCGTCGTGGGAAGAAAATCCTCCGTTTCCCTTTACAACCCGGAAATGGCCACCTTCGAAAGAGAGGAGCTCTACAATCAAAAAGACGCGGAAGGATTCATCAATATCTACGGATTGCCCGCGCAGGAAACGGCTAGGCTTCGCAAAAAATGAAACATTCGGCGATTTATCCCGGTTCTTTCGATCCGTTGACGAACGGTCATCTGGATATCCTCCACAGATCGTTGTCCCTTTTCGATAAGGTGATCATCGCGATCGCGGTCAATTCCAACAAAACGACGTTGTTTTCGATCGAGGAAAGACTCGGATTCATCCGCGAAGTCACGAAAGATATGAAGGGTTTGGAGATCGATACGTTTCAGGGACTCACCGTGGATTATTGTGCGAAAGTCGGGGCGACGAGCATCATTCGTGGCCTGCGTGCGGTCACAGATTTCGATTATGAATATGCGATTTCTCTAATGAATAAAAAATTGGCTCCCGACGTAGAGACGATTTTTCTGATGTCCTCCAACGAATATTCCTTTATCTCTTCCACGATCGTAAAGGAAGTCGCCAGACACGGAAGGGACGTGAGCAATCAGGTTCCGGAAATCGTCAGCAAAGCATTACTTAAAAAACTCTCTCAATAAGGAAAAAAAATGTCCACCAGAACGTTTATCATGATCAAACCCGACGGAGTTAAGAACAAACACGTCGGAGACATTCTCGCCAGAATCGAAAAAGAAGGGTTCAAAATACTCGGTCTAAAATATCTGAAACTTTCCCTCGAAGACGCGAAACAATTCTATAAAGTGCACGCGGCTCGTCCGTTTTACAACGACCTTTGCGGATATATGTCTTCCGGTCCGATCGTTGCGGCCGCTTTGGAAAGAGACAACGCCGTTCTTCACTGGAGAGACGTGATCGGAGCCACCGATCCAAAGGAAGCGAAGGCCGAAACGATCCGCGCACTTTATGCGGAAAGTAAGGAAGCCAACGCTGTTCACGGATCCGATTCCGACGACAACGCGGCTCTCGAAATCTCCTTCTTTTTCAAAGGGAACGAATTGTTCTAAAACCCTCTTTCGGAGGTTCGGGCGTTCTTTTCTGCGTCGAGCCTCCGCTATTTCTTTTCCGCTCCGGTCCCAAGACGTTCGCATTCGCGCGACGGAAAAAAATCCTATTTCGGTTTAAAATATTACAAAAATTAGAAGTTTTTTGGTTGTACTTTTGGAAAGAAATTATTTATTCTTACCGAAATCCGTCATGGAACGGTTGTTTCAACCGACAATTCTAGTATGAACGCAAGCACGAAAGCGCAGATTCAAAAACACAACGAGATCATGAAACAATACAGAGCCAACGATCCGTTCGGAGATCCGAACCACGGAACGCCGGATTGGATGGACGACGTTATGGAACTCATCTATTCTCGGGAAGAATTTCTCGTGGATTCCGAATCGGATTTCGAAATCGAGTAAACCCCCGCTTTCCACCCGCGTTCGTTCCGATTTTTCGCGCAATTCCGACCTTAAAAATTCTTCGATTCAGCCAATTTTCTAAACCGAAATGATTCGGTTCGTTTCACATTTTCTCCGTTCGACGTCGATCCTCCGTAGTAAGGGAATTGACCTCCGTTTCCGTTCCCGCTCTATTAGAAGTATTAGGAGAACAGAATGTCCGAAAAAACCAAAATTGCGATCGCACACGGAGACGGAATCGGGCCGGAAATTATGGAGGCGACTCTTAAAATTCTCGACGCCGCCGGAGCCAAGATCGAGCCGATCGAAATCCAAATCGGCGAAAAGGTATACAAGGAAGGACATACGTCCGGAATCAAACCGGAGGCCTGGGACGTTCTCCGTCAAACGAAGGTTTTTCTAAAAGCTCCCATCACCACTCCTCAAGGAGGGGGTTATAAAAGTTTAAACGTCACGGTCCGCACCACCTTGGGGCTTTTCGCCAACGTTAGACCCTGCTTCTCCCTTTATCCTTACGTGGAAACCAAACATCCGATACTGGACATCGTCATCATCCGCGAAAACGAGGAGGACCTTTATACCGGAATCGAACATCAGCAGACCAACGATACGGTCCAATGTCTGAAATTGATCTCGAAACCCGGATCGGAAAAAATCATCCGCTACGCGTTCGAATACGCAAGGGCGTACGGCCGCAAAAAAGTGACGGCCATGGTAAAGGACAACATCATGAAACAAACCGACGGCTTGTTTCATGATATCTTCAAGCAGGTGGCGAAGGATTATCCGGAGTTGGAATCCAATTCGCAGATCATCGACATAGGCGCCGCAAACCTCGCGGATCGTCCGCAGAATTTCGACGTGGTCGTAACGCTGAATTTATACGGAGACATCATTTCCGATATCGTAGCGCAGATCGCCGGTTCTGTGGGAATGGCCGGATCCTCCAACATCGGGGAAGTCGTGTCCATGTTCGAGGCGATCCACGGTTCCGCACCCGACATCGCCGGTAAAAACCTCGCAAATCCGTCCGGACTTCTCAACGCCGCCGTGATGATGTTGGTTCACATAGGACAACCGGATATCGCCGCAAAAATCAACAACGCCTGGCTTTTAACGATCGAGGAAGGGATCCATACGGGGGACATCTTCAAACCCGGAGTAAGTAGAATCAAGGTGGGAACCAAAGAGTTCGCCGAGGCGGTCGTGGGAAACCTCGGTCATCTTCCGGAAAAGTTCAAACCCGTATCCTTCGGAAAGGCGAAGAAAATTATAATTCCGGAATATAAGAGAAACGTACAAAAGAAAGAACTCGTAGGAGTGGACGTATTTCTGGATTGGCCGGGAACGAACCCCGACGAACTGGGGAATAAACTCCGCGCACTTTCGGGGGATCTGACGTTAAAGATCATCACGAACCGCGGAGTGAAGGTTTTTCCTGACGGACAACCGGAGACGTTTTTGATCGATCACTGGAGATGCAGATTCGTACATAAGGAAGCGCTGATTCATCACGAAAATCCGACCTATTATCCGATCGATCGGAGACAAATCGCCGAACTTCTTCTGCGTCTCGACGAAGGCGGATTCGACGCGGTAAAAACGGAAAACCTGTATTACTTCGACGGAAAACGATCCTTCTCGCTGGGCCAAGGGGAATAAGTTGGATCTTACCGGTAAAACCGTTTGTATAACGGGCATCGGCGGTTTTATCGGAAGAAGATCGGCGCAGATCGCCAAAGAACGCGGAATGAACGTCCGCGGAATCGAGATAAATCCAGCGAAAGCGGAAGAGCTGCAACGGGAAGGTTTTACTGTGATCGTCGGGAATACTTCGGATCCGGAAATCCTCAAGAAAGCTGTGCGAGGAGCGGACCTCATTCTACACGCGGCCGCCGTCGTTCGAGAGGGAGGTTCCCTCGAAGAATTCAGAAAAGTGAATGTATTTGCCTCCGTAGAGTTGGCGAAAATCGCGAAAGAATCCGGAGTCAGAGGAATGGTCCACTTCTCCTCCGTGATGGTCTACGGATTTTCCTATCCGAACTACGTGGACGAAAAAGGTCCGTATCGGGGAGAAGGAAATCCATATTGTATCACTAAAATCGAAGGGGAAGCGGAACTGATCCGTCTCAACGATCCTTCCCGGTTCGGAATTCTGTTCATACGTCCCGGAGACGTTTACGGACCGGGTTCGATGCCCTGGGTCGTACGTCCCGTTCAATTAATGAAGAAAAAACTTTTTTCCTTACCCGACGGAGGTAAAGGAACGATCAACCTAACCTATGTGGACAATCTTGTGGAGGGAACGTTGCTCGCTTTGGAAAAGGAAGCCTGGGGAGAAACGTTCAACGTGACCGACGACCGCCCGATGACTTGGAGGGAATACTTCTTCCGCCTTGCGGACGCCGCGGAGGTTTCACGACCGATTTCGCTTCCCGCTTGGCTTCTGAAAACGTCCGTCGTTTTGATGGAATACGGATTCAAACTTTTCGGACAGGAACCGCCCGCGACGAAGGAAGGGGTGAACTTTCTCTTAAGACAAAATCCGGTTTCCGTAGAAAAAGCCAAATCGATGTTAGGTTATAAACCGGTCGTCGATGCGGAGAAGGCGCTTCGTTCCACCTTTGATTGGGTCCGAATTCACGCCAAATCGTTATAGAGTTTTTGAATATGATCCTGCGTAAGCGGTTTGGAAAGATAACCCCTCACTTCGGGGAAAGAATTCGCCTTTACGATGTCGCGTTCGTCGACCGAGGAACTCACCATAAAAATCTTGACGTTCTTGGCGAGATTCCCCTGGATTTTTTTGAATTCGTCCAGGAATTGCCAACCGTCCATAAACGGCATATTGATATCGAGCAGGATCGCGTCGGGAAGTTCATCCCGGTCAGCGCTTAAACTCTGAAGTTGCTGAAGCGCGACTTCTCCGTCCTGGAAGTCCCTTAGTTTTTTGGTTCTTCCGTCTTTGGTTAGAAATCGCTTCGCGATCATGATATAGATGGAATCATCATCGATCAGCCAGAAGTTCATATCAGCGTTGTTCAAAATCATTGTATTTATCGAAATTGATGATGAAGGTCGTTCCCTTTCCCGGAGAGCTTTCCACCGTGATTTCGCCGCCCAAGGATTCGATCTGATTCTTCGTCATAAATAAACCGATGCCCTGACCCTCTTTTTCACGATGAAACGTCTTATTCATTTTAAATATCTGATGACCGTATTTTTTAAGGTCAATCCCTAACCCGTTGTCCCGGACCGCTAAAAAGATTTTTTTATCCTCCACGAATGAGACGAAAGATATCTCGGTTTGTTTACCCGGGTCCGAGTATTTTAAGGCGTTGCTTAGAAGATTGAGCAGAATGCTCTCCAGATAAACCTTCGGATAAAGGATTTCCGCCGCTCCCGAAAAATCGTGTCGGATATCGGCTCCCACTTCCCTAATTTGAGCGGATAAAAGATTCTGCACCTTAAAAAAAGCGTCCTGAAAAGAGACCGCCCGTTTATCGATATTCAGATTTTTTCTGATTTTGATCACTTCGACGATATCGTTCAGAGTCGCCATAAGATCCTGGGCGCTTATCTCGAGGGATTCGAGCAGTTCCTCCTTATCCGTGCCGTCTTTTTCGCGAAGCATTCCCGCAAGCGTGAAGATATTCCCGATCGGAGCCCTTAAGTTATGGGATACGATCTGATTGAATTCCTCCAATTGAGCGTTCCTTTCGACGAGACGATTGCTTAAACTCTGAAGGGCTTCGTTCTTTTCCATCAGTGCGGAAAGCATGTTCTTACGGTCGGTTATATCCTGAATTTGTGATATGAAAAAAAGGGGTTTCTTATATGCGTCGCGAACCATACAAACGATCAGAAGAATCCAAATAGTATTTCCGTTCTTGTGGAAATATCTTTTTTCCATTCTATAGGTGTCGCGTTTCCCTTCCAAAAGCTCACGGACCAAACCCAAATCCTCCGCAAGATCGTCGGGATGCGTTATATCCTGAAAGGTCAGCCTGAGAATTTCATCCCGGGTATAACCTATAATCTCCGTTAGGTGAGGATTTACTTCCAGCCATTTTCCCTCCAGGGAAACGAGGGCCATACCGACGCCGGAATAATAAAAGGCGTTGAAGAACTTTTCTTCGGAAAGACGCACTTCGTCCAAAGCGCGTTTTTGTTCCGATTCGTCCACGATCGTCGTCAAACCCTTGTATTCCCGGGAAGTGGTTAAAATTCCGATCACGTTTCCGCGTTCGTCAAACATAGGCTGAGCTATCGTCTGAAGCCAAACGTATTTCCCGTCCTTTTTCAGGAATTGATATTCGACCAAATTGATCTCTTTACCTTGTTTTACCGGTTCGTGCGAAGTTTTTGAAATCTGATCCCGATCCAAGGGATTAAAAAAATCGTACGGCGTTTTTCCGATCAGATCGTCGGGAAGATATCCGAGCATGGAAGTGACGGAAGGACTTACGTAAACATAGGTTCCGTCGGGTTTATGATAACAGATCAGTTCGGGGCTTCTTTCGATCAGGAATTCGTAAAAGTCTTCGGATGTCGGATTGATTTTGTCCAAAAGAAAACCGCCCGTATAAATCTTAGAATTAGGATTCTTTCATAAAAAGACAATCATTCACGCTGAAAACGTTTCGAATCGTCTTTTTTTTTCGTTCAAGACGAAAGGATTCGACGCCGAAACGAGGAGATCCGCGGCTCGGAAACGAACTTCGGAAAACGGAAGCGATTGAAAATGAGAATGAAACGAGGCGGTGGACGGAAAGAGGAAAGTTAAAGAATCGGAAAAATGAATATTAGAAAAAATGAGTGAAGACCGGGCGAAAAACGATCCGTTAAAAAGGAATCATTTTCAATCGCTTCCGATCGCTTCGACGGGACAGATTTCCATGGCTTTTTTTGCCGCAATCTCCTCTTCGGGAGTCGACGGTTGTTTATGAAAGTAAACCTTAGATTCGTCGTCCGTATATTTTAGAAGCGTCGGGGCCTCTTCCAAACAATCGTTACACGGCACACAACTGTTATCGATATAGTATTTTCCGGAAACGTTCTGTTTGACTTTGTCGTTTTTGTCGGCCATGCATAACAAAGTTAATCGAACGATTGTTTCGTCAACCCCGTTTTCAGAATTGACACCGATTCCGAGATAGGAATACTCACGGAACGATGAACGTGTTTTCCGAAAAATTCTCCAGAAGAAAACTCCTCGGCTTCGGCCTCGGCGGTTTGTTCAGTATCTGTATCGGAGTCCTCTTTTTTAAAAGTTCCAAACGCTCTTCGATTCCCAAAACGTTGTTCTTCTCGGCTTCGGAAGCCGAATTTTTGCAGGCGTATTCGGAGACGATCCTTCCTCAAGAGGCAGGTTTTCCGGACATAGAAAAAGCGGAAGTGATCCGGAGGTTGGACGAGGAATTTTTTTTTGTGGATCAGGGCATCACCGACGATTTCAAAAGCCTCATACTGATCCTGGAATATCTTCCCCTTATCTCGGGATATTGGAGTCGTTTTTCAAGATTAAACGAAGAGGAACGTAGACGATTCCTAATTTCCCGGGAATCCACCGACTCGGATACGATTCGAGCTGCATTAGCGAATCTTAAAATGCCCGTCTTATTGATGTACTACGGACACGAGTCCACGTTCAAAGCGATCTCCTACGACGGGCCTTTCGGAAATCCTCCGGAAAAATTAAGCGAATCCAGAATCTATTACAAAAAAATCCTGGGGGAATCATGAGCGGCCGAGTTTACGAGTGGAAAAATCTGGGGGAATCGAGAACCGTTCGAGCCGACGTCGTGATAGTGGGGACCGGATGCGGAGGCGCTACGCTCGCTCATGAACTTTCCAAAAACGGAAAGAAAGTGGTCCTCATCGAAGAGGGCGGCTACTATCATACCGGCACCTTCGACAATAGGGAG
>NZ_NPEF01000280.1 GCF_002811955.1 Leptospira ellisii
AATTACCACTGCACCCTAACCGGGAATGATATTCTGAACCAAGGTCGCCAACAAGATTTGCAGCAAAACCCTGAGTTGGTAGAATCCTCCTCCCAAGGCCGCGGGCAACATCAATCGGAAGATCTTTTTGATCGCCGGATGTCTCCAATTCAGATTGATCTTAGGCAGATCCCCCTTTTTACGGACGTACCAAATCTGAACCGCCAACTGTAGAAATCCCCCGGTCACGATCGCGGAACAAAGTACGATCACCCGATCGTGCACGTCATCCAGAAACGGAAAAAGAAAAAAGAACGCGAACAGATAACTGCAGTTAAGCAGGATCGGAGACAAGGAAGGGACGAAAAAGCGGTTTTTGGAATTGGAGATCGCCATGAATATGGCGGACAAACTCGCGGTAACGATTAAGAAAAATAGAATATACGTAAGTTCCACGACCAGATCCGAATATTCCCGGGAACCGCCCACGAGGATCGGCAGAAAAAAGGGAGCGAACAAAAACGTTCCGGCGACTAACAGCGACAGTACGAAGAACAGAAACGAAAGAACGGCCCCGCTCATCACCCTCGCCTCCTCCTCGCTTATTTTTCCCGACTCCGAGTACAGGGGCATAAAAGACTGCGAAAGGGTCCCTTCCGCCAGAAGGTTCCGAAACATATTAGGAAGTCTGTATGCGACCGAAAACGCCGAAGCGACCATTCCCGTTCCGAAGGAAATCGCCATAAAATGGTCTCGTAAAAGACCCAGAATTCTGGATAAGAAGGTATAAAACGATAATGCGATGCTTCGCGATGCTGCGTCGGACAACTACGGACTTCCTAGAAGTTTTTCTAGGTATCGAACTCCGCCCATGGCGTTCAGGTCAAACTCAATCCGGCACGCGGGACAAAGATAACGCCCCGGTTTTGAAACGCGGACCCTCGTTCCGCACGCTCCGCAGTGGATGACCCGCTTCGGGAAATTTTTTTCGTTGTGAATCGCCTTCTCCAAAACGGATTTCGCGGAATACTCTCCTCCGCTCATACGTTCCGATTTCGCCAAAATTCCGGCGGGAGAAAGGGAGGAAACGTCCGAACCGGCGCTTTCCGAATCGAAGACGGATTCCGTAGACCCAGTTCCGGTTTGTTTCGTTTCCGGAGACGTCGTCGCGGAATTCTCCTCCGTATCGGGAAGCGTTTGAATTTCGGGGATATAAACCGCGTGCGATCCCCCCGAACCCAATCGGGTGCCGGAACCGGACGAATAAAACTGGACCGGTTGATTGCGTTTGATCTTGGAAATCGGAGAGGCTTTCACTTCCGCGCTTCTTTGATCCAGGATTTTGATCAGACTCAGGTATTCTTCCGCGCGGGCCGGATCCTCGAAAAAGGCGATCCGTTTTCCGAAACCCAAAAAACTGAGAAGCGTCTTACATTCTTCGTTAAACGCGCAGTAGGCGGAGGAAGCCCCTCTGTTTTTCAGAAAATTTTCGAACTTGGCGAGAACCGCGATTCCCTCCGCTTCCAGATATTCGAGTTCCTCGCAGGAGAATAAAAATTTACGGATTCCCTCTTCCCATTTGGATTTCAGATAGGAATAAAAATCCTCCGCGCTCGCGGAATCCAATCTTCCTTTGAGTTTGAGTTTGAGGATATTGCCTGTAAGTCTGGATCGAATTTCCACGTCTTTTCCGTTATCCTAAGTAAATGGCGTCCAACACTTCCGCCTGAGAAACAACGATCCCCGCGGGAACCGTTTGAACCGCGGAAGCGGCCGAGTGGGTTTGCGAAACCGGAACTTCCACAGTAGCCGAACGGACCGGATTCTCCGAGGCGAACGCGGACGATCCCGCGGAGGCTGCAACCGGAGCGGAGTTCGCGGAGGCGTTTCCGATCGGTTCGGAAACCGCGGCCGGAATTTCCGAAATCGAAGCGGCCGTCAAAACGGGAACACTCGCCGGCTCTCCGGAAGTATGCGGAGCGGAAGTTCCCAGGGTTCCGGGAAACGGAACCGAATCAAGAGGGCTGGATTGTTTGGAAACCATCGGCACGTTAGTCGCGCTTGCGACCGCTACCTTTTCCACCAAAGGACGCGAGGAAAGATCTGGAAAGGATTCCTTTTTGGAATTCCCGAGCGTAAGCAGTAAATAAATAAATTCCAGAAATAAGGCGGCTCCGAGCGCGATCAGGGAATAGTTCCTCGTAAGCCATTCCAAAAGTTCCGTTTGTCTCGTCACGAATTTGCGGAAGTTCCCCCGATCATAGACCATATGAATGGAGGCGACGCGTTCCAGCTTCACGGGATGATACACCGCCGCAGAAAGAAGGATTTCGGGTTCGTTGATTTCGGGAAAGTAGGTTTCCAGTTTGGAGAAAATTCCGTTTTTGGAAACCGATTCCTTTTTTTGTCCGAGCAGAACCGGAATTCCGATCTGCCATTTACGGAGACGAAACGCCCGCGTGTACAAAACGTCCTGATACAAAGCGGTCGGTTTTCTTTTTCTCAATTCTTCCTGTAGGTATTCCGGATTGGAATGTGCGAGAACGGTTCCGTCCTCGGCGGTCATAAAAAGTTCCCGGATCGTATATCCGTCCGCGTCCTTTGCGGAAAGTTTGGTCATTCTGGAAAATACGAAATTCATGTCTTCGAAGGAACGGTCCGCTCCCGAATTTTCGGCGGCCTTGGCGAGCGTGGAAAGCGTATCCCTTGCCCGGTTGTCCGAAGCGATTTTTAAAAGTTCGTAGGAAGCCAGGGAAGATTCCAAAAACGACCAGGCCACGGCTCCGAGAGCGACCGCTTCGCAGACGATCAGCAATACGAAAAAATAGAATATGTTTTTGAAAATCTTCACTCTGCGACCTCTTTCTTTCAATCGGTAGAAACGAGGTCTTCTCTTGAGGATAAAATGGAAAGGAAAGGTCTCTTTTAAACGGAAACGGCTCCGTTTGCGGCGGAATCGAGAAATACTCCGAAATTTTTACGTACGTTGGAAATAAATTCGGCGCGTTTTAAAGGTCCGGAATCCAATCCCAGATTTCGAATGCTCGTCATGTCGGTCCAATTTCTGCCGCACGGATGGATACAACGAAAGGTCTGAAAATCGTTGCTCACGTTAAACGCGATTCCGTAACTCGTAAAAAAGGATTTGAAATTCACCCCGATGGAACAGATTTTTTTCGTAGGATCCGAGGTCAGATACAAACCGAAGGCCTCCTGGTTGAGTTCCAGTTCCAGATTCCAGGTTTGAAACGCGGCGGAAGTCAACGCACCCAGAAAATTCTCCAGATAGGATCGGATGGAAAGGTTCCTTTTTTTCAGATCCACGTGCGAATAAACCACGAGCTGACCCGGTTCGTGGGCCGTAAAATCCCCTCCTCTTTGGATAAAATGAACGCCGATTCCCCTGGATTCGAGAAATTCTTCACCGAAAAGCAGATTCTCTAGATTATAATTGCTTCCCGCGGTGATCGTAGGAGCGTGTTCCAAAAACAAAACGGATTCTTTCCGAAACTTTCGAAATTTTTCCTGCAATTCCACATAACGAAGGTACGGAAATTCTCCCTTGAGTTCGATCATTCTCATTAGATTCTTTATATGGAAAAACTTTTAGAAGTCATCTCTTTTATCCTGCAAAAGTCTCCGAACGGTAGGGATCGTCTTTCCCTTTCCAAATTGATCTATTACTCGGACGGTGTGTATTTTCAAAAAAACGCGAAGCTGATCACCAACCAGACCTACATCCATCTGGAGGATTCTCCTTGCGCCTTGGAATTTCAATCCGCGTTGCTACATCTCCGAAAAAACGGTCTAATCGATATCAGACCCCGATTGACCGAAAAGGGAATTTCGGGATTTCAAATCGTTTGGACGGGAGAACCGGGGGAAGAAGCGGTGGATTTGAATCGGCAGGAAAAACGGATCCTAAGAAAGGTTTTGGAGAATTTTAAAAACGCGGTTTACGATGAGAATCGTGTATATCCGAATCTCTACGAAAACTACATCATTTCTCCGCTTTTCGCGGAAATTCCGTTTAGTATGGACACTCTGAATACCAAAATTCACTTTTTTAAGCGGAAAACGCTTTTAAATATCTCCGGTAAAATTTTTAAGGTACTATTTAGTGAATAACGGAATCCTAAGATGCAGATAACCGTAATGAAAGGGAAGATACACCGGGCTACGGTAACGGACGCGGACCTGAATTACGAGGGAAGCCTCACCGTGGATATGGATCTTGTGGACGCCGCAGGAATGCGCGTATACGAGAAGGTTTCCGTCGTCAACGTCAACAACGGCGCCCGTTTCGAGACCTATATCATCGAGGGAAAACGGGGTTCCGGAGAAATTTGCCTCAACGGAGCCGCGGCTCGTCTGGGAATGAAGGGCGACAAGGTCATCATCATCACCTACGCTCAGGTGGAAGAATCCGAGCTTCCCGCCGATTACAGCCCTAAAATCGTCCATGTGGACGAAAAAAACCGGAAGCGGTAATTTTTACAAAAAACGACGCCAGGAAGTGCTTCACGGAAACAGTTGGGAAGAAAGGAAACGGGCCCGTACCCGGGAAAGAAC
>NZ_NPEF01000281.1 GCF_002811955.1 Leptospira ellisii
TTTTCCCGCGGTTTTCGCGTTCTCGCGGATTTTGGATTCCAAAGTCTCCAATCTGGATTTTAAGGATCCCATAACTTCCGGCGCGAGTTCGATGCGGTCCTCCACGTCCTGAATCAAAGCGGATAGAAATTTCGAGGCTTCTTCCAGGGAGCCTTCCTTCATCAAAGAACTGGCTTTTTTCAAGGTTTTTCCGGACTTCGCAACGATCGATTCCACGATCACGTCCGCATCCTCTTTCGAGGAAACGGATTTCCAATCGGGTTCCAACTTGGAAACGATCGTTTCCAATTTCATTTTGTCGGAAAGATTATAGAAGGTACTCGTGATCGAAATTCCGGATTCGTTTTCCGAATTGTGAATCAATCGTTCCGGATGCGTTTTGACCCGGAGTACGATGTTGCGGATATCGTCGGCGCGCATATCTCCGCACTGAAGAATGACGGATCGAATTCTACTCGGTTCTTTCGGATCCATCTCCGTATAAAACGCAAGATCGCTCATCAATTCGACGAACTCCACGTCCTTTGCAAATTCGATTTTCGTTTCGATCGATTGCGCGTAAAGCGAACCGATGTCCCCGAATTCGCGGAAAAAAATGTCTCCCGTTCCTTCCGGACTTTCAATATAATAAAAATTTCCCCCGCCTGCGTCCGCGATGTCCTTCAAAAGGATTTCGTTGAAGTCGTCTCCGAATCCGATGACCGTAGTCGATATTCCTTTTTTGTAATGATCGGACGCGATCTGGATCAGATCCAAAGGATCGGTGATTCCCTGCGTAGGGTTTCCGTCCGTCAAAAGGATCGCGCGTTTATAGACCGTAGAATCGGAAAAAAGCTCCAAACCGCGAAGCGCGTTCAACCAACCTCCTGATAGATTGGTGGACGTTCCCGGAACGATGGTATGAATCCTATTGATGATCGAGGATTTTTCCACAAGTTGAATGATCGGCTGAATGACGTGAATGTCTTCCGCATACGCCGTAACGGAAAGAAAATCCCTTCTGGTAAGCCAATTGACCAAAGAGGAAGCGGCTTGAATCACCGCTTCCAATTTTTCTCCCTTCATCGACCAACTCCGATCGATCGCCAAACCCAAAACGATCGGTCGCCGATCCGGATTGGAAGCTCCCGTAGGAGAATTCAAACGGACGAGAATCGAATTGTTTCTGTTTTCCGAGGCTGCGTTATGTAAAAACTTAGCGGAGAGAATCATTCGGTTGAAAAAACCATTTACCGAAGGTCTTATCAAGTAGAATTTGTAGAGGATCGCAATGGACCGATTCCTAAATCATAAGAACCGAAGCGCAAAACTGCGAAAATACGACGGAATAGAAACACCGCATTTCGAATTAAAATCCGAATTCGATAATACGGATCCGATTCTTATCGATTTTTTGAACACGATGGAGAATCTAATTTCTCTGGGAGGGAAGGAGATTCCCAGTTTTACGCGGATCTATCGCGGAGATCGTCTCGTATCGGAAAGTTCCAATCAAGTGGAAGAGAATGCGGATTCTTCCTTTCACAGCGAAATTCTATGCATCCGAAACTCCAAGGAAAAACTGAAAACAAAATATCTAAGCGAATGTCTGCTGATCACATCGCTGGAGCCTTGTCTGATGTGCGCCGGAACGATTTTGCTTTCCAGAATTCCCAAAGTCGTGTATCTGCTTCCCGCAAAACAAGGAGAAGGGATTTCTTCCCTCAGCGTGGAAATCATCTATTCCAGAAATTTTTTCCCGGAGTTGGTATGTATTCCTACCGAAGTTTCCAAAAACGCGTTTAAGTCGTTTTTCAGGGCCAGAAGAAAGAAATCAATTGACGTATAACCCTTAAGCGGAATTCCTGAAAGCAACAGGAGAAGTGTCAGAGTGGTCTATTGTGCATGCTTGGAAAGCATGTGTGCCAAAAGCACCCCGGGTTCGAATCCCGGCTTCTCCGACTCCGTTATATGGCAGGAACTCACGAAGTCCTTTCCCGGAAGTATCGCCCGCAAAAATTTCGGGACGTAATCCATCAGGACCTCGCCATAGGCGCTCTTCAGAACGCCCTTAAATCAGGAAAAATCGGACACGCATACATCTTCTTCGGTCCCCGCGGAGTCGGTAAAACGACGATCGCAAGAATTCTCGCCAAACGTCTCAACTGCCAAAATCCGATCGATAACGAACCTTGCAACGAATGCAGTTCCTGTACCGAAATCACCCGCGGAATTTCCAGCGACGTTCTTGAAATCGATGCAGCCAGCAATCGCGGAATCGAAAACATACGCGAGCTGCGGGACAACGTCAAGTTCGCGCCGATGGGCGGTAAATATAAGGTTTATATAATAGACGAGGTTCACATGTTGACGGATCAATCCTTCAACGCGCTTCTCAAAACCCTGGAAGAACCTCCGTCTCATATCGTTTTCGTTTTGGCTACGACCGAATTCCATAAAATTCCGGAAACGATCCTTTCCAGATGTCAGGATTTCATCTTCAAAAAGGTTCCTATTTCCGTTCTTCAGGACTATTCCGAAAAACTCTGTAAGATCGAAAACGTTCAGTACGATCAGGAAGGACTTTTCTGGGTCGCCAAAAAAGGGGACGGTTCCGTGCGGGATATGCTTTCCTTTATGGAACAGGCCATCGTATTTACGGATTCGAAACTTTTGGGAACCGGAATCCGCAAGATGATCGGCTATCACGGAATCGAATTTTTGACTTCGTTTATCAAAAGTTTGATCGATCCCGACAACCATTCCAAAGCGCTCGAAATTTTGGAGAATCTTTATCAGGAAGGTCAGGACATCTATAAATTCCTTTGGGATTCGATCGAGTTCACGCATACGCTCAATTTGATCCGCGATTCCCTAGCCGACCCCGAATCGGTCAACTTCCCCAAAGAGGACTTGGCGAAGATGCGTTCCGATTTCGAAACCGTGGATTCGGCTAAACTGAATTTTTTATCCGGAAAACTTTTCGAAATCTATGAACGGATCAAAACGATCCGTCTGCGGAATTCATTCGAGATCAAAGTTTTCACCGAAATTCAAATCAAAAAACTCGTGGAAGAACTTACTTATCCGAGTTTGGCCGGTTTGGTGGATCGGATCAACCATCTGATTTTGATGGTTCAAAATCCGAAACATACACAGACCGAATCTTTCGGAGTCTTATCAGAAGATCCCGCCGGAAAACAGGTCAAAACCCAACCGACGATCGATCCGGTAGAAAAAAAAAATGATTCCTTAATGGAGGTCTTCGAAAAACAGATCGAGTCTAACTTTCAGGATCCCGTAACTTCATCTTCCGCGCCGGAAGAAAAAAAGATTTCGGAAAACGTTTCGAAATTCGATCCTACAACCGAAATCAAAAAGAAGTTTTTGGGAACGGAAGTGGATAGAACTAAAACTCCGAGATTGGATTCGTAACCGATATGTTCGATAAGATCAAAAATTTCTCCGAAATTCTTACCAATATGGGGGCCTTCCGCGAAAAGATGGAGGACGTTAAAAAACGGATCGCCGCGATACGCGTAATGGGAGACGCAGGAGCGGGAATGGTTACCGTTACGGCCACGGGGGAAGGTTTGATCACAAACGTCGCCATCAACAAACAGCTGTTTGACGCCGACGACAACAAAATGCTGGAAGACCTCGTGTTAGCCGCCGTCAACGACGCGCTGAAAAAAGCCCGGGAAGCGACCGCGTACGAATTCCAAGCGGCTTCCGGTGGAATGGATCTTTCCGAAATATCGAAATTATTCGGCGGCAATCTTGGCTAATCATCTTCTCGAAGAAATGGTCGAAGCCCTGTCTTCTCTTCCAGGAATCGGAAGAAAAAGCGCGTTTCGGATCAGCTTTCATCTTTTGCGTTTGGAACAAGGCCTCTTTCATCAATTCATCCGCCAGCTTACGGAAACCAAAAGCAGGATCCAATTCTGCAAACGATGCGGTTCCTATTCGGAAACGGAAATCTGCGACATCTGCACTTCCGAAAAACGGGATTCCCGCACCTTTTGCGTCGTGGAACAACCGGAGGATATTTTTTTCATCGAAAATACGAAGGAATTCCAGGGGAAATATCACGTCCTCAACGGAGTGATCTCGCCTTTGGAAGGAATCGGTCCGAGAGATTTAAGGATCAAGGAATTGCTCGAAAGAATCGAACCCGAACAGGTTCAGGAAGTTCTAATCGCCACCAATCCGACCTTGGAAGGGGATGCGACCGCCGATTATCTCGCCAATCAACTCAAGCCGCTTTCGGTTAACGTAACAAGAATCGCGTACGGAATCACCGTGGGCGGATCGATAGAACTTTCGGATCAATACACTCTCGGTCGGGCGATCCGCTCCCGTTTACGACTCTAACTCAACCTTAGAACCTATGTTCCGCGGTTATGAAAAATTCCCGCAGAATTCTTCCCTGGGTCGTATCCAAATACGCCCTCAAACCGTCACCTGCCACGAAATAACCCGAACGCATCAGAATCTGCATATCGCGAAACGCGTTCCAGCGTAAGTTAATGTTGATCTCGTGTCCGAAAAACGCGCTCG
>NZ_NPEF01000282.1 GCF_002811955.1 Leptospira ellisii
TCGGAACGAGATAACTGATCCTCGATCCCCTTTGTTCCAATCCGGTCGAAGCCAAAGAGGCGCCGGATATGATGGAGCTGGGCGCCATGGAAAGGAAGTTTCCCGCGATTCCCGGTTCCTTTAAAATCTTTCCTTTTAATACGAACTCGCGTTCTCCCAAAGCGACCGAAGAGCCGATCTTCAATTTCAGATTGAGAATCAGACTTTCCTCCAGAAGAATTTCTCCGTCCTTTAGTTTGCGATAGATTCCAGGAGGTTCCGTTACGATCTCGCCGTAATACGGAAATTTCCCTTTCATCGTTTTGATCAGAGACAACGTGGTTTCGTCGTTCTCCGGATTGCGAAGCATAGAGGCGAACTGCACGAGTTCGCTCGTTTCCGAACCGGAAGGAAGGCTTCGGGACATAAATTCCCGCTGTTCCTGAGTGATCGGAGAGGAGCTTTGTACGAGCAGATCCGCGCCCATCAAATTCCGCGCCTCTTTTAAGATGGAACGGCTCAATTCCTCCCGATACGCGTGAATCGCGGTGACGGAACCGGTGCCGATCGCGATCGCCAAAACGATCTGCAACGCGGAACTTTTTCTGGATCGAACGTCGCGCAGGACGGAGCGGAAGAACAATCGTAACTTCATCTTTTTTTCTTCGCGGTCTTTTTTTTGACCGGAGCTTTTTTATTCGACTTCTTAGAGACGATCTCTCGTACGATTTTACCGTCGCTCATTTCCAAAACCCGATCCGCAAGACCCGCGACCGAATGATCGTGCGTCACTACGATCAAAGTGGAGGATGTTTTTTGATTCAATTCGGCGAGAAGATTCATCACCATCTCTCCGTTTTTTTTATCCAAGTTTGCTGTGGGTTCGTCCGCAAATAGGATTTTAGGATTGTGGATGAACGATCGGGCGATCGCGATCCTTTGTTCCTCTCCTCCGGAAAGTTGGCCGGGAAAGTTCAACGCCCTTTCCTTCATCGAAACTTTTTCAAGCCAGGTCAACGCCAGCTCCTTGATTTGAACGGAACCTAAATCGGAATTCAAAACGAGAGGAAGAGAAACGTTTTCCAAAGCGTTGAGGGATTTGATCAACTGAAAATTCTGAAAGATAAATCCTATTTTTTCTCCTCTCAACTTCGCGAGATCGTCTTCGCCCTTTTCTAAAAGAGGAATTCCGTCCAAGATCACTTCCCCTTCGTCCGGACGGTCCAAACCTGCTGAAATCGCAAGCAAGGTGGACTTTCCCGAACCGGAAGGACCGATAATCGCGATAAATTCTCCCTCTTCGATCCGAAAAGAAACGTCCTTGAGCACATCGAGTTTCTTTCCGGAAACCAAATAGGACTTATTGAGATTTTTTACCTGTAACAAATCGTTCACCTTACCTTATAAAAACAATCGAAGAAATAAATTTCCAATTTTTTGTCTACCAACCATTGGAAACGTCCAGATAAAAAAGCATTCCACATAAAACAAAAGATCTCCCTTTTTTTAAAAAAAATTCCGACTATTTCCGACGGCTGTCCGCTATTTTTTTTTGACTCTAAACAACCTGATTTTTATAACGTAATCTCCGATCGGACCGGGAAGGATGTTGTTGGATCACGTTTCTTTCCGGATTTATTGACACTCTGTAAATAAACAAAATCAGCATGGATAAGTCTGGGAGCAAAATGCAGGCACTCGAAGAAAAACAAACCGAAGCTAAAGGAAATCACCTTTTGACCTGCTCAGGATGCAGATCAAAAGTCGCTCAACTCTACCAATACGATCTTTGCAAATCTTGTTTGAGTAAGACCTTCCAAAGATTGGTCAAGGTAATCGACTCCGTAAGAAAGTAAGGATCCAAATGCAATATCCGTTTCAGGAAGTAGAATCTTTTTGGCAAAAATTCTGGGAAGAAAACAACAGCTTTCAGACGAACATCCGCTCTTCCAAACCCAAATTCTACTGCTTGGATATGTTTCCTTATCCTTCCGGCGCGGGACTTCACGTAGGTCATCCGGAAGGTTATACTGCCACGGACATTCTCTCCCGTTTTAAGAGAATGAAAGGTTTCGAAGTTCTGCATCCCATGGGTTGGGACGCTTTCGGACTTCCCGCAGAACGTTACGCAATGCAGACCGGAATTCATCCGGCCACCACCACGAAAAACAACGTTGATAACTTCCGTCGTCAGATCAAAATGATCGGTTTATCCTACGACTGGTCTCGGGAACTTTCCACGACCGATCCGGATTATTATAAATTCACACAATGGATTTTTATTCAACTCTATCAATCCTGGTTCGATCCGGACCAAAAAAAAGCGGCTCCGATCCAAACCCTGATCGAGCGTTTCGTTTCCGGCGGTTCCCAAGGTCTGGATTGCGCGCAATTCAGCTCCGCGGAATGGAATTCCTACTCCGCCGCGGAACAGGAGAAAATTCTTTCCGATTTCAGATTGGTATATCAGGCCGAAATTCCCGTAAATTGGTGTGAAGCCCTCGGAACCGTCCTCGCCAACGAGGAAGTAGAGGAATGGGTCGAAAAAGGATACGAAGTCATTCGTAAACCGATGCGGCAATACATGATGCGCATCACCGCGTATGCGGACCGTCTCTTGGAAGATCTTTCCTTGGTTCAATGGCCTACTTCCACTTTGGAAATGCAAAAAAATTGGATCGGAAAAAGCGAAGGATTGGAGATCACCTTTCCTTTCAAACGACCCGTCGCCGGACTCGATGGAATTCGGATTTTTACCACAAGACCGGACACGATCTTCGGAGTAACGTATATGGTGATAGCTCCGGAACACCCGATCGTTTCGCAGATCACGACCCCCGAACAAAAACAAAACGTGGAAGCGTATCAAAAATCCTCTTCCCTCAAAAGCGATTTGGATCGAATGGAATTGAACAAGGATAAAACCGGAGTGTTTACGGGAGCGTATGCGATCAACCCGGCCGATCCTTCCCTGGAAATTCCGATTTGGATCAGCGACTACGTGTTATACGGATACGGGACCGGGGCGATCATGGCCGTTCCCGCGCACGATCAACGCGACTTCGAATTCGCAAAGGCATTCGATCTGAAAATTCTTCCGGTCATCGAGGGAGAAGTTTCCGAAGCGGCGTTCGATTCCAAAACCTCCGTTTGTATCAATTCCTCTTCGAAGGAAATATCCATCGACGGATTGGACTACGCTTCCGCTTCTTCCAAGATCATACTCTGGGCGGAAGAGAAAGGAATCGGAAAAAAGAAGATCCAATTCAAA
The DNA here is from genome assembly GCF_002811955.1 of Leptospira ellisii. Taxonomy (GTDB): domain Bacteria; phylum Spirochaetota; class Leptospiria; order Leptospirales; family Leptospiraceae; genus Leptospira; species Leptospira ellisii. Next base: position 3,251 of record NZ_NPEF01000282.1, read on the forward strand.
CTGAGGGATTGGCTTTTCGCGCGGCAAAGATATTGGGGCGAACCGATTCCTTTGGTTCATTATCCTTCGGGAATCACGAAACCGATTCCGGAATCGGAGCTTCCATTAGTACTTCCTGATTTAGAGGAATTTAAACCTTCCGGCACGGGAGAATCCCCTCTCGCACTCGCCAAGGAATGGTTGAAATACAAGGATCCGGTCACCGGGGAAATCGGAACCAGAGAAACGAACACGATGCCGCAATGGGCGGGTTCTTGCTGGTATTACCTCCGTTACATCGATCCTAAAAACGGAAAATTATTCTGCGATCCGGAACTGGAAAAGAATTGGATGCCGGTCGATTTATACGTAGGCGGCTCCGAACACGCGGTGCTTCACCTTCTTTATTCCCGCTTTTGGCACAAGTTCTTATACGATATCGGCGTAGTAACCACCGCGGAACCGTTCGCAAAACTCGTTCACCAGGGTTTGATTCTCGGAGAAGACAAACGGAAAATGTCCAAGTCTTTGGGAAACGTGGTCAATCCGGACGATGTAATCCGGGAATACGGAGCGGATAGTTTGCGTCTTTTCGAAATGTTTATGGGTCCGCTCGAAATGGTAAAACCTTGGAGCACGCGCGGCGTCGAAGGCGTATTCCGTTTTTTGAATCGGATTTGGAGACTTTTTCACGGAGGAGAAGGGGAATCGTTCCGCACGGAGGACCTCGAACCCACCGTCGAGGAATGGAAGATTCTTCACAAAACGATCCAAAAAGTGAGCGACGATATTCCCAATTTTTCGTTTAACACGGCGATCTCTCAATTGATGATCTTCGTAAACGAGTTTACTCCTTCGGAAAGACGCCCTAAAAAAATTCTGGAACCGTTTATCCTTCTTGTGGCGCCGTTTGCGCCTCATTTGGCGGAAGAACTTTGGAAGCGGGCGGGCAAAACGGAATCTTTGACTTACGAACCGTATCCCGCGGCGGATCCGCAATATTTGGTCGAATCGGAAATTCTCATCGTGGTTCAGATCAACGGAAAATTGCGGGATGAATTCAAAGCGCCGAAAGACATTTCCCAATCCGACGCGATTTCCATGGCGAAAAATCTGGATAAAATTCGGGGAATCTTGGAAGATAAAACCATCCGAAAGGAAATATACGTCCCCGGCAAACTCGTGAACCTAGTCATCGGTTGATCGCGAGAAAGATCTCCGGTTTCACCGGAATCCGTGTGAGTTCCCACACAATCGAATTTTGCTACTGCGTATTTTTACTTTGAAAGATAAACCG
>NZ_NPEF01000283.1 GCF_002811955.1 Leptospira ellisii
GCCTCCGAAACCGGCTTTTAATTCCGGATATTGGGAACGTTGATTCGTTCGAGCGCCTCCGCGGTAAATTCCTGAAATTCCCTCAGGGCGTCCATGATGGATTTTCCTTCCAGCTCCGTGGCCCGTTCGAACCGGGGATTAAAATGGATCGCGTCCTCCAAATTCATGATCACCCCGCCCACTTCCTTGGCCTCGCGGATCACCTTATTCAAAAACTCGTTGAATTTGACGAACATCTCGTAGGCTTCCGCGATGAAAATCCGGGTCTGTTTGTTTTTCATTCTGCTGAGCTGCTCGCGGAATTCCTGTTTTTCGGCCGCGTGAAATTCTTCGATCGTCTCCGTAAGAACCTTGATGTTCCTCCGGATGTTCTCCATATATTTAACCACTCCGTCCTTTTCGTTCGTATGCGAAAAGTCGAACCTCACGTGGGTTTCGTTCAGAACGGGAAGGTATTCCCGATCCATGACGTTGATCCAAGTCCCGATCTGATTCACCTCCGCATCGTTCGAGTTGGGAGAAATTTTCATAACAGGATATTTAGCGAGAACCTTACCCGACTCGTTCGGATTTTCCTTATACCGTTTGATCTGTTCCGCGGCGACGTCCAAATTGTCCGGAATTCCCTCGGGGGAAATGTCCTTCATCTTCGTTCTGTATTTGTCCAGATCCCTGGAAACACGGTAACGTTGTTCGTCGTTTTTGGAGGCCTTCGCGATTTTCTCCAGCTGATGAATCATCTTCTGGTATTTTTGCAATTCGAGAATCTGTTCGTGACTGATGGCCATAATTTTCGTTCCTACGATTCCGGACGGCTACGACGTATAGACACGCTCATTTTTTGGTTCTGGAAACGATCTGTCAAGGGGAAGTTCAAACCGCTTACGCTGTCTTCTTATAACGTTCCAACACCAGACGGAGATATTCCGATTCGGGGAAACGCATAAACAGACTTTCCAAAAGACCGATCCCCTCTTCCGTCCTTCCGATCTCTATCATCGCCAAACCCTGAAGATAGATCATTTCGGGGGAAAAACGGAAACGACCGCATTCTCCGATCGAGTTTAGGAATTCATCATATTCTTTTTTAAAAAAACGGAGTGCGAGCCGGGCGCGTTTGGTGAGATACGAATCCGGCAATTTCTCGTGATGCCCCCCTATCTCCTTTTCCACATTCGCGGATTCCGTGGAGTTCAACAGAATGAGGAGTTCGAACGGACTCAACGTGTAAACGAGACGGTTTTGTTTGAGGAGCACATATCGTTTGTCCAGGGATTCGTCCTGACCCGCGAGAATATTCTCCTGCAACGATCCCAAAAGAACGGATCTCCCGTTCTTTTTTTTCTCGCCTTCGAGCCACGCCTTTCTGTATTCCCGGGGACGGATCTGTTTTAATACGAAGTAGTTTTCGAGATAGCCGTGACGAGAGGAATACGCCTTAAAAAAGGATTCCCGTTCTTCGGAAACGAGCGTATCCAACGCGGATAGGATCCTCCTTTCGATCGGAAACACCGTGCGCAATCCGCTCGTTTCGTGTTTGTATAAAACCCAGGCCAGACCCAAAAGTCCGGGTTCCTCCCCCGTAACGACGAGATCGTAGATCGTTTCGCGGTCCTCCAATTCCAGTTTGCCCAGTTTCCAAAGCGCGCCGTATTTGTGAAAACGGGAACCGCCTTCCTTCTTTAGAGAATCAGAATATTCTATTTTTCCGAACAATGCGAGGAACTGTTTGGCCTCCACGATGAACGGAAGATCCTGATCGAACACGCCCGTCAGGGAAAGATATTCCTCCAATTTCTGCTCGTGCAGAAGATACGATTCCAAAACCTGAAAGATCTCCGGGTCGGATTGATGATCCTCCAAGGCGCGGTCGAAGAGTTCCTCGAAAAAAATCTGCAGTAAATTCTTTTCGCGCTCCGAAAGTCCATCCTCTTCGAAGGGAGAGGTCGCGTCCGTCTGGAATCTGAATTCGCCGAACAGATCCACGCGCGCGTTAAAAAACGGGGAATGGACCCGGTTCAAGGCTCCGGAAAAATATTCCAGGATTTTGGATTTCAGCCTGAGGATTTCCGGATTACGGGGCGCCGGTCCCTGCGGGGATTTTTTTTTCGGAAGAAGAGGCTCGGCGAACGACGTGAGAGTGATCTCCGGCCAATCCTCGGTTGTGACGTCTTTTTCCAGGGTTTGCATCGGAATTTCCTTCTTGCGATTGGGTCCTAAAGCCGAAAAGGTAACTAAGAATACGAATGAAACGATTCGCCCAGATCAGCCTACTCCTCTTCATTTTCGGCAGCCTTTACGCAAACGATGATCTCAAATATCTGATCAAATCCTATAGTCTTCAAAAAATACACAGGATTTTCCGGGAAAGAACCCCCGGGACGGAAAGCGAGGTCTACGCGCTCGTCCGTTATCACGAGGAACATCCCGACGGAAACAGGGAGAAAAAATTCTCCTATTTGGTATCGCTCCTCAAGGGAAGAATGACCGCTTCCCCGGGAAGACAGGAGCTTCTCGAAATCGTCCAAGCTCCCCTGCCCTCCAACTCCACGATCACCCGTTTGGCCCTCTGGAAATTATACGAGGAAACGTTGCACAGAAAACTCCTCGGACGCGAGGAACTCGTGGGACTTCTCAAAAAATTTCCGAGGGAACAGGACCCGATCTCCCAGAACGCGATTTCCGAAATTCTGAGGATCCAATACGAGGCGGGAATGATCCAGGAATGTCTGGACTTCGTGAAAAGTTTCGGCGAACGGGAACAGACCGAGATTTTTTCCCCGATGATCTCGTACCGTTATGCGAAATCGCTCTATAAATCCGGAAACGCGGAAAAAGCGGAATCGATCTTTTATACGCTTCTCGAGGATCCGAGTGTGGCCTCTTCCGTGAAAAAATTCATCCTCGAGGATCTTCAGGTCTGGAAGGGGAATAATTTTTATCTTTCCCTCTCCCCCGAACGCGCGGCGTATTTCCTTCCCTTCCTAAACGCGTCCGAAAAAAAACATCTGCTTTCCTATAAGGACATGAATCGGATCGGATTCGCTAAAGGGGAAGCCTTCCGTCAAACCGCAAGGGCGATCGCGGCGCACGACCCGGAATCCCTGCCCGGTTTTTTTAGGAGAAACCCGAACCTCGCCCGATCCAATCCCGACTTTACCGCGGCGATGTCCAGAGAACTGACCAACCAAAGTCTGCCCGGAAAAGGGCTCGAATTGTTGACCGACTCCAATCCGGAAAAGAACGACGAGATACTTTACGCGTATGCTAGGGTGTATAAAAAATACGGGAACAGGGATCTATATTTCAGAAATCTAATAGACTCTCTGGAAAAAAGTCCCACGAACCTGATCCGTCAGGACGAATTGATCGAACTTCTCACGGGCGACCGGGAAATTTTTCTCGGGGACGCGTATTGGAAGGACGCGTTACGCAAAATCCCCGACCTTCCGGTAAAAGGAAGATTGTTGTATTGGTATCTTCGATATCTCAAAAAGAACGGAAGAAACGAAGAACTTACACAATGGCTCAAAACGTATTACAAACACATACCCGGTTCCTATTATACGAGGGTGATCCGCGAGGAATTCCAGGAGGAAATCTCCGCGCTTCCTCTTCCGTCCAATCCGACTTGGAACCGCGATCAACTTTTCGAATACCTTTCCCTCACGGCCGGAATCCCCGATTTATCCGGAAAGATATTGGGCAAGGACTTGGACTTCGCGGTGCAACCGGCCGCCTATCAGTTGAACGTACGGATCGACTCGGCGCATTCCAAAATCAGAGGGAATCGGATTCTTCAATCCGCGAAGGAATATCTGGAAGTGGGAGAAATGGCGCACGCGCTCGCGCTCGTACAAAAATACAAACAACAACAGGGAATCGGAGAGACGGAAAAGGAGGAGATTCTCGCCGCACTCGGAGAACAAACGGGAACGCCTTACCTCACCGTGTTTCATACGAGATCCCTGATGAAAAAGGAAAAACTGTCGGACGACGTCATCCTTCTTCCCGCAAAACTCGCCGCGAGAATTTATCCCAGACCGCACCGGGGAATCGTCTCTTCCGTTTCCAAAAATTTGGTGATCGAAGAGGACATCGTGTACGCCGTTATGCGACAGGAATCCTTTTTTAAGGAGAACGCCGTCTCCGTTTCGAACGCGAGAGGACTCATGCAGATCATGGGACCGACCGGAAGAGAACTTGCGAAAAGAATGAATTTGGATTCCTACTCCCTGTTCGATCCGGAGGTTTCGATCGAAATGGGCGCGAGGTTTCTGCGTTATCTCGTGGCCTCAAACGGAAATCTACAATGGGCTTCGATCGCCTACAACGGAGGCCCCGGAAATCTACGGAAATGGAAACGCAATCATTACAACGGGGACTTCAACCACTTCCTCGAAGAACTGCCGATCAAGGAACCTAGGGATTATTGTAGGATCGTCACATCGAACTATTACAATTATCAGAACCTAAGACGATATAAGAATCTTTAAATTT
>NZ_NPEF01000284.1 GCF_002811955.1 Leptospira ellisii
GAATTGATCGAACTTTCGGATCAGAATTTATACCAGGCCAAATTCTCGGGAAGAAACCATATCAAACATTGATCCGTGAAGGACTCGTTCCGAAATTATAAAAGGGAATAATTTCTTTCCGCTCGCGATTTCTACTCGACTCGAAAAAAGGATTTTTTAGAATCCTTCCCTGCTATGAAATCCAGTCGAATCCCCTCCATTCCGTCCCAAACGTTGTATCACGTACTCAAGGCTTCCGCGGAAGCCTTCGCCGATTCCACGGCCCAGTATTACAAACCCGACGGCAAAACGTATCAACCCTTGAGCTTTAAGAAGTTGAACGAGACCGTACAACAGATCGGAAGCGGTTTGATCTCATTGGGATTGGAACCGGAAACCCCCGTCGGATTGATCGCGGACTCCAGCGCGCGTTGGATCTGGTGCAGTATGGCGATCACCAACATCGGCTGTGTGGACGTGCCTCGGGGAACCGATTCGACCGAAGAGGATCTGCTGTATATCCTCAATCACGCGGAATGTTCGATCGCATTTTTGGAAAACGAAAACGCGCTCAAAAAGATCCTCAACCGCGAATCGGAATATCCGCATCTAAAAAAGGTCGTCCTATTCGACCGTAAGGGTGACGCGGGCGAAAGCGGATCCTTCGAAATCATTTTGTTAAACGACTTGATACAGAAGGGAAAGGAGTGGATCCGATCCAAAGGTGCGGACGAATTCCACAAACGCGGCAACGCGATCCGGGAAGAGGATCTGGCTACGATCGTATATACTTCCGGAACCACGGGAAGACCGAAGGGTGTGATGTTGACCCATAAGAATATCGTCTTTAACGTCGACAGCGCCCTCAAAGGAAGCGATCTGAACGTATATCCGACCGATCGCAGTATGGCCTATCTTCCTCCTTGGCATATCGCGGAACGTCTGGTGGAAACCGTATGTCTGCGCGCCGGCGGAGCTGAAGCGTTTACTTCTATAGCCACGTTGAGTCAGGATCTCGCGGAGATCAAACCCACCCTTCTTCTTTCCGTCCCGAGAGTTTGGGAAAGCCTATACAATAAGATCCACGACAAGGTGAAAACCGCGTCCCCGATGCAGCAGACGTTGTTTCAGTTGTTCAAGGAGATCGCGGTCGCGTATTACAAACATCTCTCCAGATTGCAGGGATTGGAATATTCGTTCGAAAAGAAGTCCGTGTTCGCCGACCTTTGGCAGAAATTCATTTCCGCTTGGATCGTGATCCTGCTCTGGTTTCCGAATCAGATCGCGCAACTCGCGTTTAATAAAATCAAACATGGATTAGGAGGAGAATTGAGATTCGCGCTTTCCGGAGCCGGCGCACTTCCGCAGTACATCGATACTTTCTTCAACGCGATCGGAATTCCGATCCTGGAAGGTTACGGAATGACCGAGTTGTCCGGAATTTCGACGAGACGGATCTTAGGGGAGATCACGGTGGGAACCCTGGGACGTTGTATTCCCGGAGTCCAAATCAAATTGACGGACGAAAAAGGTAAGGAAATCACGCAGCCCGGAGTGAAAGGGATCGCATGGCACAAAGGCGATCACGTGATGAAGGGTTATTACAAAGAACCGGAAAAAACGAAGGAGATTTTGAGTTCGGACGGATGGCTGAACTCGGGGGATCTTTTGACGTGGACCGTATCGGGGGAATTGAAATATTCCGGAAGAGCCAAAGATACGATCGTGTTACTGGGGGGTGAAAACCTGGAACCGGAACCGATCGAATTCGCCTTGGTACGGAGCGAATTCATCCATCAGGTCATGGTGGTGGGCCACGACCAAAAAACCTTAAGCGCTCTGATCGTTCCCAACGAGGAGGCTCTGGAGAAATATCTCAAAGAACTTCGATCGAAACTGTTAAACGAAGTGAAAAATCTCAACTCCGATCCGGACATACTGAGCCTTTTTAAGAACGAGATCAAATCGCTCGTTTCCAACGAGACCGGATTTAAGAACTTCGAGAAGGTATCCAACTTTAGAATTCTCGCCAAAAAATTCGAGCCCGGAGACGAATTGACCCAGACGATGAAGATCAAACGGAACGTGGTCGCGGACAAATACAAAAAAGAGATCGAGGAGATGTATCGATAAATCCGTTTTATGCGGAAAAAAGGGGACGACAGATCGGAAATTTCTTCCCGGTCCGTAACCGATTCGGAATCGAATCGAAGAAACGGAGAGACCGCAAGGAGAAAACCTTTTGTCCCTCATCGAACGTATCCACAAAGAACGACTGCTGCGGATTTTAAGCGTCGTCGTAGCCTTGATTTTTTTACAGACCCTATTCTTTAAGTTCACGGGAGCATCCGAATCGGTCGCGATCTTCACCGAACTCGGGATGGAACCCTGGGGAAGGATCGGAAGCGGCGTGGCGGAATTGATCGTTTCCGTTCTCGTACTGATTCCGAAACGAAGATGGATCGGCGCCGTTTTCGGATTGGGTTTGATGATAGGAGCCGTCGGTGCGCATCTGTTCGTGATCGGGATCGAACGGGAAGGAGACGGAGGACTTCTTTTTTTTCTCGCCGTTTTGTGCGCCGTGATCTGTTCGGTTCTCGTATGGGCCGATCGAGAGAAACTAACGCAAGTTTTGCGGACGTTCGCGACAAAATAGACTTTCCCGAATATCGAAAAAGCGGAATCCTTTCCTAAGTCCAACAAAGGCGGTTTTCGATGGGAGAAGAACAGGCAAAAATCCACGCGCTGAATAAGATCGTCTCGATCATAGACGAAAAGGCCGCTCTTTATAAAAACGAGAGAAAATCCATGCCGACCGCCCGCGCAGTGGCCGAAAAAAAGCTCATTCTGGATCTGATCGACGACGGACTCAAATTGGCCAAAACGATCCGGCCGAAACCGGAAGATCTGATCCGGGACCTCGAAACCTTAAACAAACAGATGATGAACCTTTGATCATTCGGAATTGATTGATTTCGAAAATTCCGCGTTAGACGACAGCGCAGGCGGAAGCGCAACGGATGCCGTCCATGGCGGCGGAAATGATTCCACCCGCGTAACCCGCGCCTTCTCCGCAGGGATACAAACCTTGAATTCTGATATGCTGCAACGTCGCCGGATCCCTCGGAATTTGAACCGGCGAAGAGGTTCTCGTTTCCGGAGCGTGAACGACCGCTTCGTTCGTAAGATAACCTTTCATCGATTTGTCGAATTCGCGAAAACCCTTTCGTAACGTTTTGAAAATGACCGAAGGCAAAACTTCCTCGAGCGCGACGGATACGATACCGGGCGTATAGGAAGTACGGGGAAGATCGGCGGACAATTTCCCCTCCACGAAGTCCCCCAATCTCTGCGCGGGAGCGGTTTGTCTACGACCGCCGGCGATCCAAGCCTTGCGTTCGATTTCTTTTTGGAATTCCATCGCGGCCAAAGGACCGAACGCGGAAAAAGATTTGAAATCGTCCGGGCGAAGTTCCACGACGATGCCGGAATTGGCCGAAGGACGGGCCCGTTTGGAGGAAGACCAACCGTTCGTCACGATCTCTTCCTGTTTCGTTGCACACGCCGCCACCACGCCTCCGGGGCACATACAGAAGGAATAAACCCCTCTTCCGTCGATCTGTTTGACGACGTTGTAAGGGGAAGGGGGAAGAAAGGGATCTCTTACTTCGCAATCATATTGGATCGAATCTATCAGCGATTGTTTGTGTTCCACCCTTACCCCGATCGCGAGCGGTTTGAGCTCTATCTCGATCCCTTTTTTATTCAATAATTCGAATACGTCTCTCGCGGAATGTCCCGTCGCTAAAATTACGTTTTTTGAATATATTTTGGCGCCGGACATAGTCTCCACTCCCGTGATTCTGTCCCCTTTCAGAATCAGATCGACGACCCTTTCTCCGAAACGCACTTCGCCGCCGCATTCCGAGATCTTTTCCCGGATATTACGTACGATTTTCGGCAGTTTATTCGTGCCGATATGCGGATGCGCCTCCACGAGAATATCCGGATTCGCGCCGAAACCCACCAGCCATTCCAGAATCTGACGGACGTTCCCCCGTTTTTTGGATCTCGTATATAACTTTCCGTCGGAGTAAGTCCCCGCCCCTCCTTCGCCGAAACAATAATTGGAATCCTCGTCGACGCGATGATGAACGTTGATTTCCTTAAGATCGAAGGGACGGTTCTTAACGTCCTTGCCCCGTTCCAAAAGGATCGGTTTTTTACCGGAAAGAATTAGCTGCAAACAGGCGAAAAGACCCGCGGGACCGGCACCGACTACGATCACTTCCTCCGCGTTAGTTACGTTCGGAAAATTCGGAAGCGAAATCGGAGCCGGAGAGAAACTTTCGCCGATATAAACGGAAACGTTGAGATTAAAGAAAACCTTTTTCTGACGTGCGTCGATGGAACGGCGTAATACGATCACGTCTCGAATCTCTTCGGTTTCGACCTTGAGCGTTTTGGAGAGGAATTCTTTGAGTGCTTCTTCCTT
>NZ_NPEF01000285.1:0-1858 GCF_002811955.1 Leptospira ellisii
ACCCTGGACCATTTCCTCGTACGAAGAAAGGGCGCGATTGGAATCGGGGTTGACCTTGTTGCGTACGGGATTGGAACCGGAGCCGGTCGTTTGAACGGTCGGATTGAGAAACGCAAGAATCACGGCGCGGAGAAGATATGACAAAGAATACGAAAAAAATAAAATGACCGGGATCAGCGTATAGAATGTATTCTTTCTAAGTTCTAAAAAAATCGCGTTCATGAAAGTTTTGGTTTGATCGGACGGTGAATTCTAACTTCTTTTAAAAATCGAAACGTAAGGCCGCATCGACATCGACCCGTGCAGTTTCGATCCGTTTTCTTACAATCTGGCGAATTTTCCGGGATCCAAGGGCGTCACGATTTTCAACGTTTTCCGCAAAGCCGCTTCCGGATTGATCCGATTTCCGTTTAAGAAAACTTCGAAATGCAAATGTGGACCCGTAGCCGATCCGGTTCTACCAACGGCACCTATGACCGTTCCGGCGTTGACTCTCGTTCCCTCTTCGATCGTAATTTTGGCGCAATGCGCATACATGGTTTTATAGCCGTTTTCGTGATCGATGATGACCGTATTTCCGTATCCCCCGTTGACTCCCGTAAAGGAAACGACTCCGTCCGCGGAAGCTAAAATCGGAGCTCCTTGCGCTCCGCCGAAATCCAGTCCGGAATGATATCCTCCGGAGCCGGTATGGAACGGGTCTTTTCTTCTACCGTAACGGGAAGTGACTTTGGCGTTTACCACTGGACTTACGAATACTTTGCGGAATTCCACTTTTTCACGACTTGCATTCCGAACCTGAACCGGAATGGCGAGTGTTTGCCCCACTTGTAAGGTGGAGTTCTTTTTTAAACCGTTTGCCGCCGTGATTTTTTGCGCAGAGGTTTTCATCAATCTCGCGATTTTGGAGAGATTGTCCTTGGCTTTGACGACGTAACTTTTGTGGATGATTCCGCTATGACTTACGATTTTGGAGGAGATGATCTTGTTTACGCTGATAAAGCTGGGAAGTTCCAGGTTGGATTTGTCTTTGTGATAATTGAGGGAATATTTCTCCTCCTGCCAATTGTCGGGGGACTGGGAGAATAATTGTTTGATTTTTCGTTCTTCTTTATCCGTAAAAAAGGAAGAATCCTTATTGGTATATTCCGAAATCGCCGCGTCGTAATTCTTCAAAGGGTCGGCCGAAAGGGACGATGAAAGAACCAGAGAGGAGATCAGAGGGAGTAAAAGAAGTTTTCCGTTCACCCTTTTAATATCGGATCCGCGAACGGCCGATCTTGAACCCGTCCTCCGTGAGGTTTTATTTTTTCTTTTTGTATTCCACGAGCTCATTGGCAATCAGTTTGTCCAGATCCTCAATCGTAATTTTTTTACCCGTGTAGTCATCGTTGAGTTGATAGATGATCATTCTCCCGATGGCGTATTCCCGCTTATGATCCGCGGGATAACATTTGATCTTCACCATCGAAGGGGTGGATTCGATGTAGATCCGGACGAGCATTCCCTTTTTGAACGTCTCGTTGTTGGAAACCTTTTTGTCCTGAATCAGATAATAAATCTTATCCGCGTAGTATTCGTTCACCTTGGCGATGGAGTCCTTGCGGATCAGTCGGTTTCCGCAGCCTGCAAGCAAAAGAATGATTCCCGACAGCAGGAAAACCGTGATACGAAACATTTCAGTGCAAAACTACAGAAGGCAAAGCTATTTGAAACTAGTTTTTTTAGGAAAAGGCGCATAACCTTCCGTTTTTCGGCGAAAATATAAAATCTCGTATGTTACTCCCTTTCTCGGCTTTATTTCGGGACGGGATCGGTTGAAGATTTTTTCGAACCGATACCCGCTGTTTTGAATAAA
>NZ_NPEF01000285.1:1928-4210 GCF_002811955.1 Leptospira ellisii
CCGTTTCTCATACGGAGGGAAATGATGAGCAATTCCTGGATTTGTCTGACGGGGGCGAACTTAGAAGGATTGGAGGCCTTTCCGGTTTCCGTGGAAATCAACTTAAAACGGGGACTCCCCCGCTTTATGATCACCGGATTGGCGGCCCAGTCCATCCGGGAATCCGCGGAGCGGGTGCGCGTCGCGTTGGAGAACAGCGGATATCATTGTCCGTTTCAAAATATACTTGTCAATCTCGCGCCCGCGGGAAGGAAAAAAGAGGGAACTCTGCTCGATCTTCCGATTGCCTGCGGGGTGTTGGCGGTTACGGATCAGATTTTCGCCTCCGGAAAATTGGAACGGACCGTACTTTTGGGAGAATTGGGATTGGACGGAAGTCTCAAGCCGCTTCGAGGCGTTCTCCCCATTCTATCCGGTATTTCTTCCGAAAAATACGACACCATCGTTCTTCCCCGCCAAAACGAAGAAGAGGCTTCGCTTTTGAAGAAATTCGAAGTGTTCGGAATTTCCCAGCTGAGGGAATTGGAGGAGATCCTGGAGAATAAGAAAAATCCGGTTCACAAATCCAAGATCCGAATCCTGGATCGGGAAATCGAAACGGAAAACGAATCCAAATTCGAATTGTATCAGGATCAGATGCCCGCGTTTCGAGCCTTACAAATTTCCGTTTCGGGTTGGCATCATCTGCTTTTGACCGGTCCTCCCGGAACGGGAAAAAGTCTTTTGGCTAGGGTCGCGGGAAGTCTGCTTCCGCCTCCGGAGGAATCGGAAGCATTAGATATTCTTAAAATAAGATCGGCACAATCCCCTTTAAGGGAATTGGTGGCGGAACGTCCGTATCGTTCCCCCCATCATACCGCTTCGGATATATCCCTTGTCGGAGGTTCGAGGGAGTTGAGAATGGGAGAGGTCACGTTGGCGCACCGCGGGATTCTTTTTTTGGACGAATTATCGGAATATAAATCGGGAGTGCTCCAAGCCTTGCGGGAACCGATGGAGGAAGGTCATATCACGATCTCACGGATATCCGGCAGTATCACCTACCCCGCTCAATTTCTTTTGATCGCAGCCGCAAATCCTTGTCCTTGCGGATATTTCGGAGTTAAGGAGGGGGAATGTAAGTGCGGGGAACAGAAGATCAAAAAGTATCAGGCTCCGTACGCGGGTCCGTTTCGGGATCGGATCGATTTGGAAGTTCAGATGCATCCTTCCCTAAAAAAGGAACGGAAAAAAATTTCCGTTTCCTTACGGGAATACAAACTGAGTGCTAAACGAGCGGCGGAGATCCAATGGAAACGGAATAAGGATTGTGAATATCTTTTCAACGGACAAATGCGCGGAGAAGCGGTCAACCGGCTTTTACGATTCGATCGTTCCTGCGAAGACGTCATCGAATTTGTGACGCGTTCTGAGCGGATCAGCGTTCGAAAACTGAATCAGATTCGGAAAGTGGCGAGGACGATCGCCGATTTGGATGAGAAGGAATGTGTCGAGGCGAAGCACCTTCTAGAGGCCCTGAATTTCCAGAATGCCGGAAATTACGGAGAAAACAGGGCCATCGCTTAATTCCCGTTAAGCGAGAAGTCTATTTCGATAGGAAGTGGGAGATCTCCATGGCGATTTTGTCGATGGCAAAATCGATGTAGGTGGGGTCTTCCAGTTTCCGTTTGTAATCTTCAAATTTTCGCTTTTTTACCGGCATTCCCCGTTTCCGGAGAATCACCGGATCCGGTCCGAAGTCGTCTGACTCGGCCAGATTTCCTAAAATCGGGATGCTCTTCATAGTTACTTCCTTGTAACGATTTAAGGCTCTCTTCCTTGAGAACCCGCAGACAATTAAAGAATTCGGTGGATGTGAACGGTACCTTAATGAACAATTTCAGAAGAGGTCAGGATAATATTCACATCCCTTTTCCGAGTTTATGGAGACCAGTGCAAAGGAGACAAAATGGTTCTGTAAGGAAAGTCGTTCCGATAAAAAGCCGGACGCCGCGGTTCTCATCCGTTTTCGCTTGGAGGCGATGATCGAAAAAATCGGATCGAATCCGGGAAATTCCTTCCAGTGTTTCACTTCCGTAAAATACAGAACTTCTCCTTTTGTCGAGATTATGTCGATTTCGATCCGTCCGTAACGGTAATTCCGTTCCAAAACGTCGTGACCGAGAGAGATCAGGAATTCGCAGGCGATCGATTCCCCTTCCTGTCCCTTTCGTTTACGGAAATCCCCCAAGGAAAAATCAGGAAATAATTTCTTGAAGATCCACGGGTCTGGAAATGAAAAG
>NZ_NPEF01000285.1:4220-4460 GCF_002811955.1 Leptospira ellisii
TGGTTTCCCGCAGAAGATCGACGAGGATCAGATTTCTTACCATGGAACCGTATTCGTCTTTTATAATGCGAATGCAGGGACGAATCGGTTTGTCAGGATTGGGCCCGAGAACCACGCCGATTCGTTTATCGGAAAGTTCGACGCAGGAACCTACGGGATAAAGGGAAAGATGATTGAGAAGGGACCGGACCAGTTTGAGATCGAATTTGCCCACGTCCATGCTGATCATCGACTTGATCG
>NZ_NPEF01000286.1 GCF_002811955.1 Leptospira ellisii
CAAAAAATGAGCCTTGGGAAGTTTTTCCTTCAACATCATCGCAAGACAATCGGTGGGAACGATGTCGAATCCGACCCCAGGAAGCAACATTACCTTTTTTGCAAGCGCCTGGGAAGATAAGGAATGAAGTTTTTCATAGACCGGAATTTCGCCGGTGATGTCCAGATAATGAACTCCTGACGAAATACAAGCGAGGGCCATCGGAGCAGCCGTTTCCACAAAAGGACCCGCACAATGCAGAACGAAAAGACAATCCTCGATTTCCTTCCGAATCTTGTCCTGATCCTCCAGGGAGAAAATCCGAAATTCAAGACCGAGTTCTTCCGCCAAGACACGGATCGTAGTTTCGGATCGGCCGGCCAAAATCGGTTTGAATCCGCGCAACACCGCTCTGCGAGCGATCAATTCGCCGGTATAACCGTTCGCTCCGTAAAGAAGCCAATGTTTTTTCTTAGCCGCCATAAAGACCAGAATTTACGTTTTCTCGGGAATCCGTCAAGTGAAGGTTTTTTTCGATTCGCAACCGAAGATTTCGATTCTTTCTCGTCCATTGATGCGATCGATTTTGTTCCTTTAAAACGTTTCCTTCCGGACTGCGCGGAGTGTTTGTTCCTCCGTATCGACTCGAAGACGCCTTGGAATTTATCCGAGCCGCGTTGCAGGATTTCCGATCCAGAACCTTCGCCGTAGTTTACGAGGGAACTCCGATCGGGGTCATCACCTTATCCTTTAAGGAAGACGTATATCGTTTCAACGGAGAGATCGGTTATTGGATCGGGGAATCCTTTTGGAATCGTGGAATCACCACCGAAGCGATTCGTCTTCTTTTGGAAATCGCCTTTTCCGAACACGGACTCCACAGAATTTATGCGGAAGTTTTTTCCAACCGGCCCGCGTCGGCAAAGGCGCTGGAAAAAAACGGCTTCATCCTGGAAGGAATCCACAAAGAGGCGGTATTTAAAAACGGAAGTTTTTTGGACCAATGGATATATTCCAAAATTAGAAAGCGTTCTTCCTCCCCGTCCTAATGTCTTCTCGAATTATAACAAACGTAATACAAAAATAGGAGTTAGGAAACGCCGTTCTGTTTTTGAATTGACTGGTTATGATTCGAAAGAATACACTTAAACGAGAACTTATTCGGGCGGTTTTATGAAAATCAATCTCGTCACAATCGCGATTCCATTCTTCTTTTTGCTGATTTTTCTGGAAATGGCGTTTTCCGCGTATCACAAACGCAAACTCTATCGGCTCAACGATTCGATCAACGATCTTTCCGCGGGAACCGCGAGCGAGGTGTTCGGGGTTTTTATGAAAACCGTTACCCTGACCGCTTATATCTTTCTATATGAGAATTTTAGAATTTTCAACCTCCCTTCTTGGCCGAGCGAAGCGTTATCCGTCGTTCCGGCGGGTTTGTGGGGGTTCGAATCCCAAACCTGGGCTTGGGCGACCGTAATCGGGGTTTGGATCCTTTGTTTTATCGCGTATGATCTTGCGTATTACTGGAATCACCGATTGAGTCACGAGGTTAACTTTCTTTGGGCGGGACACGTTGTGCACCATCAAAGCGAAGAATACAATCTCACCGTGGCCCTGAGACAGGCCAGTTTCCACGGAATTTTTACCTGGGTGTTTTATCTTCCTTTGGCGCTCGTCGGTTTTTCTCCGATCGTGATGATTCTGAACGGTCAGCTCAACCTGATCTATCAATTTTGGATCCACACGAAAACCATCGACAAACTCCCCCGCTGGTTCGAAGCGATTTTCAACACCCCTTCCCATCATAGGGTTCACCACGGAATCAATCCCAAATACATAGACAAAAATCACGGCGGAACGCTGATCGTCTTCGACAAATGGTTCGGAACCTTCGAACCGGAAACCGAAGAACCGGTTTACGGAACCGTAAAACCTCTGCAGAGTTTCAATCCGATCTGGGCCAACGTTCAATATTGGTGGGAAATGATCGAACTGGCTTGGCGTTGCCCCCGCTGGTCCGATAAATTCAAGGTGTTTTTCGCGATGCCGGGATGGAGACCGACCGAACTGGGGGGCCAATATCCGATTCCGGAAGTTTCCGCAAAAACATTCAAAAAATACGATATAGAACTTCCGAAAGGACTCAGCATTTATTCCCTGACCTGGTTCGTTCTCACCGTGGCTTTGGCGTTCGGAATGCTCCTCAAGGTGAATTCCCTTCCTTGGTTCAACATCAGCGTTATCAGTGCGATCACTTTGTTCACACTTCTTACGATCGGCGGAATTTTGGAAAGAAAACGTTGGGCGCTTTTTGCGGAACCGATCCGTTTGACGGGCGTAGTCGTGGGAGCGTATCTGCTTTCCGGCGCGTTCAACATCTCCCTGGGAGTTTTGGCCCTCGGCGCCGTATCGGCGGTATGGTTTTTGAGTTACCGTAGTTCGTTCGCGGTTTCCCAGGAAATCGATCCCGTCCGAGAGGTCCTCCGCAGAACCGCATAACGCGAATTAACCTTCGACGAAAATGGAATGCCGGAACCATACGTTCGGTTCCGAGTATTCCCCTAAGTTTTTTTCCCGGTCGATCCTGATCGGGACCAATCCTTCCGGAACGGGAAATTCTCCGGAAACGGAAAACTTCATTCCGGTCCAGTGTTCCCAATCCTCCACGCTCCCCGTTATATACATCGACCGCTCTTCCACGCGCACGTATTCGCCCCCCGCTTTTTCATGAACGCGGATCCACGGATCCGAAGAGTAACCGTCTTCCCGTTTCCGCGTTAGATACTCTTGCATAGTCATAAAAGGGAATTTCCATTTTTCGTTGGGGCGAACACAGGCGAATAAATCGCGAATCCCGTACGCGGCGGCGTTGCGTTTGAGTTCCGCGAGTAGAAGCGAAGACAATCCGACGCCGCGGAACTTGGGAAGAATTTCAATCGCCCAGGCAGAAGCGGAGTTGCAGATCCGATTTGCGGATCGATCCTCCGCCGCCCGCAGTATGGCGGCGTCCCACCCTCGGGGAAGATCCGCTTCCCTTCCGTCCCAAAAAAAAGGAAAGATTTTTCCGGTTCCGGCGACCTCGTTCGAAGAGGAGACGGCGACGCAGTGCAAATGCGGAAATTCACGCAGGAGCCAGGGATAAAATTTATTTCCGACCGGATCCTGATTGATAAACGCGGGCCAGACGTCCAAATCCAAATCCTCCGCTGAAAATTTTCCCGCGGACAACACGTCCGCGAACGTCGAAAGATGAAATTCCATTCTGACGTTAAAGAGAATACGAGGAGGAATGTTGCAAACAAAAAAGCCTCCGTTTCCGGAGGCTTTCGTTTTCGAAACCCGAAGTCGAAATCGAAATCGTTTTGTCCTCTCAAACGAAACGATTCAAACGTGGAATCTTAAGGAACTGTGGCGAAGTTGACCGTGATCGCGTCGACGTAGGTTTTGCTCAATTCGTCCCAAGTAGAAGCGGCCGGAGTCGTGGTGGCGGTCGATTTTCCCGCGGTTCCCACTCTCGCATACAAACCGTCCACGCGAGTGGCCGGAATATAATCGGAAGGAATTGCGTCCGCCGCCACACCCTCGTTTACGAATCCGTTAAAGTTGAACAATCCGTATGTGGGTGTAAAGTTCACGAACGCATTGATCGTGTTGTTGCAGGTGATGGACTGTCCCGCAGTGATCGCGGCTTGCTCCAAACCTCCCTTTGCGGTCACATTCAAACTTCCGTCCAATTTCTGGCTGTAGGCGAGTTTGTAATATTCGCGTCCGGCTCCGGGACAAAGTCCGTCGTTACCCGAATAACCCAAGGCCGCGGTTCCCGCGTTCACCGGCACCAGGTTCGCGTTCCCGTGAAAACTCACCACGGATTTAAAACAGAACACGGTTTGATTGTCCATTTCTTCCAGAATGACCCTTCCCGTATCCACGTCCTGACCCAACGCGTCCTCTCCCAGAGGACCTTTCCAGGAATAGGTCTGGATCAAACCCTGATTCGGAAAACCGGTTACGACCGGCTGTACCACGTAACTTTCGATCAACGCGGAGGCTCCGCTCCAACGTAAAGGTTCCAATCGGCTCAACTGATACAACAATACGGCCCCGTCTCCAGCGACGTCCCTAGGATTATCGTCGAAGAAAAACTGAAGCGCCGGTTGGTTGTCCGAAGTGGAACGCAATTCGAAAAAATTCGTAAAGGCTGCGGGAGCGGCTAACGTGCTCGGCTGATAGTTTACGTCTCCCGAATTCAATTTCAGACGAAGCGTAAAGGATTGTCCGTTGAAATTCTGATTGGGCAACGTGAGATCCGCGGTGGTTCCGGCCGGAAAAACGGTGCGGATCGAGGCGATCAGTTCGTCCATAAAAAGGGAATTTCCTCTCGCCCAAGTGGCCGACTGGCGCACGAATCCCCAGCTGTCCGGAGTCGCATGCAAAGGTTGTAATAGATCCAATTTAACGG
>NZ_NPEF01000287.1 GCF_002811955.1 Leptospira ellisii
GCGGTTTTGTTCCCGTCTAACAACGCTTCTGTTTTAGAGAGGTCCCACTCCGTTCCATTCGCATCCTTCACAAGAGGAAAACTCGTAGGTGCCGTATATACAAAGTCGTTGTACGCTGGTAGAATCTGTTGTTCCGTGCCACCCGCTGCATTCTTGATCACTCGCAAATACATCGCTCCCATTTTCGCAAAACCGCCAAACGCCATCGTGCTGTCCAAGCTCTTCTGCGTGGCTTCGTTTTGTTTCTTCACTGCGATTTCGGCCGCGTCCCGGTCGCTTTGATCTTTTTCTTCAACACAACCCTTAAACGAAAAAGTGCGCCGGGTCGCGCTCTCAACTCCGGTCAAGTTATTCTGTTTTGTTCTCATTGTATTAAACTTCTCAAATGCTAATAACTTGACCACGTTTCGATCGCTCGCGGGGTGGTGGAAAAATAGTTTTTCTTCAGTAACTAAAACGTTATCTTTTTCAAATTGTGCAACGTTTGTGCACGGTTTTCCGGCATTCCCTAAAACCAAACCCTCGTTTTCAATTCTATACGTTATCAAAGGTTTTTCGAGTGCCATACAATGATTCTCTGTGCCTATTATACAATATCGAGCAAGAAATGTCAATTTTTAATACTTTTTCTATCACTTTTCTTCATTTCTTAGCATTTCTGGAATCAAAAATCAGACATTTTGTCCCCTAAAAACAGCTTTTTTTTCGTTGCACGTTTACAATTCGATAACGCTTCGTTCCAATGAAGCCCGGAGTCTATTAGAGTTCCATAATCTGACGCCTACCTCCAAGATTATCAAACGACAAGTTCAAGGAGGTTTGCATCACATTTACTTTCATTCCGAGGTCAGATATGATACTTCCGCTTAACACTTGTTAGTCGTGCAATCAATGCACACTTTACAGATGACGGTTTTTGGACTATGACACAAATAGTATATTATATATTTATCATATATTCAAAAGATAGCATGACCAATTTGATAAAAAGTAAAAAGCGATCCACCTAAAACTATCTTTCGATTTTTTAAAAATTAAAATTCCGGACTTTCGTTTAATCTTTTTTATTTTTTAATTCAGACGGATATTCCTCGTGACGATTTTATTCTACAAATGAAAACCGTTAGCATCAAAACCAAAAACTCATATCACACTGCGCTCTTATTCAAAACTCAGTTAAATCTTCTCTCACCCTTGGAGAAAAATATCATTCCTAAATCCACACGTCACGACTGGAAAAATCGCAATCTTTCTGAAATGATTGGCTACGATCCGAACGATCCTATTTTTAAGGATTTGGATCTGTACAAAAAAGCTCTTGATAGCAAAACGTTTATAAAAACCTTAAAGTCGCTTTTCTCCGTTTATTCTTTCTATGATTCCTTGTCCGAATCCATTCGAGGAAAAAGAAGGATCTGGAACGATCGGAAAAAAGAAATCGTTGCCATCGTTACAAGAATCGCTCCCAATATCGGAATCAAGCGCGCTTGTCGCTTCCTGAAAGTATCCGTTCAAAGATATTACAAATGGAAGAACGAAATCTTCTGCAATTCTTCTTTCTTTGGACTTTGTCGAAAGATTCATCCCAAACAAATCACCATCCAGGAACAAAAGATTATTGCACGGTATCTTAAAAATCCTGAATTTTCTCACTGGCCTCTTCGTTCCATTTTTTACAAAATTCTAAAAGACGGTGTCGCTTTCTTGAGTTTGGCGACATTCTACAAATACGCAGCGGTTCTCGCTCCCAAAAGAGAAATCATTCGAAAGGCAAGGAGAAAAATCGGAATTCGTTCGACCGCCCCGCTTCTCCTTCTTCACATGGATACCACCATCTTACGCGTGCAAGACGGTTCTAAAGTCTATATCCATTTCATCATGGACAATTTTTCCAGAACAATTCTCGGTTGGAAAGCCTCTTTAGAATGGAAGTCAGTAAATACCGTTCTAAATCTTCGTGAAGTTTGTCAGAAATTCAATCTTTTTTACAAACCGATTCAGCTCCTTTGTGATGATGGTTCTGAAAATGCTGGTAAAGTGGATGCTTTTCTTAAAACAGAAGGTCCGTTCATCAAAAAGTTAATCGCTCAAGTCGATATCATCTTTTCAAACAGCATGATCGAAGCCGTGAACAAAAAGATGAAATATGAATTTCTTTTTCCGAAAAAACCTTTCTCCTTTCAAGATGTGATTCAAACTTTAGAAACAGCGGTTCCTCAATACAATGCCCGACCCAGTGGCGTTTTGTTTGGCTACTCTCCTTATGAAGTTTTAAACGGCGCAATTCCAGATCCGCTTAGATTCTCCGATCAAATCAATACTGCCGCAAGCATCAGGCCAAAGGTCAACAAAGAGGACGCCTGCGGGTTGTGTTAACCGTTTTTCGAGAGTCCGGATTTCCGGACCGTTCAATTTAGGTTTCACAGAGAAGATGCAGCGCGCAAATACATCGCTCCCATGCGAGCAAAACCGCCAAACGACATCGTACTGTCCAAGCTCTTCTGCGTGGCTTCGTTTTGTTTCTTCACGGCGATTTCGGCCGCGTCCCTGCGGAGCCGATCCGTTGAGAGGCAAAACACTGAGTTGCGCCGGGTCGCGCTCTCAACTCCGGTCAAGTTATTCTGTTCTTTCGTTATTGTATTCAACTTCTCTAATGCTAATAACTTGACCACGTCTCGATCGCTCGCGGGGGTGGAGGAGAAATATTTCGATCTGGAGAAGTGCTTTGCACAGCCTGTGCAGTTGGGGTTATTTTTTGGTAAAATTAGTTGGGAGAAAAAATAAAACAGAGGAAGAACGATCACAAATAATCAACTCTTCAATAGAATTGAAGAGTTGCCGCCATGCCCAATTTTGTCAAATAAAGATCAAGATTTACGGATTTTTTTAACGCCAACGCGGCGAACACCTTCATGACCGCAAATGATTCAGCTCTTCATTTAAATAAATTCCATCAGTGAAAATTTCTTCTGGAGCAATTGCTTTCTTCCGTGAATACAAAACCTCACCAACATAACGTCCATAGATATCTTTCGTTCTACTACGTATGATTACCTTTGTTTTCGGAGGTAGCTTTTCCTTCAATAATTCAAAACTACTCTCGCCTTCATCCGTATCCAACTCGGCTGCCCAAACGTTGTGTAAGCGGATTCTTTGTCTAACGATAACGTTAAAACCCAACTGAAGCTTTACGAGGATTGTATCTCCGTCAATGACTCGTTCCATTTCTCCAAAGTAGAAATAAAGATCAGAAGATTTTGGTAATCTCGTTTTCTCAAGAGACCAAGTTTTACCTTGCCTCTCAATCTTTAACACATCACCGGTTTTGTATGGATGATCAGCCTTGGCTTTCGGTATTTCATAATAGCAGTAAAACCCTAAATCGAGCAGGTAGTTCTCATCGCTTTTGAAAGTTTCCTTGATTTTGTAATGCCAAAGCAAACCTGCCGGACGCCTCCATTTCAAAGTGGGGGATTTTCTTTGTTCGCCTGCTTCTTTGATTTTAAAAGAAAGACTCTCTTCGCTCCAGCCTTCTTTAATAGCGGCTTTGGACAACTTGTCTCTCAGTCTCTCATCCGAAACATATGCCAATTTCCGATAATGGCTCCAGCTCAATCTGTGATCTAATTCTACTTTACCGTAAACTTCGTAGAATTTTTGAGCGTAAAAGAGGTTCCTTTCGGAAAAACCTTTTTTCAAATGTTTTTGCAGCTGAAGAGAAATTGCTTTCATCCAACTGCCGCTCGCCCTTTCTTCTGTCGTTGCATTCTTTTCGGCGTGATTTAAAATCCTTCCGATTTCCCGATTTGCCTCTAAGGTTACGGTGTTCTTATTCAAAGAACTCTGAGAACGGATCTCTTCGTATACTTTTAGGATTCCCTCGAAAGCCTTTTTGATCTCGTCTCGGTTCATTGAAAAAATAGCCTAAATCGTTATCTCTTTCGCTTTTTGCGATTCTTGTTGTTCTTAAATTGGACTACGTTTGTCACTGGTGCGGAACTACCCTGCGACAAAAAAGAAAGCTCACCAGATTCGGCCCTTAATGATTCGATAAAATGACGAAGATGCGAACGAGCAAACCAACCAAGATCCATATAGTGAGCATATTCAGATTGGCTATCGCATATATGTGCCAAAAGCTTTGCCATTTCTAAAGCATCCAGCAATATGTTCCTTTCTATTAGAGCAATGTTTTCTTCCGCTTTTTCCCCAGCGATTTTACGAATTGAATCAGACATAAATTTCAGCTCTTTTTTCTTCCTCTCAAGAAGAAAGAGCGCCTGATTTACAGTTCTTTTGAATAATTTAATATAATCTTTACGAAGCTGTTTATCTTCAATTTTCTCCTTATAGCGAACGTGATAAGAAAGCACTTGAGAGATCAAACCATCTTTTGGTATTGTATTAAGAGAC
>NZ_NPEF01000288.1:0-1000 GCF_002811955.1 Leptospira ellisii
AGTGGACACTGGTCCTTTGCCCGAGTTACGATCGTGGAAAAAGGAAAACCGGATTCGCAGGAATTCGCGACCGGAGAAACCGTCGGCGGTTATCAGGTGCGTTCCATCGCCTTAAACTACGTCGTTTTGGAAAAAGGCGGCGTGGCGCTCAAAGTGGAAATCGGACAAACTCCCGGAGAAGCCAGGGCCAAACTCGGAGCGGAAGCGGGTCCAAAAACGGAAGGACAGGCGCCGTCGGGGGATACGGTCCGGAAAGTTCTTTCCAGACAGGACGTAAACCGAAAACTGAAGGATCCGGCCGCTTTGTATAAAAACGCGCGTTTCGGTCCCGCTCTGGTGAACGGAAAAATCGCGGGTTATAAAATTTACAGCGTGGCCCCCGATCATATATTCTACGCTTTGGGGGCGAGAAACGGAGATACGATCAAACGAGTGAACGGAATGCCGCTTACGGAAACGGAAAAAATGTTAGAGATCTGGGGAGCCGTAAAAACTGCCGATAAGATTACGGTAGATGTGGAAAGAGGTAGCCAGATTCTCACCTACGAATTTATTATCAGAAACTAAAAAAAATGCCCGGTACAACCCAACAAATTCCATTCTTCAGAGTTTTTTCGATTCTTATTTTAGTGCTTCTCGTATGGGATAAGCCGGTTTTTCCGCAGAATAAGAAAAAAACCTCGGTAAAAACCAAATCCGCCGCCGCTCCCGACGAGCCGACGGAACGTACGTTTTACGCCAATTGGAGAGACACCGAACTCAACGACTTTCTCAAAGGAATGAGTGCGATCCTTAGAAAGAATATACTTTTGGACGAAAGTCTCAAAGGAAAAAAAATCACGATCATTTCCCAAAAGGAAATTCCGATCAAAAACGCGTTCGTATTTATGAAATCCGTTCTCGAATCGTTGGGTTTCGGAGTCGTGGAAGAACCCGATCTCATTTCGATCGTAAAAATCAAGGATGCTCTGGCGCGTTCCCCGGTGGTGCGAGTCGGTAA
>NZ_NPEF01000288.1:1010-4361 GCF_002811955.1 Leptospira ellisii
GGATCGCACTCATTCCTTTGAGAAAGTCGTTGAGTTCGGTGTCTCTCCAATTGGCGTAAAACCGGAAGAATTGGAACCGATCCTGAAACGTCTCACTTCTCCGAATACCGACGTGATCGTCTATAAAAACACGAATACGATCGTACTTTCCGGTTCCGCCGCCGATATCAACAAGTTATTGACTTTAGTCACCGAACTGGATCTCAAACTCGAAGACACCGCTCCCGGTTCCGTTTCCTCCGCCGGAGACATTCATATCTATACCTTGGAACACAGCGAGGCAGAAAAAATCGCGGGAACCTTGGTGAAACTGGACAATCCGGTCGTTCAATCGGAGGAAACCACTCCGGAAAAACGGGCCCAAGGACAAACGCCGCCAAAGGTGGAAAAGATCAAAGCGGTCGGTCACAAGGAATCGAACTCGGTGATCGTCACGGCCACAAACTCGGAATGGAACGAAATCCGGAAAATCATCAAGGTTCTGGATTCCGCCAGAAAACAGGTTCTTTTGGAAGTTCTGATCGTGGAATTGACCTCCAGCGATCTGAACGATTTCGGGATCGATTGGAGATACAAGGGACAGGCTTTCGGTCAATTCAACTCCGGTTTGTCCAAGGAAGCGAACATCATCAATGCCAACGGCCAGATCAACCCGAACATCAACACCCTCAGCGGTTTTTCGTTGGGATTCTTAAAGGCAGGTTCGGAACAGATCATCGGTATTTTGAGCGCCAATCAAGGGAATGAAAACTTCAACGTTTTGTCCGCTCCGCAGGTTCTGACGGTGGATAACCAAGAAGCGGAAATCAGCGTAGGTCAGGATGTTCCGGTTCGAACCCAAAGTAGAAATGCGGGAACGGGCGGGGCCAACGCGGTCACCGTGGACAACTACGAATACCGACCCACGGGGATCAAACTCAAGTTCACTCCGCACGTAAACAAGAACAACAAGATCACACTCGAACTCTTTCAGGAAATCAAAAACATCGCCGAAATCGCCCTCTCCGGAGGAAACCCGACCTTCAACCGAAGAGAGATCAAAACTTCGATCACGATCGAAAACACGCAATCCATCGTGATCGGGGGACTGATCTCCAACGACAAACAAAAACGGATCATCAAAATTCCTTTGTTAGGCGACATTCCTTATCTCGGGCATCTGTTTAAACGGACCACCGAAAAGATCAAAAAGACCAACCTGATGGTCTTTATCACTCCGCACATCCTGGACAGTCGCGAAAACGCGGACAAAATGACCGTCAAAAAGAAGATGCAGCAGGAAAGATACGAACTCGAAAGGGAAAGAATCCTCAACAAAGAAAAAGAAATCAAAGAAAGAGGGGACTGACAGTGAAAACTCTCGGAGACATCCTAATCGAAGAGGGGATCATATCCGAAAAAGATCTGGAAGATTCCCTCAAAGTTCAAAAAAAGAACAACCTTCCTCTCAGTCATATCATCCAAAAAAAAGGGATCGCCGGAGAAACGGACATTCTCCGCGCCCTTTCCAAACTTTATCATCTGGAATTCCGCGAAAAATTGGATTTCAGCGGAATGGAGGACGTGTTTCTCCAGATTCCCCTCAAACTGATCCAAAGAAGCAAATTGGTTCCGTTCTCCCTTTCCAAAAAGAACGTCCGTATCGCGGTATCGGATCCTTCGGATCTGCATCCGATGGACGACGCGCGCAATTTTTTAAGGGGTTATTCGGTGGAATTCATCCTGGCTCCCGAGCCGGAAATCATGCGTATCATCCATTCCCATTTCGACAACACTTCTTCCGCCGCCAAGGAAATGTTAAACGAAATGGAAGGGAGTTTTTCGGAACTCGCCGAAGCCTTCGAAAACGAAACTCTGGATTTAAGCGACGACGCACCGATCATCAAAATGGTCAACGTCATCCTTTCCCAAGCCGTAAACGAAAGGGCGTCGGATATACACATAGAACCGTATGAAAAGTCCCTCGTAGTTCGATATCGCGTGGACGGTATTTTGCATAACGTGCTCAGTCCGCCCAAATCGTATCACGCTGGAATTTCCTCGCGTATCAAAATCATGTCCAATCTGAACATCGCGGAAAACCGACTTCCGCAGGACGGTCGTATCAAACTTCGTTTGGCGGGAAAGGACATCGACATACGCGTTTCCACGATTCCCTGTCAGTTCGGAGAAAGGATCGTGATGAGGCTTCTTAATAAAACCGATCAGAAGTATTCCCTGGATACGATGGGTTTTTATCCGGAGTTGATTCAAACCCTACGTTCCCTGATCTACGAACCGCACGGAATCGTTTTAGTAACGGGTCCCACCGGCTCCGGAAAATCAACGACGCTTTATTCCGCGTTGAGCGAATTGAACACCGAGGAAAGAAACATCATCACCTGCGAAGATCCTGTGGAATATCAGATCGATGGAATTTCCCAAATGCAGATGCAGGATAAAATCGGACTTACGTTCGCCACAGGACTTCGAGCGATCCTCCGTCAGGACCCGGACGTCATCATGGTGGGGGAGATTCGGGACGAAGAAACCGCCAGGATCGCGATCCAAGCTTCGCTTACGGGTCACCTTGTGTTCTCGACGCTTCACACCAACGACGCGGCCAGCGCCGCGACGCGTTTGATCGACATGGGAATCGAACCCTATCTCATAACCTCGACCGTGTTAGGTTTTATGGCGCAGCGTCTGGTTCGGGTCATCTGCGCTCATTGTAAGGAAACGTATAAACCGACCTCGACCGAATTGGAATCGATCGGCATTTCCAAAAAATCCCTGAAAAACGGACTTCTTCACAGAGGAAAGGGTTGTTCTCATTGTATGGGAACCGGGTTTAAGGGAAGAACCGGAATCTACGAACTTTTATTGGTGGATTCTCCCTTGAAAACCGCTATCCTACAAGGTAGCGACGCCGGGAAATTGAACGATATCGCGGCGGCGCATAACTTCAAAACCCTCAAGGATTACGGAATCCGGAAGGTGATCGACGGAGTCACCACGATCGACGAAGTCCTTCGAGTGACCTAAACGCCATGGCAATCTATTCGTACGTCGCATTCAATAAGAAGGGAAAGGAAGAAAAGGGAATCATAGACGCGGCCTCCCTGCAAGCCGCGCGATCCAAGCTGAAGAACAAAGGTCTTTACGTTCGCAACATATCCGAAGATTCCGAAAAAAAAGACCGGGAACTGTTTCCGTTTTTGGCCAAGTACTTTTATCGAATTCCTAGGAAAGAGGTCGGACTTTTTTCGAGACAACTTGCGACTCTGCTCGGAGCGGGAATTCCTCTCGACAAATCCCTTTCGAGCATCGTGGAACAAACGGACAATCAGAGTTTTAGAAAGATCATCACCG
>NZ_NPEF01000289.1 GCF_002811955.1 Leptospira ellisii
ATAAATATTCAGCCGGTGCGTCCGAGTTGCTCGATACCACACAATTCCGATATAAAACAAATTCAGCTTACAGAATATCAAGCAAGACAGCACACTATTCTCTTGAAACCGACTCCCTACAGATAACTCTTATTGGGAGTGTCGTTTTAGTCTTCAATTGGCGATCTCGAAAATTTTCAGCGCATCAATCGATTCACCTTTATGGTTCACTTGAACGGTTTCATTTCATTTGGGATGAGAAAATTCCCGCTGATTCGCAGATCTTGGAATACCAATGGAAATATACAAATAAGAATGGCAAACCAGATCAAAGATTTAAAGACAACTATCAAGTTCCAATATTATTATTTTGGTCATTCGAATTGGAGACTAACGACGGAATAATACAAATCCTTCTTAGCGATTCCTCCATCGGAAAAGACGTTACAAACGTAATGGAAAGTCTCAAAGAAGAATGGGTCCAAATAAAACCTCAAACATAGATTTTCAGGAGAATAATGATGGGCAGAAAGCGTAAACCCGACCTGACTGCTATACTTTTGCTCGGTATTGCAATGCTAATTCTAACCGTAGTTGCTTATTATCATTGGATTAAGCGAATTTCACGGTCTACGTTGGATATAAAACTTAAAATCACAATATATTTTTTTCATTTTGCAAACGTGGCGCTGGTCATCACAACGATTTTTCACAAAACGCCTTTAGTCAAAGATTATGGAGTAATAAATTTCATTATAGAATTTAGTTTTTCATCACTCATTGCATTCATCCCTAGCTTAGCTTTAGAATGGGCCTTAGAAAAATTTCAATTTATACTTAGAAGAACCGATACAATTTAAAAATTTCTAAGTATACATTCCTTAAACTCTTTCTACATTGATCTATGGAAATTATTTTGTATCGAACAAAGTTTTAACGTAATTTCTTTTTGCTCTGCTTTTTCTTAATTTCGTGATCAGGAGTCGTCTCAATTCTGTTCTCAGCATTCGATGCAGATTTCGTAAACTCTTGAGACAAGTCGTCATCGCCAATATCAATCTGGATATAAATGTTTTCTTTCTTGCGGCGTCTTTGTTCTTTTTTAACAAGACGATCCGAATCCCAGCCTAAAAGTGTTTCCATAACGATCGGCAAGACCATACGGGACAACGCGGTCGCGATCAATACTCCGGCAATGACAACTGTTGCAAGAGGTCGTTGAACTTCGGCTCCCGCCATTCCGGAAAGCGCCATCGGAAGAAAGCCGATTGCCGCTATCAATTCAGTAGTAAGAACGGGTCTAAGTGATAATATTCCGGCCGAAATAACCGCATCTCCGATTTTTTTCCCGGAGGCAATCTCTTCTTTAAGTATGGAAGCATACACAACTCCATTTAAAACTGCAATACCGCTTACGGCAATAAAACCTACCGCCGCCGGTATGCTAAAAGGAAGTCCTCGGATCAATAAACCCAATATACCGCCCGCCGTTGCCAATGGAACCACGGTGAAAACACCTAACGCATAGTATACGCTTTCGAAAGCCGCTATCAGCATCAAAAAGATAATCAACAACGCCACTGGAACGACCAATATCAATCGGTTCCTCGCCCGAACGAAGTTGTCGAACTGACCTCCCCAAATAACTTCATAACCTTCGGGAAGCGAGTCCACAATCGGCTTAACTTTTTCCTTTGCTTCCTCTATATATCCGCCTAAGTCTCTACCTCGAATATTAACTTCTACGAATATACGCCTTTTCAGACCTTCTCTATAAATTGCCGCACCCGAATCTAAAATTTCGACATCGGCCACTTGTCCAAGCGGGACCGTATTGTTACTGGTAGTCATAACGGGAATATTCTTCACTTCACGGATTTCATCTGCTTCCAAATCCAAACGAAGAACCAAATCGTATCTACGCATCCCTTCGAATATTTTCCCCGCATTCGCACCGACTCTCATCATTTCAACCGTTCGTAAAATTTCTGCGGCTGAAACCCCGTAGCGTGCCATATTATCGTAGTTCGTATTGATTTGAAGCATAGGCAACCCGAGAACCTTTTGAACTCGAAGATCACCTGTCCCTTGAACTTTAGATAAAACTGAAGTTATTTTATCGCCTTGTGTTTTTAAAGTATGTAAGTCATCTCCGTAAATCTTGACGACAACGTCGGCTTTTGAACCCGTTAGCAACGAATTAATCCGATTTTCTATTGGTTGGGACATACTGAAATATGTGGAAGGGATTTCGGATTCGAGTTTGGTTTTAATTCGATCCATCAATTCTTCTCTCGTATCCGCATTTACCCATTCACTCTTCGGCTTTAATTTTACCATCACGGAGGTTTCTTCCGTACCCAAGGGTTCGGCCGCCGATTCACCTCTACCTACGCGACATACGACGCTAGAAATTTCAGAGAATTGAAAAAGAACCTTTTCGATCTCAAGATTCAAATCTCTTGAATGATTGATCGCAGTCGAAGGAAGCCTTTTTGCGTCAATTTCAAGTTCTCCTTCATCGATTCTGGGCAAGAATTCCGAACCCAAAAAACTTCCTAAGGTAAAGGAAAAAACAATAAGACCGACTGAGAAAAGTACAATCTCCTTTTTTCTTTCCCAACCCCAATTCAATAATCGAATATAATAATGTTCTATTCTTTCCCAAGCATGGGCTTTGTGAATAAAAGGACGACGATATGCCATTGCAAGGCTTGCCGGGAAAACTGTTACGGAAAAAACGAGAGCACTTCCTAGTGCTAACGCAACGGTGATTGCCATAGGACGAAACATCCTCCCTTCAACACCTTCCAGAACCATCAAAGGAAGATAAACTAACATAATAATGGCGACGGAAAACGCAGCCGCCCTTGCCACGCGTTTACAACGATCGGCAATAATCGCTTGCGTAGCTAAACGCAACTCTTCCTCGTTCATCGGATGGGCAAAATTCTTTCTACCCGCATAAAATCCCCCGATCACCGATTCCAACATTACGATAGAGCCGTCGACCAATAAACCAAAGTCCAACGCGCCAAGAGACATCAAATTTCCGACAACTTCGAATTGGCGCATAAATATAACGGCAACGAGCATCGAAATGGGAATTGCAGCGGCTACCAATGCGGCACCTTTTGCGGTTCCCAAGGTCAATACCAACGCGAAAAATACGAGAAGTGCACCCTCGCCCAAATTGATAAATACGGTTTTTAAAGCGCGATTGATAAACTCCGAACGATCATAAAACGGTTCAAGTTTCATTCCCGGAGGCAGAGTT
This sequence comes from Leptospira ellisii, assembly GCF_002811955.1. Lineage (GTDB taxonomy): Bacteria > Spirochaetota > Leptospiria > Leptospirales > Leptospiraceae > Leptospira > Leptospira ellisii. The sequence goes on from NZ_NPEF01000289.1 coordinate 3,257, forward strand.
TTCTCGAGTTTCGCAACTCCTTGTCGTACCCGATCGACGACCTCCCGGGAATTTTCACCGAGAAGCATGATTACGGTAGCCGCAACAACTTCCTTTCCGCCTCGCGTTGCAATTCCGAAGCGAAGAGCCGGGCCGGTTTCCACCTTTGCGATTTGCCCTAATAGTAAGGGAATACCGTCCGCATAGGTTCTAATTGCAACTCTCTTAAGTTCTTCAATCCCCTCAAACTGACCTTCCCCTCGAATAACAACTTGTTCCTCTTCTTTTTGAACGTAACCTCCGCCCGTATTAAAATTTGCGGATTTCAAATCTCCGATGATTTCGGAAACCGTAAGATTATGAACGGCTAATTTTTTCGGATCGATTAAAATCTGATATTGCTTTAAGGTTCCGCCTAACGTATTTACTTCGATAACGCCTGGAATTGATTTCAGTTTTTTGGACAAATCCCAATCCATATAACTTCGAATATCCGTCGGGGAATGACGATCGGACGTAAGAACGAATTCGTAAATATCGCCTAACGCGGTTGCTACGGGAGCCAATTCCGGCGTTCCGTATTCGGGAGGAATTTGTGTGACCGCGATCTTGAGTCGTTCATTCACGAGTTGGCGCGCGAACCAAATATCGGTGGCATCTTCGAAGATGATCGATACGGAGCTAACCCCCGTTCGAGATATGGAACGAATCTCTGTTGCTCCCGGAATTCCCGTTAATTCCAACTCGATCGGATACGTAATAAATTGTTCCACTTCGTAAGGTGTAAGACCGGGAGAAGAAGTGACTATCGTGACTTGAACGTTCGTAACATCGGGAACGGCGTCTATGGGAAGTTTAAAGGCGTTCCACAATCCGATAAGACAGACGATCGCCGCAATCAGAATTACGGTTTCTTTTTTACGGATGGAAAATTCAACGAGTCTTTCAATCATACTTACTCAACGGATTTGCAATGGATTTTTAACAAAATAGAACGGAGCCTTTCCGACGACCTTACTTTTTTAAGAAAAAAGAAAAGGTTTATCAAAAAGCAAATTCGAGTAACTCAACGAAAATTTTCCTTTACGTAACGC
>NZ_NPEF01000029.1 GCF_002811955.1 Leptospira ellisii
TCGGCGGAATTAGAAACGCTCTTTTCGGAAATTTGACTTCGGAAGACGAACCCCTTTTGAGAAACAAGGACGGAATTCTTTTCCTGGATTTCTATCTTAGAAAAACGGAAAGGGGAATTCAACCCGTTTTGACCGCGGATCCGATCTCGGAAAACGCCCTTTATAAGATTCACGTGGAGTATCTTCCGTCCTCGTTTCAGGACGTCAAAACGTACAAACTCAAAAGGAAAACGGTCTCCATTCTTCCTGTGTACGGTTACGCGGATTTTTTTAGACATGTGGATCGATTTCAAAATTTTCTAAAAAGGGAATCGGCGGATTCCGAAAAACTCGCTTCGGTTTCCGAGGCGCATCGCTACTTGTGCACGATCAGTAAGTGCGGTTCGGTGAGATCGCAAAATTCTTCGCTGCTTTCGTACGAATTGAACGAAAATACTCGGACGGAATTTCCCAATTTTTATAAACGATTCCACAAACTTCTCAATCAGATTTCCTATAGAATCACGATCTTTAAATCGGGCGAGTTTTTGAACGGAATGGAGCTTTACAACGAGAACGAAAAAACGTTCTTAAAAATTCCCGACGCCGATCCGGGATATTGGCTTAGCCCGCAAATCCTGCATATCAGGATTTCCCTGTTCGTAGAAATCTACGGATTGAAAATTGATATTAGGAATTTAGGATATAGATTGACTTTCTCCTCGTCTCAAAACCGGGAAAAAATCACCGGAGAGTTTTCGCGAATGCCCGAAAAAAAAATCAGCGGACGATTTCTCCGAATTTTTCCTCCCGGTATGGTCAATTGGTTCATACCCGGGAATATGGAGGAATATTTCGATCGATACTTTCTGCTTCTTGTGCAGGGTTCGGAGGGAAAGGGCGGGAACAGATTCCGGACCGAATCGATAAAAACCGGGAACACGATGAAGGTGATCTTAAATTCGGAAGCGGAGATATTTAGGGAACGATTCGCCCCCTTTCGATCGACCGACGCCGCGGAAGATCAACCATCCTTTTGGGAAGTTTTGGAAAAGATTTTGATCCGAGATCTAAGTTAAAGTCCACTTTAACTTTGGTTTCCAAGAAGTGGATTTTATTTTTTCTTTAAAATTAGAATCCTTCTAAAGTGCTTGACTACGAGTCTAATCTCCGGGATTTATTTTTAGTTCTAACGTTTGAATTCTTCGGCGTTGAAAAATCAAATTCTCTCGATGAATTGGAGGTATTATGGAAGGAATCGCTCTTTTCACAAATCAGGGCTTTTATTTCGTCTTTAAATGGATACACTTTCTCGCAGGTGTCGCTTGGATCGGTTTGTTATGGTACATCAACTTCGTTCAAGGTTCGTTCTTTGCCGAGACGGACGCCGATACGAAAAAGAAAGCCACTCAACAACTCGTTCCAAGAGTTCTTTGGTGGTTTCGTTGGGGCGCGATGTTTACTTTCTTAAGCGGATGGACCATGATCGGAATTTCCCTTTATAACGGAACGACTCTTTCTTCCGGCCAATGGCTTGCGGTGATTTTAGGCGGAGGTCTTTTGGGTTCCTTGATGTGGTTCAACGTTTGGTTCGTGATCTGGCCGGCTCAGAAAGTGGTGATCGCGGCGGCGAAAGGGGAAACCGCGGAGAATCCGGCGCCGAGAGCGGCGAGAGGACTTCTCGCTTCCAGAACGAATACGCTTCTTTCGATTCCTATGTTGTTCCTAATGGGAGCCGCAAGAAATCTTCCCATCTCTTTCGACGTCAGCGGATCCGAAGCGCACACTTTTCTAGGAATTATCCTGGCGATTTTGGCTCTCGTTGAAATCAACGCGTTAACCGCAACACCGGAAAGCGCGACCTTCAAGCCGATCAAAACCGTAAAAGGTGTCATCACTTCCGGTTTCGTTCTTACCCTGATCATCTACGTCATTCTTGAGGCGATTCTCTAATCGATGGAAGGCTCGAAACTACGAGGCGGAATTTTCCGCCTCCTCTTTATCGGTTTCGTTTTGGTCTTTGCGAATTGTAAGGAAGACGAATCCCTGACTCCGGAACAGAAACTCGTTTCCCAAGGAAAGGGTTTGTATGTGACCAATTGTTCCGCCTGTCACAATCAAAATCCGGCGATCGATGGAGCCGTCGGTCCGGCGATTAAAGGCTCTAACCTCGAACTTTTAAAGGCGAGAATCGTAAGCGGAACCTATCCTCCGGGATACGTTCCGAAACGGCAGAGCCAGATCATGACTCGTCTTCCTTTGAACGACGATCAGATCAAAAGTATCGAAGCGTTTTTAAACGCGCCTTAAGAAACTAAAATACCGGGAACAACCGTAGGGATACGTTTTTCCGGTATTTTTTACCTCGAAATACTCCAAAATGCGGATTTTCGAGAATTTCGAACAAAGCCGCATTTATATTAGATTTCTTTAATTTCTACCGATCGAATCGCGGACGTTTCTCATGATATCCACGATCTGGGAATGGACTCGTCCGTTGGAAACGACCACCTCGGAATTTCCGGAAAGAAAACGTTTCCCTCCGAAGTCGGTCAGCTTTCCACCCGCCTCGGTTAGGATCACGGAACTTGCGGCCGTGTCCCAAAGTTTAACGCCCTTCTCCCAGATTCCGTCGAGTAAACCTTCCGCAACCCAACAAGTATCAAGAACGAAAGAGCCCGTTCTTCGCATGGATCGACCGCAGCTGATGAACGCGGTGATATCGGAAATGACTTCGTTTAATATTTCTTTCCTGTTGGTGGGAAAGCTCGGAACGAGCATCGCACGCGCGAGGGATTCCGTGTTGGAAACGTCGATACGAAGCCCGTTTTTAAACGCTCCTTGCGAAAGAATGGCCGAATACTTCGTATTCAAACCCGGTACGAAAACCACGCCCGCTACGGGGGATTCCCTGTGTTCCAATCCGATCGAAACGCAATAAAGGGGAATTCCACGAACAAAATTCATCGAACCATCGATGGGATCCAAAACCCAACGGAAGGAATTGTTTCCTTCGTATTTGTAGTTGTCTTCGGAAAGGATGGAATCGGAAGGAAAATTCTGTCTGAGATATTCCACGATGAATTTGCCCATCATCTCGTCGGCCTTGTGGATCTGATCCTTCTCTTCGGCCTCGGTGGAAAAAGCGAACGATTTGAGATCCTTTTGAAGTTTCAGCGCGGACTCGATAAAAATCCCGGAAACGGATTGAACGGATTTGATCCTGCGTTTGACTTCCTCTAAAGGAAAATCAATGGGAGGGGCAAGTGGTTGGTCCATGGGCTTCTCTTCAAAAAAGATTACTTTCGATTTAGGATTTTCCAAAGCATGTTTCCGGAAGGAGTTACGTCCCTTTCCGTTCCGAAGGAACGGAGCCAGTCGTGCAATGGTTCCCGTTTTACTGAATCTATAGTCATGCTTTCCGGGGACAATAAAAGATCAATCAAATGCCGGAAGGTCCCAAATCTCCCAAAAATCCTTTCTTGGGAATCGTCCAAAAAACGGGAACTGATCGTATGAAGTTCCACGTCGATCGGTTCGAAAATCTTACCCGGCTCCCATATTTCCTTACGGATGTCCAAGACGGAATGGATCATGGATATCTGTTTCGAATAATCTATGTCGTCGAAGAGTTCCGAATACGTGTGTTGAATCTTGCTCGATGCGGGGCCCGTGTCGACGTCGACCATAAATTCTGTCTCTTTGTATTTGCGCGTGGTGAAGTCCACGATCTGCCCTTGTATCAACTCCAAGGATTCCAAAGGAAGAATTCTCGCAAGAAAATAGATTTGCCGGGTCCTAACGGAAGCGGTCAGTCCTTGTTGCGCCTGTTTGACGATCGATTCCCGAGCCGCTCCGCCCATGTAGGAAAGAATAAAACTCACCACGAAAACGAATTTCCCGTTTTCGTCCGATTCGGAGGGAAGCGGTTTTACGAGATAAAGGTGGCTGGAATTTTTTTTCGGTTTCGGAATCGGAAGCACGTGGCAACCTGCGATCAATTCCGGAACGAGTTGTTCCGCTTGTAGAAGAAATTCCTTCGCGGCCGAAAACTCGACCCCGTAAACCGACGTAGGCGGAAGGATAAAACTTTCCTCGAAACGGAGGAAGGGAGTGTGCAGATTGTCGACGAAAATTTCGCTCGGACGGTTTTTCCCCGTAACCGAGGAAAGGATCCGATTCAGCTCTTCGATTTGATTGAGTTCCAAAAATTCAATACCTATCTATTTTGTTAAACGACAACAATCGACGAAACCGAATTGTGCTTCCGAAAAGGATATGACGAAAAACCGGATAACGATCCTACTTCTTCTTGGGAACCGTTTGGACCCGCACCTCGTACGGATTCAAAATGCGAAACCCCGCCGGAACTTTTTTTCCGGAATGATTTATGAGAATTTCATAATCGTTCTTCCTTCCCTTGCGGAACACCTTTTCCACGTTGGGTCCGTAAAAGGTGAAGGGAAGTTTGGCTTCTTTTAGAATTCTACGATACAAAAGCATAAATCCGAGAGGTTCGAGGGACGCACCTACGTAAATCACCCGTCCTTTGTGATAGGAATTTGACGTGATAACCGGCTTTCCTTTATAGAATTTCCGTTTGTCCGTATAACGCGCCCAAACCTCCGCGGTTGTCGGTTCCAAAATTTCGCAGATTTTGGAACAAACCCCCGGGAAAACGCGGAACTTGAATTTTACTTTTTGATTTCCGACCGCTTCGAATTTACGGACCCGAACCCCGGCCATTTCCGCAAACGGACCCGGTATTTGGGAATCGTTCATCCAGCCGTTCAGATCCTTGGCGCCCGTCCTAAAACCGAGAACCAAAATTCCTCCGTTCCGTACGAACATTTCCAACCTTTCGAAAACGGCTTCGTTTACCATTGTATACATGGGAAGTATTATAATTTTATAATCTTTGAAATCGATTTTGGAGGCAGGTCGGAAATGTGTGTTCACGTTGAGGACGTTCATTCCCGCGAACCAGGTCGCCATTTCTATGTCGTAGCCGACCTGAGACCAAGATACGGGGGAAAATTTCAAACCGGTGGAAATCGGTTGGTGTTTCCAGTTACGCGCGTTTTCGATGTCGTGGACTACGGCCACTTCCGCGTGAAATAATTCCTCCGTAAAATCCTCGGCGTATTCCGAAATTTCCTCGATCCCCTTTTGGAGTTCAAAATAACGTTCGGTTTTTTCCTTATCGTGATCCAAAATTCCGTAACAAAGTTGTTCCTGTCCGAAACGTGCGGTTCGATATCTGAAATAATAAATCGCGTTGGAACCGTGAATGATCGAATGTTTCGTCCAAAGTTTGATTTGTCCGGGCGCGGGCAGATATCCCAGCAGGTCGTGTCCTTGAAACCCCGAGATCTGTTCCATCACGGTGAACGGGAGATTTTTTAGACCTCGACTGTATTGCAACATCGCGGATACGAACGGATGCGGAAACGGTTCTTCCTGTTCTCCCCAAGTGGGATAATGATCCCAGGAAACGTAATCCAAGTAAGAGGATAATTCCGCCATATCGACGATGGGTAAAAAAGGAGAAGGATATAAGTTCGTAGTCAAAGGACGGCCTACGGAAAACTTTCTCAGGATCTGCGTCTGCAATTTTACGAATTCCACGATCGTGTCGGAATGAAACCTATAAAAATCCTGAATCATGGAGGGATTAAAATTGCTCGCGACGTGCGGACCCGGAACGGGAATCTCGTCGAAGGAATCGTATAGAACCCCCCAAAATACGTTTCCCCAGACTTCGTTTAACGTTTTGATCGTTTTGTATTTTCGTTTCAACCATTCCCGAAAGGCTTTTAAGGAGGTTTGGGAATGGTCGATATCGGATCCTTCATGACCGATTTCATTGTCGATTTGCCAACCTACGACGATCGGATGATTCCCGAAATGTTTGGCCATCGCGGTCACGATTTTCGTCGTCGCCTTTTTGTAGTTAGGGGAGGAGAAACAGGCTTGTCTCCTCGTTCCTACGGTTCTTTTGATTCCGTCCCTTTCTTGGATTATGTCGGGAAATTTTTTGACAAGCCAAGGAGGAAAGGTCGCAGTAGGGGTTCCTAAAATCGCGGTCATTCCGTTTTTTTGAAGAAGATCTAGGATTCTATCGTAAAAGGAAAAATCGAACTTCCCCTCTTTCGGTTCCATCAAGGCCCAGGAGAATTCCGCAAGACGAACCGAGGTTAAACCCATCTCCTTCATGATTCGGATGTCTTCTTCCCAATCCTTTGGGGTCCACTGTTCCGGGTAGTAATCGGCTCCGAAAATCATTCCGTTCTCCTTTTGTTCCGCAAAGAGATTTCATCGGAGGGTTCCATTCTGAAAAGAAAGAAAAGCGCAAATCCGGTAAGTCTAATAGAAAAAATACTGTCTTTTCCCGGGAAAGTCTGAGACGATACGATCGAAGCGGAATTCGAATCGTTTCGATCGAATTCCCCGTCCAGCCCGCCGTTAAAAAGGATTCCATGCAAAATCAAGATTCTCTGATCTACGGAATTTTACCGGACGTTCACTTCCGGTATTCCGCCGCGGAAATTTCATACGCAGTCACCGCGGCCTCCAATCTGCACAATTTGGACGACTCCAATACGCAGTTGCTGGCGAGGGCGATGTTGGGTGCCTTTTTCCTGGCGGACCAAATCAAAGAGGATACGAAAGTCAGTCTTCAGATTCAGTTTAACGAGGATTCTCCGATCCATTCGGTTCTCGCTTACAGCGATCGACAAGGAAGGATGAAAGCCGTTTTAAGGGCGCGGCCGGAAGAAGATGTCGAATCGTCCCCCGTCTCGGAGGATTATTCGGGAGTTTTAAAGGTCTTCCGCTGGAAAGACGGAGCTTGTATTTATCAATCCGTCGTTCCGTATATGAATAAAAGTTTCGAGGAGAATTTTCAGAATTATCTCAACAGCTCGGAACAGATCACCTGCTTCGTCGTTTTGTGGATCGAAAAAAACGACCTTCATTGGGACATCCGCGGACTATTATTTCAATCCCTTCCTGAGGCGAAGGAAGAAGATATTCAAAAAATTGCAAGTCTTTGGGAGAAGATAAATTCCGAACCTCGGGAGTTTTTGGGCAGAAACATCTACAATTGTCTGAACAAGATCGGAGAAGTCGGCCGATCCGCGGTGCAGATTTTGGAGGAAGGGCAGCCGGAGTTCCGCTGCGATTGTTCCGAAAATAAGATCCGCGAATTGATTCAAACCCTGGGAAAGGAAGAGGCGATGCAGATCGTGGACGAGGTTGGTCTGATCGAAGTCACGTGCGAATTCTGTACTTCGGTATATCGTTTCGAAAGAGAAAAGGTAAGCGAACTATTTTGAGGATGAATTGGAACCGGTATTTCGTAATCTAAAATCGGAAGAATTAGACAAACCCGCAGAATTTCTCGCGTCCATAATCCGCGCATCCCTCGATCGAAATCTCCGTCCCGTTTTTCTGTTTACCGGTTTGATGGGCGCAGGTAAAACGACCTTCACTTCCAGACTGGTAAAAAAAATCTCACCGAACGCAAACGTCAATTCGCCCACGTACACCCTTTACAACGAATATCCGATTCCGCAAAACGAGGAAAAATTCTATCACTTCGATCTTCATCGCCTAAAATCCTCCCGCGATTTGGAGGATTTGGGTTTTGACGAAATCTGGGGAAAAACGGGCATTTCGATCATAGAATGGTGGCAAGTTGCGCGCGAAGATCTGGAGATTCTTCCTTTGAAAATCGAGGCGGAATTCAGGTTCGTCTCCGAAGAGGAAAGGGAGATTACATTCAAAAGTTCTGATATATTTTCCATTCCGGATTTGGGCGAGTTGTGGAAGGAATCGGAGAGGCTTCTTTTATGAAAAAGATACTTTTCTTCGACGCGACCAATCAATGGATTCTGGCGGAAACGTATCTTTTAGACGGGGACGAAACGATCGAAAGAAGCGCGTCGTATTCCGGAATTCATCCTAGGGAATCGTCGAAATTATTGATCCAGGAGTTGCGTAACGTCCTGAAAATTTCCGATTGGAAAAAACCGGATCTGATCGCTGCGGCTCTCGGTCCGGGATCCTTCACGGGTTTACGGATCGCCGTCGCCACCGCGCGCAACCTGGCGCAACTCTGGGAGATTCCCGCTTTGGGTTTTGATAGTTTGAACGTCTATACTTCCTATTATTTTCAGGAAGTGGGTGATCCGGTCGTCGTCGCGATCGAGGCGAAACAAAAAAAAATTTATTTAGGAATGGAAGACCGTCGCGGATTTTTCGGGTCGATGGACGTTAAACCGGACGAAGTCGTCGAAAGGATTCCGGAGGATAGGCTGCAGGCGTTTTTGACTTCGCAGAAATACTCGGATCGTCCGGAATTTTTCGAAGGAACATCGATCTTGCAAAACTTACCCTCCGCTTCGGCGATTCTTCAACGGAATGTCTCGGTCGTTCGGGAGGCTCTCGAACATCCGGATCGTTTTCCGTATTGGAAACTCGTTCCCAACTACGTTCGAGGAACATACGTCGACGATAAGTCGACTGCATAGCAATCATGAAACAAAAGAAAAAACAAATAAAACAAAAAGGTGCATCCAAACCGTTTTCCAAAAAGAAAGTAACGACTTCGTTTAACGATCGCCGTCCGGCGAAAAATCCGGCGAGAGGCGACGGTTTTAAGGAAAGCGATCTGGGAAAGAAGATCCTCAAATATCTTCAGTCGAGGGCCGGGTCCGTGATTTTGAACAAGGATCTAACGGCTAAACTTCTCAGGGAAGAGAACCAAAATTCCTACGGTAAAAAAAGGGAAAAGTGGCAGTTTCAGGAAAGGGAACGCGAAATTTCCGAAGTTCTGAAACTACTCGAATCGGAAGGATTGATCGAATTAGAAAAAAAGAATATACTCGTCAATCCGAATCAAACGCTTCAAGGAACGATTTCGATCAGCAAACGCGGCGACGGTTTCGTTAAACTCCCTTCGGGAACGGAGATTTTCGTTCCGGGTCAATTCGCCCAATCCGCGATTCAAGGTGACTTGGTCGAAATTCAACCGTACGGAATCGGCAAAAAAGGAAGACTCGAAGGAGAGGTGATCGAAATTCTCCGCCGAGGCCGGGATTTGTATCGGATGATCGTCACGGAAAAGGATCCAAAATTCATATTCGGCAAATTGTTGGATATAGACGGAGAGGAAAAGGAAGGTTATATTCTTCGTAAAACCATCTTGACGGACCTTCAGGAAGAGATCAAATCCGGCGACGTTCTCGTCGTAAAGTTAAAAGAGGACACTGAACACGAGCGGAATCTTTACGAAGTTCAATTTCTCCGATTCGAATCCGACACGAAGGAAGACCTGGATCTTATGAGGATGCTGATGAAATACAATTACAGCATTCTGTATCCCGAAACGATTCAACTCGATCTTCCGGACGAAGTCGACGAAACCGTAGTCGAAGACTGGAGTGCCCGCGCCGATCTTAGGAATTTGAAATGTATCACGATCGACGGAGAATATTCGAAAGACTTCGACGACGCGATCAGTTTCGTGGAGGAAAAAAATCGGATCCGATTTTACGTTCATATCGCGGACGTTTCGTATTACGTAAGACCGGGAACTCCCCTGGACGAAGAGGCGTATAACAGGGCCACTTCGGTCTATCTGGGCAGCCGCGTGGTTCCGATGCTTCCCCCGGAACTTTCCGAAAATTTATGTTCTTTGGTCGCGAATAAAAATCGTCTGGCGTTCACCGTCGAAATGGAAGCGGATCGGAAGGGAAAAATCACATACGCTAAGTTTTATAAAAGCGTAATACGAGTTTCCGAACGTTATACGTACAACCGGGCCGAATCGGAAATCCTTTCCGGAGATACGAAAAATTGGATCTATCGTATGAACGAATTCGCCAAAGCGCTTCGGGAAAAACGGATCGAAAACGGTAGGGTGGATCTCAATTTAAAGGAGAATAAGGTAGTCACCGATTCCGATCACAACGTGATCGAAATTTCCGTACAGGAACGTCTGCAAGCGCATATTCTCATCGAAGAATTCATGCTTTCCGCGAACATCAAGGTCGCCGAGTTTCTCCGTAAAAAGAAACAACCCACTTTGTATCGTGTTCACGAGGCGATGGACGAGGAGAAATTGGAATCCCTCAACGCATTTCTGAAGTTAAACGGCATCAAAACGCTGCTCAAGGATTCGAGTTACGAATCGATCCGAGCGGTTTTAAAAAATCTGGAAGGGAAACCGGAGGAACGTCTGTTCAATATGTTCCTGCTCCGGACGTTTATGCAGGCGTATTATTCAGGGGAACATCTGGGCCACTGGGGACTCGGTTTCGAGGATTACTGTCATTTCACTTCTCCGATCCGCCGATATCCGGATTTGATCTGTCACCGCGCGCTTCAAAACGTTCTTCTCGAGAAAAAACCGGCATATACTCCTGAGGATATGATTTCCGCGGGTTTACATTGTTCGCATCAGGAAAGAAAGGCGACCGATTCCGAACGGGATTACTACAAACTCAAAGCGTGTCGTTATTTGGAGAAAACCGGAATCAAGGAATTCTCCGCGACGATCACGGGTTGTAAGCCGTTTTTGGTTTTCGTGGATTTGGAAAATCCTGCCGTCGACGCTTGTCTTCTCGCGTCCGAATTCACCGACGAAGGGGAAATCAGGATGGATACGGACTTTTCCTTTTACTCCAAAAAGTTCACCAAGATTTATACGTTGGGAGATCGAGTGGAAGTGGAATTGGATCGTATCGATTATGAGGAGATCAAGATCTACGTGAAAATGAAAAAATTCCAGAAGAAAGTATAGACAAAGAAGTTCCTTTCTTATACTACTGCGGAACGGTTGTTATATAAAAAACCGCGGCCCGTTTTGCGGCGGCGGGAGGTGAACTTGGAGCTGTTTCTGCACGAACCGATTTCTCGGAGTCGTTTTCTCAAATTCAGTCTGAAATTTCTCGCGATCACTGCGTTCGTTCTACCGGGAATGAACGCGTGCGGCGGAGCGATTCCCCGTCTTCGAGGTTTAAAAGAGGATCATTATCTTTCCTATAAATCCCTCGGAGAGGTTTTTTTACAGGGGAATCCGATTCCGGATTTCGACCTCGGCCTGGCGATGGACGATTATATCTACGGTCATCCGACTCCGATCGATACCGAAGACGTTTTGCTTTTATTGGGAATGATTCCTTCTTCGCGCTTAGCGGCGCTTGCTCTCGATTTTTCATTTACGCCTATGACTTCTTTGAGCGTGGAGGATCGGGAGAAACGTCTTCTTTCCTGGAAAAATTCCTCCCTCAACCTGAAACGAGGCGCGTATTCCATCATGCGTCAAATCGCGTTCTTCCTCGTTTCCAAAGACAAACGAATTCAAAAATTAGCGGGATACGAGGTTTAATATGGGCGGAATTCCGGCGGCAAATTCTAAAATTATCGTTCCGAAACATCATAAGGAAATCATAGAACGCGAGAAAATCGAAAACGGAGTTTGGGAACTCGAGGCGGAAGCGGTCGTAATCGGCTCCGGTGCGGGAGGTGCGGTCGCCGCGGCGACGCTTGCGCAAAAAGGATGGAACGTGATTCTCATCGAGGAGGGTTCCTACTTTACTCCGGCTCAATTTAACGGAGAGGAATTTTTATCCTCCGCGAGGTTATACAGGGACGCGGGTTTTATCGTCGCCGAAGAACAGACGTTGAGCATTCTTCAGGGAAGAACCGTGGGCGGTTCCACAACCGTAAACTGGCAGACTTCGCTTTATCCTCCCGATTACGTGACTTCCGAGTGGGATCGAAGATTCGGTTTAAAAGGTTATTCCAGACGGGATATGGATCCGTACGTCTCTTCGGTTCACGAAAGACTCGGCGTTCATCCGGTTCCCGACAATCTGATCAACGCGAATAACAACACCTTGATGAAGGGCGGAAAAGCGCTCGGTCTTCATCCCGAGGTCCTCAGCAACAACAATCGAGGTTGTATCGGTTTGGGAAGATGCGGTTTGGGTTGTCCGATTAACGCAAAACAGTCGATGTTCCTTACGTATATTCCCGACGCGATCGAAGCGGGTGCCACTGTGATCGCCAATATGAAGGCGCAGGTGATTCACGACGGTGCGGTAAAAACCGTGGTCGCGGAATTCACTCCCGATCCGTACGAAAAGGCGCCGGATACGGTCCTCCGTAAAATCAAGGTTTCCGCTCCGGTCGTCGTGGTCAGCGCGGGCGCCATCGAAGGTCCCGCTTTGTTGCAGAGATCGGGGTTGGGAAACGATTGGGTGGGAAGGAATTTAAAAGTTCATCCTACGAGTACGATCTTCTCCGTTTTCGACGAAACGATCAATATGTTCTCCGGTCCTCCGCAATCCGCCGTGATCAAAGACGGTCACAATCAGGATGATACCGGTTATGGTTTTTGGTTGGAAGTGGCTCCGTTTCGGCCTACGTTAGCCGCTTCTTTGATTCCCTTCTACGGAAAACAGCAGTTCGAAATGATCCAAAAATATCCGAACATGAGCGCGGGGATCGTTCTTGTTCGGGACGGCGCCGACGGGGAAGCGAACGCTTCCGTAAAATGGTCCTTAGGTTCCAGAAAGGTCTATTTCGAACTGACCCCCGGAGACGGAAAGAATATGCTCCGCGGTTTGAAGATGCTGGCCGAGGTTCAAGCAGCCGCCGGTGCGAAACAGTTGATCTTTCCGTTTACGGATTTGGAAGGACCGATCTCCGTGGACCGAAACTCCAAATTCGACTGGGTGTTGGATAAAAAATTCAATCCGGGAAGTTTATCGGTCGGTTCGGCGCATCCTCACGGATCGATTCAAGCCGCGGATTCTCCGGAAAAAGGGGCCGTCGATCCGAATCTCGAATTGTACGGACATAAAAATATCTTCGTCATAGACGCATCCGTTTATCCGACCGGTTTGTCCGTAAATCCGCAGATTACGACGATGAGTTTTGCGCTTCGTGCGGCGGAGGCGCTCGCTTCCAAAAAGGGGAAAAATTAGGAAATTTATTATAAACCGGTGCGAAACGGGGGCGCAAATTCACTTTTAAAAAAGTCTTCGTTTTCGAAACTGGTCTTATGCTTCGGATTTTTCTCTTCGCTTTCTTATCCTTTCTTTTGTGCGGGTCCCTGTTTGCGGATTTAAAGGAAGGGAAGAAGGCCTATGCGAGAAAGGACTTTTCCAAAGCGATGGGCGAGTTCCAGAAATTCAACGACGCCAATCCTTCCTCCGGGGAAGCGTGGATGTATATGGGTTACATCTACGAATATAGAAGGGATTATCCCAAATCCATCCAGAGTTTCAAAAAAGCGGTGGGTTTGAACCTACCGAAAAAGGATCTCGTCAATTGTTATCAAAAGATCATCCTGTATTTTAACTATCAACGGGATTATCACGAAGTGATCTCCTATTCCAACCGTTTATTAAGAATCGATCCGGATCTTACGCACATTCAAAAGATAAGGTCCACCGCGGAAGAAAGACTTTCCTCGGGTCATCATGCCGTTCACAAACCGAAACGACATACCACCGAAGAATCCGAAACTTCCTCCCAACAATCGGAAGAGGATTATCTCAAAATTCTGAAAAAAGAACCCAACAACGAATCCGCGCGCTGGAATCTCTCCCTCGTCTACGCCAATCAAAAGGAATTTCAAAAGGCGGAAGGGATTTTGGAGGGTTTGGTGAAGGATTTTCCCGAAAAAGAGGACTATCTTTACAAGTACGGAGTCACTTTGATTCGTAACGAAAAATACGCCGAAGCGCTTCAGACTCTGGATAAGCTGGAGATGAAAATCGGAAACAATAGTACGAAAATGTTATATTATGCGAATTTAAACCAGGCCGTCGCATATCATAAGATGAAAAAATACGAGGACGCCGCCAAATATTATAGGAAGTCGTACGCCGCCAACGCCACGGTTCAACCTTTGATAGGATTGACCAAACTCAAATACGAGGTCAAAGATTGCGAAAACGCGATCAAAACGGCGGAAAGAGCCTTGGAATACGGGGAACGAACCCGGGAAATCAGGATGTATCTCGCCTTGTGTAAGATACAGAATAAGGAAGAAACGGAAGGATATTCGATTCTTAAGGAAATAGCGGCCGCATTGGAAAAGGAAAATCCGGATTTTAAGGATCTTCCGGACGTTTACAACGACGGAATTCTCAAATTGGCGCGTTATTATACCAATCATGGAGAATACGAAAAAGCCCTACGTTATTTCCACGGGGTAAAATCCTCCGAAGAGGAACAGAGAGAATATAGATTCTATCTCGGAAAGGCATATTATTACACGGGTAAGTTCGATCAGTCGATTCTGCTTCTGGAAAAGGTGGGCGGTTCTTCGGGTGCTTACTACTTATTAGCGAAATGTTATGCGAATAAGGACGATCTCGAAAAAACGATGGAATATATCCGAAAGGCCGCCGACATGAAACCTTCGATCTGGGCCGCCGCCGCGGAAGAAAAGGAATTCGATCGTTTTAAGGAAAAGTCCTCGTTCAAACGTTTTTTGGAATCCAAAGGCGGGGAAAGGGAAAAGAACGAGGATTCCCAAAGTTCGAATAAAACCTAATCGACGCTCGTATCGCGTAATCGGATCCAGGATTCCAAATCGACCTGGCCCGGGGCTTTCGGCTCCGTTAAACAACAATACGTAAAATAAGAACCGAAACGTTCCGGAAAAATCCGGGAAACGACCCCCATAGGTCCCATACAAATACCGGCGAGAAGTATATTAGATTTCTTGAATTTATTTGCGACTTGTCCGATCGAGGAAAGGAAATCGGTCATTTCGGAAACCGTCCCGGGAAACACGGCGAATTTATAAACCAAAGGAAGAGTTCCGAAATATTTTTTCCGGCCGTCGACAAACGGATCGTTTGCGATCCAATTCTCGATTTCGGTCCGATTCAAAATCCCGTCGAATTTATGTACGGACCGGACCAAACCGAAACCTCTTTCCGCGAAGGATTCCAAAAGATCATTGGAACGGTTCAACTCCAGATCCAAATAGTGTTTTTTCGGATCGATAGTTTCGACTAACGTATTAAAGTCGATGTCTTTTTCCGAAGAGGCGGCGATTTGATCGGTGTCGCCCGATTGACGATACGTAAAGATACAGCGAGCGTCGAGCCGTTCGATCTGTTCCGTTAGATTCGTTCTTATAGCGGAAGGCGAAAAAAGATCCAAACGGATTTCGATACGATCGCAGCGGGGAAGTTCGTTTAACGAAAAGAATTCCTCTTCGCTTACCGTAAGAACGACTTCCAAATCCTCGGAGCGGGACATCTTCAAAGCCCTTTTTGCAGAAGATCGTGGATCGATACGATTCCGATCAGATTTTTCGATTCGTCTACGATCGGCGCCACGGAAATCGGATTCGGTCTCGATTCCATACTTTGCAGAACCTCGTACGCGTTCGTTCCAGATAAAAATACGGTAGGATCGGAATTCATCAGGTCTTTGGCTTGGATGTAGGAATCTAGTTTTCCTTCCTTTAATTTTTTTCGGATGTCGAAATCGGTTATGATTCCCGAAAGTCTCCCCGACGAATCCACCACTCCCGTCGCACCTTGTCGTTTAACGGTAATTTCCGTTAATACGTCTTCCAAAGTCGAGGTCGGACCCACTTTGGCGAGATCGGAACCTTTGCGCATAACGTCGTCGATTTTCAGGCTTAGACGTTTACCGAGTCTTCCCGCCGGATGATACAACGCGAAATCCTCGCGTTTAAAATCCTTGATTTCCATAAGGCACATCGCGATCGCATCTCCTAAAATTAGGGCGATCGTCGTGCTAGAGGTGGGTGCGAGTTCGAGAGGACAGGCTTCCTTCAAAACGGGAGTCAAAAGTACTACGTCGGATTCCTTGGCGAGTCTGGATTCCGCGTTAGCCGTCATAGCAATCAATCCGGCGCCGATGTTTTTGATCGTGGGAATTAGATTCAGCAGTTCTTCGCTTTCACCCGATTTTCCGATCGCGATCACGACGTCGCCCTGTGCGATGATCCCCGCGTCTCCGTGAGCGGCGTCGGCCGGGTGAAGAAAAACAGAAGGCGTTCCCGTAGAACAAAGAGTGGAAGAGATTTTTTTACCTACGTCTCCCGATTTGCCGACGCCGGTTACGATCAATTTACCCTTCGATTTCAGGATCAATTCGATCCCTTTTTGAATGGAGGCGGGATCCAAATTCTTTCTAAAATGAAGAATGGATTCTATCTCTATATCGATCGCTTTTTCTATCTTTTCAAAAATCTGACTCAATGATTTCCTCCAGTTTCAGCGTTCCTATGTCCAAGGTCACCGAAGTCATTAAATTCATTCCCGGAAATTTGACTATTATTTGCTCTTCGTTCTTTTTGCGGACGACTTCCGCATTGTAACCAGCGAAGGGTCCCTCTTGAACTTTGACTTTTTTGCCCGGGAGCAGTTTTTCCTGAATTTGGATTTCTATCTTATTCGGAAACGTTTCCAAAAAAACACGCACTAAATTCAAATCCTCGTCCGGAATCACATACGGTTTACCCGCGTAAAAAACGAAATGATGCGCGCCGGGGAGCTGAAGCACATTGACTCGATCCCGATAGAATTGGATTTTTACGAAAATATAGGAAGGATACAGAGGCTCTTCGATCACTTTCCAACGGTCGGACCATTTTTTCTTTTTGGAAAGTAAAGGCAGAAAACATTCGATCTTTTTCTGCGCGAGCAATTGTTTGAGCTTTTTCTCCGCTCTAGGATTGGTGTAAAGCGCGTACCATTCGCTGACTTCAGAGTTCTCTTTCATCTATCTTAAAGGAAACCGGAATGACCAAATTCGTGTCTTCTTCCAGTTCGAATTTCCAAGTTTTCAAAGCCCTACGAAATTCGTTTTCGAAAATCGAATAACCGCAGGGTTGTACGGTCCTGATAATTTCTCCCTTTCCGTCAGATTTTATCCTCACTTCCCAGGAACAATCCGATTCCAGTCTTTGTTCCAGAGCGCCCTGCGGAAAATGGATTTCGTTTCGAAAACGATGAATCTCTTTTTCGAGAGTTCCTTGCGGATCGGAGGATTTTTTGATTTCCGATTCCGGATTTTTTCCCGAGCCGTCCCGGTTAAAATCGAGAACAAAGTTTAGATCGGTTCCCTTTTTTAAAAAGATCCGGATATCCGCGGAAGTCGTAACCTTGCCGTAAAAAAATCCGTATGCGAACAAAATGAGAATATGAAATAAACCGGAAATCAAAAAACAAAATCTCAGATCCACGAACCCATTTTTTACGAAAGCGTACAGAACGCAATCGATACCCGGCCGGATCCGCGCAGGAAATTAAACCTAAATCGCGCATTTTGATACGGAGTTTCAAAAACATATTATAAAATCATTGTTTTCTTTGTTTTGTCACATTGTTTCAGGGAATCCCGCGGACGATTCTTTTCCTATTGGCTCCAAAATTCTTCTTTAAAGTACATAACGCGTTTTATGCGATGTAAAAGAGAGGAAACGTATGAGAAAAAATCTTCCTGTTACCAATCGAGAGCTTCCGATTCCCGTGAACGCGGTTCTCATCTCCAGAACCGATACGAAAGGAAGAATCTCTTACGTAAGCCAGGATTTCGCCGACATCAGCGGTTTTTCGGAAAAGGAGATGCTGGGAGAACCGCACAATCTCATCCGCCATCCGGATGTTCCTCAATACGTATATAAGGAAATGTGGGATACGATTCAGGGAGGAAATCCCTGGAACGGAGTCGTCAAAAACAGGGCGAAGTCGGGGGATCATTATTGGGTCGATGCCACGATTACTCCGGTGATGAACGACGGAGTCGTTTCGGGTTATATGTCCGTCAGAAAAAAAGCGACCCTAAAACAGATCGCGCAGGCGGAGATTCTGTTTCAGGAATTGAAAAATACCGAATCCTTCTCTTGGAAAACTAAAACCGCGTTCCGCGCCCTTTTGAAAAAGCTCGGATTGGCCGGAAAAATTCTCACTTACAGCCTGCTCGTTTTCGTACCTTTGTTGTTCGCAAATTTCGAATGGCTCAAACAAGGGATGATTTTTCTCCCGATTCTCGGCATCGTATGCGGAACTTCGGGAATTATACTTCTGATTCTCACCATTTTGAATTATAGAAAGCGGATCCGAGAAATCATATCCATCCAAAGGGAATTGGTTTCGGGAAACTTCATAAAGGAAATTCCCGCACGGAAGGAATATTCGGAAGTCTCCGAAATCTACTCCAGCTTACGTGTGTTAGTAATCAGCGTCTGGGGACTGCTCGTTCAGATGAAGGAGAACTTCGAGAAGAACGACAGGCTCTACGTGTATCTATCTAGATCCACCGAACAATTTCAAGGCCATACGCACGCACAGGCGGCCTCGGTGGAAGAGACTGCTTCCGCATCCCAGGAACTTTCCTCCACTTTGGAGGAGATCGTAAAATCGATCCATCTGCAATCCTCGGGTTTGGGTGCGATCAACGAAGGCATCGGCAAAGTGAACGAATCGATTCAGAACGTTTCGAGGTCGATGGAGAATCTTTCGAAGCAGACGGCTTCCGTTAAAACCAAGGCTTCCCAAAGCGAAGAAACGTTCGGCCGCGCGATCCTGGCCATGGATCAGATCAAGGAATATTCGAACGGAATCTCCAAAATCATCAGCATCATCACCTCCATTTCCGAAAAGACCAATCTTCTCGCGCTCAACGCTTCGATCGAATCCGCGAGGGCGGGAGAAGCAGGAAAAGGGTTCAGCGTCGTTGCGGAAGAAATTTCCAAACTCGCCGATCAAACGAGAAATTCCATCAAGGATATAGTGAACTTGATCGGGGATACTACGAAAGCCGTCGATTTCGGAGCGGAAAAATTTCAGGAATCTCTTTCGATCGTAAAGGAGCTTACCGATTACATCGCGGAAGTCAATTCCTCGGCGACCATCGTAACCGCATCTCTTGCGGCTCAAGCGGAGAAGTTGAACGAAATCCGAAAGAACACGGTTCAAGTAAATCGTCTCGGCGAAACCGTTACGGAGTCTTCGAACTTCCAAAAAACCGCCTCCGACGAGATATCGACTTCGATGCAAAGTATCGCTGAAAATTCCGAGTCGATCGCAAGAACTTCGGAGGAAATCAAACAGACCGTCGACGAATCCGTTCAAAAGGCCGCGAAACTAAAGGAAATTTTGGAGCATTTTAGAACGTTCTGAAATTTTAAAACGCGGAAATCCGTTTTCGATCGTAGGCAATTTGCTTTTTCGGATTTCGAATTCTGCCGATATTCAAATCGATGGAGAATCGATTCCTCAGACTTACGATTTTTATATCCATAGCGATCACGCTTTTTTCCTTTTGGGATCATCATCTCGTAAGTTATTTGAAGGACTTCATCGTATTCGTTCACGAACTGGGACACGCGATCGCGGCCTTGCTGACCGGAGGTTCCGTACACACGATCGAACTTCACGGTAACGAATCGGGGGAAACGATCGCGATTCCGAATTCCGGAAGCGGATCCTTTATCTTCGTGGTTTCGGCGGGATATTTGGGTTCTTGTCTGATCGGCGGGTTTCTGCTCAACCGGGGATTTTCCGGAAAAATGATTCGGCCGACTTTGATATCCTTCGGAGCCATTCTGCTGCTCATGACCGTTTCCTATTCCAAGCCGGGAAATCTGGCGCAATATACGGGCATTCTCTGGGGATTGGGTTTCGTTCTCTTAGGATTTTTGAATTTAAGAATCAATCCGTTCGTGCTCGTATTCGTCGGAACGAGTATCACTCTCTACGGATTGTACGATCTTCTCGATTTTACGGGAAACATCGTTCATACCGACGCGGGGATTATGGCGACTTGGATCACGGGGGCGAACGCGTCGAAGAACGTCCCAAAATCCGTGATCGTCTTGGGATATTTGATTGCCCTTCTCTGGTCCTTTTTTAGCTTATCCATCATATTCATATCCGTCAAAAAGATCTTTCAACCAGCGCCTCAGGAAGAATTTTCTCCGGAAGAAAATCCTTTTCTCGATCAAGAGAACGGAAATTTTGAGGCGCCGTTTCCGGGAGACGTAACTCCGGAAGTGATGGAATGGTTTTTCAGTAAAGGTTTGGACTTAAACGGAAAACCCCTGCCGACGGAATTTTTGGAAAAAGAAGAATCATGAGCAAACGAAGAATTTTAGTCACGGGTGGAGCCGGGTTTATCGGATCGCATTTGTGCTCCCGGCTTTTGAAGGAAGGAAACGAAGTTATCTGTTTGGATAACCTTCATACGGGAAGAAAGAAAAACATAGAACCTCTTTTGGACGATTCCCGTTTCGAATTTATCCGCCACGACATCACCGATCCGATCAAGTTGGAAGTGGATCAAATTTACAACATGGCTTGTCCTGCGAGCCCCATTCATTATCAATCCAATTCGATCAAAACGATCAAAACGAACGTGCTCGGAATGATGAACATGCTCGGACTTGCGAAACGGATAAACGCGAGAATCCTACAAGCATCGACGAGCGAGGTTTACGGAAATCCTTTGGAGCATCCTCAAAAGGAAACGTACTGGGGAAACGTGAATCCAGTCGGAATCAGAAGCTGTTACGACGAAGGAAAGCGGGTAGCCGAGACTCTCTGTTTCGATTATCAAAGAAATCACCAAGTGGACATTCGTGTGATACGGATCTTCAACACATACGGTCCCAACATGCTCGCCGACGACGGTCGTGTGGTGAGTAATTTCATAGTTCAGGCTTTGAAGAAAGAAGACATAACTCTGTACGGAGACGGAGAACAAACTCGTTCTTTTTGTTATGTGGACGATCTTGTGGACGGTATCGTTCGAATGATGAATACCGAAAATTTTTCCGGTCCGGTAAACCTCGGAAACGACGGCGAGTTCACGGTTCGGGAATTGGCGGAATTGATTCTAAAAGAAACGGGTTCCTCCTCCAAGTTAATTCATAAACCTCTACCTCAGGACGATCCTGCTCGTAGGAAACCGGATTTGACCCTCGCAAGACAAAGCTTAGGATTCGAACCGAAGGTTCCTCTTACGGAAGGAATTCGGAAAACAATCGAATACTTCAAAAATAACTTGGATTAAATTTACGCGAAGAAAATCTGGACGTACTTTACCGAAGCGTGTTTTGGAACACGCGATTTATCACCGGGATTAAATTATGATCATTGGAATTCTAAAAGAAGCTAAAGAAGAAACGAGGGTTTCCGTAACTCCCGATATTATCGACGCGTTGAAAAAGATCGGAGCTTCGGTCGTTGTCGAAAAAGGCGCCGGAGAACAATCCTTCTATCACGACGAAAACTATAAAAAAGCCGGCGCGACTCTGGTTTCCCGTCAGGACGTGATCAGTAAATCCAATATCATCGTAAGTATTCACCTCGCCGATCCGGCCACTCTTGCAAAGATCAAATCCGGAACGATTTATCTCGGAATGTTTCAACCTGCAATGAACGCGCCGACGATTCAAAAACTGGCCGCAAAAAAAGTGGAAGTGTTGAGTTTGGACGCGATCGCGAGAATCACTAGAGCTCAATCGATGGACGTTCTTTCTTCGCAAGCGACTGTCGCAGGTTATAAGGCGGTACTTTTGGCAGCCGCACATTTGGCTCGTTTTTTTCCGATGTTGACGACCGCGGCGGGAACGATCACTCCGGCTTCCGTATTGATTATCGGAGCGGGCGTAGCCGGTTTACAAGCCATCGCTTCTGCAAGAAGATTGGGAGCGGTCGTGGACGTGTTCGACACCAGACCTGAAGTGAAAGAGCAGGTTCAATCTTTGGGAGCGAAGTTCGTCGAAGTGGAAGGAGCTTCCCATTCTGCGGCTGCAGGCGGTTACGCAGTGGAACAAACCGACGAGTATAAAAAACGTCAGCAGGAAGCGATCGATAAATTTGCCCAAAAGGCGGACGTCATCATAACCACGGCGCTGATTCCCGGTAGAAAAGCCCCCGTTCTGATCACCAAAAAGATCGTGGATAATATGAAATCCGGATCTGTGGTGGTGGATTTGGCCTCTCCGATGGGCGGAAACTGCGAATATACCAAACACGGTCAAAACGTGATCACCGCAAAAGGGATCACCGTGATCGGTCATAAGAATCTCGCGGGATCCATTCCGAACGACTCTTCCAAAATGTTCGGAAAAAACGTATTAAACTTTTTGAAACTGTTGATCAAAGACAAAAAGATCAATCTGGATCTGAACGACGAAATCCTTTCCTCTACGACGATAACATACGGGGGAGAAATTCGCCACAAGTTGACTCAAGACGCGTTGGGCTCCAAATCAGGAGCAGCAAAGCCGAAGAAGAGCGTTTCCAAGAAATAATCCGGTAAGACCGAAAATCGAACCGATGATCCAACCTCCGATCACGTCGCTTACGAAGTGATGGAGGGAAAGTAATCTGCCCACCCCGGCCAAAAGACTGATCAGTATCAAGGCCGGAGGAAACTGAAACAATAAAACCAAAATCAAAACGGCCGTCATGGAATTGGCCGCGTGTGCGGACGGAAACGAATGTTTCATATCCGGATTGGAATCCACTTTGCCCGCCACTGTGACGAGCGGACGTTTTCTCGCGATCAGCTTTTTCAGAAACAATACGAATCGATCGTTGGCGTACGTAACGGCTCCGGTAAACGCCAACACCCAATACCACGCCATCGGTAGATCGCTTTTGAAAAAAAGGAACGGTAGAAGAATCACGAGGAATACTTCCCCCCGATTCAATTTGGACAATACGTGACTTATCTTAGGGCTGTGAAGATTGGCCCGGATCCAAGTCGAGAGCGAATAATCGATCTTATCTACGATGGTAATCAAAGTTGAAAGTCTTTTTTGAGAATTTCCGCAAGCCCTTTTCGAGGCAGGCTTTTTTGTTCGCCGGATACTAGATCTTTGATTTGGACCGTATCCGTACGGATTTCCGATTCTCCGAGGAACAATACAAAACGATAACCTTTTTTTTCGGCGGTCTGAATTTGTTTTCCTATTTTCGCGGAATCTAACATCGTTTCGGCGAGAATTCCATTCTCCCGAAGTTCTTTGGATAGTTTGAACGTATCCAAAAATAGGGATTCTTCCATGATCGGAAGAAAAACCGTTTTTTCCCGGCTTAAGTTGGGAATTAGTCCGTGGCCTTCCAGAAAGTTTTTGAGGGTTACGTCTCCGAGTCCGAATCCGATTCCCGAAAGTTGTTCTTTGGAAAACAATCCGATCAAGTTGTCGTAACGACCGCCTCCGTATAAGGATCTTCTGTTTTCCGGATTGGTGTCGAAAACTTCGAAAATACAACCGGTATAATAATCGAAACCGCGAATGATCGAAGGATCGAAGGTAAGCTGCTTTTCGACGCCTAACGCCTGTAATTCGCCGAAAAGATTCCGGATAAACGAAACCGATTCCGGATCGATTCCGGGAATATCCGAAACCGATCGAAGATCGGAACCGAGGAAGGTTTCGATCAAAGGTATTTGTTTAGCCGCGTCGTCGAGAAACGGTTTGATTTCCGATTCGAACGCTTCCGCGGAAATTTTGGATTTTTTATCCAGGAGTTTGGAAACTCCGTGAATTTGATCCGCGTTTAACTTGAGGGAATTTTTCAGAAAGCTATCCAGAAGTTTTCTGTGAGAAACCCGGATTTGATAACTTCCTTCCGGAGCTCCGAATCTTTTCAGGATGGAATCCGCGATCAAAAGGATCTCCAATTCCGCGCGAAAGGAATCCACGCCGAATAGATCCACGTTCAACTGCCAATGTTCACGAAGTCTTCCTTTGCCGGGTTGTTCATAACGCCATAAATTCGGAACGGAAAACCAGCGGACGGGTCTCGGAAGATTTCGGAGATTTCCCGCCACCATTCTTGCGAGAGTGGGGGTCATTTCGGGTCTGATCGCGACCCTACGTTCTCCCTTGTCTATAAAGTCGTATAATTGCCGTTCTACGATTTCCTCGCCGCTTTTGGCCTTATAAAGATCGAACGATTCCAGAATAGGACCGTCGTATTCCTCGTAGCCGAAAGAAAGGACTGTTTCCCGCATCACGGAAAACATCCAATTGCGCAGCCGCATTTCGTCCGGATAAAAATCCCTGGTTCCCTTATAAGGGGCTGTGGTTAAAAAGTTCTTATGATTTTCCAAGGCAAATTACTGAGTCTTAATGAAGTTCATATTTTTCTTCAATAGAGTCATATTTGCCTTCGCATCGTTGGAGCCAACTATTTCTGCGCCTACGTGATAGATTTCTCCGACTTGAGAAATATGTCGGATATGAAACGCGAATCTCAGAGGGGCCTGCATCTTAAACGTGATGTCGGCCGTAAAAAACGGTTTATGCAAAAACGATTCGATCAATTCGGATTCGGTGACTTCGAGTAAAATCCCGCCTTCCGATATGTTCAGAACGTTCTGTTTTACGTCGAGCGCCTTCGTGTTGGAATCGCCCATTCTGGAATTGAAAATTTCCTCCATTTCCTTGTAAAGAGGCACGACGTTTTCGGAGACGGGACCTTCGGTAGATTCGACCACGCCCATCGCGAAAATTTGGGATTCCCCTCCGTTCTTAAACAGAATCGGAT